>CAIZWI010000093.1 GCA_903936645.1 uncultured Verrucomicrobia subdivision 3 bacterium
CCGGTCGCCCGGCTGCCAGGCGATTACGGCCGGGCCTACCCCGGCAATTTCCCCCGCCGACTCATGCCCCATGATCAGCGGTGGAATGCGGCGGCCGGTGCGGCCATCCAGTCCATGCACATCACTGCCGCAAATCCCGCACGCCCGCACCGGACCAGCACTTCGTCCGGCTGCAATGCGGGCATGGCCCAATCCTCCATGACCAGCCGGCCATATTCTTTGAGGACAAGTGGTTTCATGCCGGCAGCTTAACGAGGACCCGCATGGGGGGCAACGCTGGAGCAAGGGTACGCGAATTTTTTGCAGTGAATTTTAACTGGCAACCAGCCTTAGGGTCACCAGGCTTTCAGCTGTCCGGCAAGTCGGTAAAAAAAGCGCGCCGGCGTGGAGGCGACGACGGGCGCGCTAGTGGTGATTGAATGAGGGAATCAGGCTTGATGGGGCCAGAATCGACCGCGCAAGGCCAGGCCGAAGAGCCCCACTCCGGTCAGGAGGCAAAAGGTGGAGGGTTCAGGCGCGGAGACGGGATTTTCAATGTCAATAAACGTGGGCGAGCTTAGACCGGTGATAAATTGTTTATTGATCGCGGCGCCAGTGGTGGCGTCGTATTCACCCACGGTGCCACCGGTTTGATTGACAACGAAGAGGTCGCCCCCCGATAACGCCAGCGTCGTGGGCAAGCTCAGACCGGAGACCAACGTGGTGTTGATGGCCGCGCCCGAAATGGCGTCGTAGACGCCAATGGTGCCGGCGTTCTGGTTCACCACGTAAAGTTCATTTCCCGAAATCGCCAGGCCAAAAGGGCCGCTCAACCCGGAAACCAGCGAGGCATGGATGGCCGCCCCGGTGGTGGCATCATACTCGCCAATGGTGCCGCTGGTGGAATTGGCAACATAGAGATTAGGCCCGGATAACGCGAGACCGACGGGTCCGCCCAAACCAGTGACCAGGGCGGCGTTGACGGCGGCCCCCGAAACGGCATTATACTTGCCAATCACGTTTACCGTGGCTTGATTCTCAGCGACATACAAGCTGCCCCCCGAAACCACCAGACCCCGCAAGGAACTATTCAAAGTGCCAACCAGGTTCGTATTAACGGGGGCACCAGCGGTGGTGTACTCCGCAATCATTCTGGATCCCGAATTCGCCACATAAATATTACCACCTGCAAAGGCGATGCCATCCGGATGATTCAACCCCGTCAGCAGGGTGGGGTTGGCCAGGGTGCCGTCAAAGTTGTATTGGAGCAGCGCGCTCGTGCCAATGTTCGCGACATAGATCTGGCCGCAGGCAGTCTGGGTAATGACTCCCACCGCGATGCCCAGCGCCAGGCCGTTGATGAGTTGCTGCAAATAATTAATTTTCATTTTAGTTCAGGGGTTCTTCTTTTTTGTGTACGTTTCTTATACCGTGCTAAATAAATAATCACAATTCCCGGGCGAGTAAACATTTTTTCGAAGGTTTTTTCCTTTTTTTGTTCAGACCACTTCTTTTGCGATCATTTATTGTTATCAGTTGCGGGAGCACGATTCAGCACCAGCATCCATGGTCCCCGGTTTCCGGGGCGGCACAGCGCGTTGGTGGCGCCAGCCAGCCGGAAGGTCATTTCCAAATAATGCTCATTAATACTCGTTGCAACCGGCCCGGGCTGCCTTGCTTCAGGCATGCAAAGCAAGGTTGAAAGGCGGACGTTGGAGCAACGATCCGGGGGGCTTGAACCGCGCCGGCAACGCGCCGTCAAGAGGCTGCCGGAACCAGGTGCCAGCAACTGGAGGGCAAAACCCGGGAAGCGGGATTTTAGCTGCCAAGGGCGGGCGGCGGCGGGCTGGCCGGGGAGTTTTCCGAAATGAATTTGCACCCGGTCTCCGACCGGCTGGGCACATGGATCTGGTCATCAATGTGACAGACCTGCGCCATGACGGTCTAGTAACTGATCGCGAGCCGATCCCGAATTTCCTACTTCACCAGGTCCTGGACCGCCAGTTCGAGGATTTTCAGCTCGCGTTGGGTGAGTTACCTTTGGCGGTCAGATCGGCGCGAAACACTCCGAGCAACGCCCCCCCGGCAGCCGGATTGGGAAGGATAGCAATTTAAGTTTTTTCAGACCAGTATTGAGCAACCTTCACCTGGCGTGACAACCAACGGATTGAAGCCATGCACTTCTACGGCATGGTTCTGGCTTAACTCACGGAAAATTCGGCCGACAATTCATTTCAGCTTGTCGGAGTAATTCTTTCCATCGGCGCGGACCGAATCATTTAGGCTTTGGTTCCCACCTTGGCAGTTTTGGGGGCTTTTAAATCGGAAACCAGCTGGTTTTGCGGATTTTCCGAAATATTTTGCGAAGTTTTTGGGAATATTACTCTTGCACCGATTTTTAAAGGGATTGGGCAGACTAGCTAACCCTAACAACTGATTTAAGATTACTAAATTGGCTCCAGAGGTAGGGCTCGAACCTACAACCACACGGTTAACAGCCGCGTGCTCTACCATTGAGCTACTCTGGAACGCAAATGGACGTAAAATCTACAAATGTTCCGGCCAAACGTCAATCGGTTTTCGTTATTTAGTTTGGCAATGCGCACAAAAAAATGTGCTGCGCGCCGCCTGCACGATTCG
>CAIZWI010000094.1 GCA_903936645.1 uncultured Verrucomicrobia subdivision 3 bacterium
AGACAAAATTCTTCCGGCAGGTTCATTTTCACGGGTTTTGGGATAATAAGCATCTAGAAGTCTAGGGATTGCATGGATTCGCCATTTTCCAGCGCCCCTGCCGGGGCGCGATTGTTCCGGGCTGGGTACCGGGGGCGGCGCCAAGCTTCCGCCTGCGCACAGAGCTAGGGCGGACAGGTGCCCCCGGCTAATTTCCGGCGCCCCTCCGGGGCAAGGCTCGGGCGAAGGAAGAAATTTGTCTCACACCCTGGGAAGGGCAAAAGCCAATCATGCAATTGCCTTCCCAACAGTATTCCCCCAAACTGCGGCGTCATGACTGCTAATGAAATCCTTGATGCCCTCCGCGCCCTGACCGCGCGCGAACGGGTGGATTTCCTCCCGCTGGCCCTGGATACCCAGCCGCTTTCCCCTTACCCACCCATTGTAAAGTACCTCCGCGACCTGAAAAACGGCTCCAAGCCGGAGTCCGCCGCCGAGGATTTGCTTACGGCCCTGTGCAAGGACCTGCTCGGGTTTCAACCCACCCGGCAGGTGGGTTTGCAGGAGGGGTTTGTGGATTTCATGCTACCGGATCCCATGGGGCTGCCCCTGCCGCTGGAACTCAAGCCGCTGTTCAAGACGGACGGCCCGGACGCGCTTTGGCGGCACCCGGCCACCCCCCAGCAGCACTTTGCCCAGGTCAAAAAATATTTACGGGATAACGAATACCTGGTGCTCACCGACCTCCAAACCGCGTGGTTTTTTGGCGCCCGGGATTTTTATTTCGAGAACAAACCGTTTGCCGAAACCCCGTTTGCGGATTTCCTCGTCCGCTGCCGGGAAACCCGCAGCGTGCTGGATGCCGTCCGGCGCATTGAGGACACCGTCGAGAAGCCAGAATTGGAGGAGCAATTTTTTGCCGACCTCAAAATCTGGTATCATGAGTTTGACAAGGTCAAATGGAAGCAGCCCGAGCTGGCCGCCGAATCCATTATTCTGCTGATCAACAAGCTGATCTTTGCCCGCACCATTGAGGATTATGGGCTGGTACAATACCGGTTCACGCAGGATGAGTACGCCCGGTTCACCAAGCTCTGGGAGCCCAAGGGGGCGCACCGGGTCATCCCCAAATTCCTCGCGGTGTTCGAGGAGTTTTTCGATGAATATTACGACACGGAAATTTTTTCCGCGCGCATTTGGGACCGGCTGGAGCAAAGCCCCGCCAACCTCCAGAAATTCTCCGAAAAACTGAATTTCGTCCTGGGCGTCAACCCGTGGGACCAGGCGTTCAGCCGGGGCATTGTCCATTATAACTACCGGCGCATTGACGAGGACATCTTTGGCAAAAGCTACGAGATGTTCCTGGCCTCGAACCGCAAGGATGAGGGCATTTATTACACGCCGGCCGGCATCACCGGGCCAATGGCGGATTCCCTGGTCAATTCGCTGGCCGGCAAGATTGTGGATGCAATCTGTGCCGCCGTGGGCAGCCAGCAGTGCGATTTTGTGGCGGCCGACAAGCTGATGGCGCAACTGGCCGAAATTCGCGTGGCGGACACCGCCTGTGGCTCCGGCGGCTTCCTCATCAAAGTTCTGCGCGCTTTCTGGCGGCACTACCGGCGCATTGAGGCCGCCAGTGCCTGGGTGGCCAAGATGCTCAAGCCGGATAACGGGGAGATGTACCTGGCGGAACTACCGCCCAACGTGGAGGCGGCACTCGACTTCCGCCGCCGGCATTGTTTTGAAAACAATCTTATTCTGATTGCCCGCATCCTGCTCTGGCACATCCACGGTTGCGACAAGGACCCGGGCGCGATTGAAGTCGCCAAGACCAATATTTGGAAAGAAGCGGTCAAACTCTCGCCGGAGGATTACAACTACCGCTTGCTCAAGATGGAGATCGTCAAAATCCTGCCGAATCTCCAACTCAACTTTCATGCCGCCGATTCGCTGGTGGACGTGCCAGTGGAGAAGCAGACCGCCTGGCTGGCGGAATATCACCAGGCTGAACTCAAGAAACTGTCCGACTTGCGCCAGCGCTATATTGCCAATCCCATGAATCATGAGGCGCTGGATGAGGCGTTGGCGCTGCGGACCAAAGTGCATGCCAACTTTATCGAGCATTTTCAGGGGGAAAACCTGCCGTGCGAACCGGGCGGGGTGGCCCTGCACTTCTGGCCTTGCTGGTTTAACGCTGATGGCACAGCGCGCGCCAATCCCGGTTTTGATGGCATTGTTGGCAATCCACCTTGGGAAGGGTTCAAACCCGTGCGCAAGGAATTTGCCGCGAGTGTTTACCGGGACAAACCCCAATTCAGCAAATTGGGCATGGATGGGCCGGCCTTTGAAAAATGGTTTGCCGAGGAACTTAAGGAAAACGCCACATTTGCCGCGAAATGGGGCGAATACGAGGCCTATTACGAGCGCCACAAAGAATACTTTGGCCGGTATTACAAGTATCAGGGCACGGGCGACTGGAACCTTTACAAGCTGTTCATTGAGCGCGACCTCAACTTTGTCCGGCAGGGCGGCCAATTGTCCCTGCTGGTGCCGTCGGGCATTCAAACCGACGAGGGGTGCGCGGATCTTCGCCGCTGGTTCACCACGGAAAACCGCCTCGACGAACTAACCTCCTTTGAAAATCGAGGCTACACCGTGGTGGAAAACGGTCGGGAAAAGACCAAACAAATTTTTCCTGACGTGGACAGCCGGTTTAAATTTGGGTTTTTCAAAGTGGTAAAAGGAGTTCCAACACCGCCCAATCATATTTTTGATGCGCGATTCTACCTGCATGATCCCAAAGATGCCTTCTCGCCACCAATTCGTTACAGCAGTGAAATGATGACGGCATTCTCCCCGGTCAATCTGGCCATCATGGAATTTCGCTCTGAGAAGGATTACGATTTGGGAACGAAGATTCGTGGCACGCATGCTTTGCTGGGCGGCCTGGGCTATCAATTTCGCCGTGAACTTCATTTGACCGGGGATGCCAGATTTCTCCACAAAATTGGTACCAAAAAACTTTCAGCCGATGAATTGCCATTGCTGGAGGGGAAATCCATCCACCAATTTGACCCGAAATTTACCCCGCCCGCCTGGTTTGTGAATGAGCCGGAGATTCGTATTGAACTATTGCGTAAGGAGATTTTTCGAATCATGGATTTTGTTCGCAGTAGTGAGACAACTATTTTTGAGGGCAAGCCACTGCCCAAAACACGGGATGTTTTGGAGGAATCCATTCAAGCCGTTTTTGAGAAGCGCAAATTTAAACTGCATTTCGAATGGGATCGACTGGCGTACCGCGAAGTGGGAAGTTCGACGAATGAGCGTACACTTATCGCGGCTGTTCTTCCTGCCCGCGCCTGTTTCAGCCACAAACTCATGTATTTGACCCCCTGTCGTTACAGTTTGGGAGCCAAAGGAAAATTGCAGCAGGATGAAGTGCCTGTGGGTGAAGCCCTTTCGTTGCTTGCTTTAATGAATTCACTGACCCTGAATTTTTATGTTCGCAACAAAGTTTCCACCGGTGTCAGCGTCCATCATCTTTATGAAATGCCGATTCCGGAACTCACCGCCCCGCAGAAAAAGAAGCTGGCGGAAGCCGCTGGCAAGCTGTTGAAAAATCCGCGCGACGTAGCGGAACGGGCGGCGCTGGAGACATTCATTGGCCGGGAGCTTTATGGCCTTTCGCGGTCTGACTGGCAGCACCTTACGGGCACCTTCACCTTCGGCGGCGGCGATTCCAAGGCGGAGTTGGATGAAATTATTCGCCAGTCGCTACTTATTTGGGGAAATTAATCAAGGCTCTTATACACGCTGTACTTTACTAGGGTGTGAGACAAAATTCTTCCCTTCAATGACCAGTGAAAAATTTTTGCGTGATCCATGTATTTGTTTGCCTTGATCAATACAAGCAAATCCTGAATTGGGGCTATCCCACTCTATGTTGAAGGTCGCATTGCCAA
>CAIZWI010000095.1 GCA_903936645.1 uncultured Verrucomicrobia subdivision 3 bacterium
ATGGAACCGTCAGCACTCCAGCCGGAATTCGTCGCCCGCCCGGTTGGAATTCATTTGAAAAATCACCCGTTCGGCACTAATTTAAAAGGCAATCAAGCCACCAAACCAATCAAACCATTATTGCCATTGAAAGCCTCCCCCAAGTCTTGCATCGCATTTCCGCACCTGTGGCAGCGCCACCCCGGGTTGATGGCCAGCCGCCCGGCGCTGGCGATGTCCCCGGCGGTTTTGATACATAATCTTGCCATGCATAAACCCAATGGATTGGGCGGTCGCTGGCTCAGCTCTTGGCTCAAACGGGCTCCCAACCGCCTGAATCCGGTCGGGATTTTACTGGCTGGCGGTCTGGATTTACTCAAAAAGCCACTAATTTCATGCAATGTGCTGCTCTTTTGTATTTTCCTCTCTGCCCGCGCCCAAACCCCCGCCACCCTTACCGACCTCGGCACCACCGCCCCCACGCCAGGACCCAATGACGTTTCGCAATTCAGCACCACCGGCGATAACGCCAAGGCGGATGGGTTGAATTATTATACCGACAATCAACCAGGCTATGGCACCGGTGAACCCGGCCAGACATTTACCACGGGCAACGCCGGGGCGGGTTATTTATTGAACTCGCTGGCCATCAAAACCGGTGGGGGCGACACTTCCGGGACGGGCTCGGCGCAAGGGTATTTATTGCACATTTATGCGGTCTCCGGCGGCACCGCCACGCTCCTGGCAACTTATAGCGCCACCAATTTCTCTTTTACGGATGGGGATTGGCTCTTGTGGAGTGGCTTTAATCTGTCACTCGCTGCCAATGCCGTTTATGGCTACTCCTTTGGCAAGGTCACGCAAGCCGTGAGCGGATGGGAAGCCATGGCCAACACTGGCAGCAATCCTTACGCGGGCGGGGAACTGGCACTCATGCCGGTGGCCGGTGGGGCCATTACCTTTGGCAGCAGCCATGCCTACGACGCCACCTTCGATGTGGGCTTAACCTTCAACGGCCCGCCCGTTCCGCCGGTAGTCACCAATGTCGCGGCTGCCGCCATTCAAAGTTCGGCGGCGGTTTTAAATGGCAGGATTTTGACCACTGGTGGCAGCACCCCGGTGGTCTGGATCTATTACGGTCCGACCAATGGGGGAGCCAACCCCGCGGCTTGGGCCGCCAAAGTCTCCCTGGGTTCGCAGTCCGGGAGCTTTAGTGCCAGCGTGGCTGGCTTGCTGCCCAGCACGACTTATTATTTTACGGCCACCGCCACCAATGCCACCGGCGCAACCTGGGCCGCTCCCTCCCTGAGCTTCACCACCCCCATTCCCGCTCCGCCCGCCGTGACCAATCTGCCTGCCACGGGCATCGCTGCCGGCGTGGCCACCCTGAGCGGGCAGGTGGTGAATACCGGCAATCAATGGCCGGCCGTCACGGTTTATTACGGAACCACTGATGGCGGCACCAACCCGGCGGCTTGGGCTCATCAAACCTCGATTGGCACCCAATCCGGCGTGTTTGGTGCGCCGGTGGCGGGCTTGGCGGCGGGCACAACTTATTTCTTTACGAGTTACGTCACGAATTCGGCCGGCAGCGGCTGGGCCGGCCCTTCCAAAACCTTTACCACACTGGTGGTCACCCGAATCACGGTGCCCACCTACCATTATGACAACACCCGGCAGGGCGCCAACACCAACGAAACGGTTTTGAATCTGGCCAATGTGAACACCACCAATTTCGGCAAGCTGTTCACTTATGCGGTGGATGGTCATGTTTACGCGCAGCCGCTGATCGTGACCAACTTGAATTTTCCCGGCCAGGGCGTGCGCAATGCGGTGTTTGTGGCCACGGAGCATGATTCCGTTTACGCCTTTGATGCTGATAGCAACGGGGATGCCAACGGCGGCCTCTTGTGGAAGACCAATCTGGGCATTGCCGCCGTGATGCCGAACAATGACTTTGGCAACCGTTACGGGGCGTACCATGACCTGGTGCCGGAAATGGGCATCACGGGCACCCCGGTGATTGATCCAGTTTCCGGGACGCTCTACACGGATGTGTTCACCCATGAAGGGACGAATTATTTCCACCGCATCCACGCGCTGAATATTACCAATGGCAACGAGCAACCCTACAGTCCGGTGACCGTGGCGGCCTCGGTGCCCGGCAAAGGGGTGGATAGCGTGGGCGGCGTGGTCACTTTCCATGCCGCGCAACAACTCCAGCGGCCGGCCCTGACCCTGGCCGGGGGGATTTTATACGTCGCTTACGGCAGCTATGCGGACACTGATCCCTACCACGGCTGGGTGTTGGGCTTTAATGCCACCAACCTGGTGTTTCAGACGAATCGAATTTTCAACACGACCCCCAATGCCACCGTGGCGGCCTTTGGCGGCAATGCCGCCGAGGGGGCGCTGTGGATGGGCGGCAATGGTTTGTGCGTGGATGCGAACACCAATTTGTATTTTGAAACGGCCAATGGCTCCTTCAGCCAAAACACCAATGGCGGGGATTACGCGGATAGTTTTGTGAAGCTGGCCACCACGAACAACAGCCTGAAGGTGGCGGATTATTTCACGCCCTACAACCAGGCGGCCTTGCAAGCCGCCGACGAAGACTTGGGCTCGGGCGGGCCGTTACTGCTGCCGGATTCAATGGGCAGCACCGCGCACCCGCATTTGATCATCGGCGCGGGCAAAGAGGGCAAATTGCATCTGGTGGACCGGGACAACATGGGGCATTTCAATGCGGCCGGCGACAGCCAGGTGGTGCAGGAGGTGGCCGGGGCAATTGGCGGTGCATTTGCTTCACCCGCCTATTTTAACCACCAGATTTATTACCAGGGCGACGGGGATGTGATGAAGGCCTTTGCGATTACCAACGGGGTGATCACGGCCACGCCCGTATCCCAGTCCGGCACCTCCTTTGGGTACCATGGTTCCACCCCGG
>CAIZWI010000096.1 GCA_903936645.1 uncultured Verrucomicrobia subdivision 3 bacterium
AAACCGGCCCCAGGCAAAGAGGATGGACACCACCGCCACCGCCGACCAGAACCAGATGGCCCGGCGCTGGGCGGCGGAGTAAATGGAGTCACTTTTCCGCAGGGCTTGCGCCGCGGCCCAGACCCCCAGCAAGACCACCAGAATGCCCGCGTAGTTCTCGCCCCCCGTCTGCCGCAGCATCCCCTGCGGCGGATTCCCCTGGCTGCCCGCGGCATAATACCGGTCCCAATTCGGATCCCGGCCCATGCCGCCCCAATAATTGCCGCCCACATAATGCTCCATGTAATTGGGGTCCATTTTATTGGGCGTGTCCAATTTATAGCCGAACAGGCCCGGCACAAAGAGCTCAAAGGTTTCCGACTTGGGCAGACTCCATTGGGTGGCCCAGTCCCAGTGCTGGAGCTTGGAGGCGCTGTCCTGCGCCGTCCCGGCCACCCCCTGGATTTGGGTTCCAATTAGGGAAACCACGCTTTGATAGGCAATAAAGCCGGCGAACCCGGCCACAATGACCGTCTGGCCAATCCCCCGGGCCAGGCGGAACGGGGCCGGCCCGGTGCCTTGATTGAGCGCGTGCAGGACGATGAAGGCGGAGACGAACAGGCTGAAAATGGCCCCAATATCCGCCGCTTCAATCACATTCATCCCCACGCACAAACCAGCCAGCGCCAGCCGGGCCAGCCCGTTCACCAGGCTGGTTTCGCCAGCGGCGGAAACCACCAGCGCCAGCGCGAAAAAGTCCATGCCAATCCCAATCTCCTGCGGGGCCACCCCCCAGCAGGCCGTGGACAGAAAGGTGGAATTAAGCATCGCCGCCAAGGCCCCCAAGGTGACCGCCAGTGGCGACATCTTTAACGCCCGGAAAAAGCAAAACGCCCCCAAGCCCAGAATGAACAGCGCGAACGGAGCCAGAAACTTCGCATAACCAATGGGCCCGACCGCCCACCGGAAGAGCGATGCCACGCTAAAGGGCCACGCCCCCGCGCCGCTGCCGATGTCGTTATTGTCGTTCCAAGTGCCCCGGAACGCATCGGGCAAATGGGCCGAGGCCGTGTTTTGCTGCCCCAGCGGTCCGTCATTGGAGAAATGGACGTACTCCGGCAGAAAACTGCGCCAAAATAGAATTCCGAGCAAAAAAGCCAGAATCAGCACGGCCTTGAGACTGGCGGACTGGCCATCCCCGGTTGGATTGTTAAACTTCATAGAATGATTAAACAACATATAGTCATTATCCATTCAATAGGTGTCAAGCCAACGACGGGACGGAACGGTTGTTCCGGCGAGCGCCCCGGTTCAAGGGCCGCCGCCGGGGCATGCGGTTGCCGTCAACCGCTGCCTGGCCGCGCCTCCACGTTGCGGCGGGCTGAAGCCCGCGCTCCGGTGGCCTGATTGGGGTCCACCCAAATTTTCGGCGGCTGCGATTCCGCCCTTGTGGGCGGCGCGGCCATTGCATAAGTTATGAATTCTTAAGCCAATCTATTTTATGTCTGCCAAACGCAAACTTCGTTACGCCATGGTCGGCGGCGGCCAGAACGCCTTCATTGGTGCAGTCCATCGCCTGGCGGCCAATCTCGATGGCCAGGTTGAACTGGTGGCCGGGGCCTTTTCCTCCGACGCCAAAAATTCCCAAACCACGGGGGAACAATTATTCCTCAACCCTTCCCGGGTCTATGCCACCTACCAGGAAATGGCCCGGCGCGAAGCCGCGCTGCCGCCCGAGGAGCGCATTGACTTCGTTTCCATTGTCACCCCCAATTTCCTGCACGCGCCCGTGGCCACCACGTTTTTGCGCGCGGGCTTCCATGTGGTTTGCGACAAGCCCATGACCCTGACCCTGGCGGAGGCCAAAGCCTTGCGCACCACGGTGCGCAAAACCGGCAAGGTGTTTGCGCTGACGCATAACTATACCGGTTATCCGATGGTGAAAGAGGCGCGCGAACTCGTCCGGGCGGGCAAATTGGGCAAAATTCTCAAGGTGGTCGCCGAATATCCCCAGGGCTGGCTGCTGGACCGCATCGAGGCGGAAGGCCAGAAACAGGCGGCCTGGCGTTCCGACCCCAAAAAAGCGGGGGCCTCCTGCTGCCTGGGGGATATTGGCACCCATGCTGAAAACTTGGGCCGCTACATCACCGGCTTGAAAATTGAATCCCTGTGCGCTTCCTTCACCACCTTTATTCCCGGCCGCAAGCTCGAGGATGACGCCAACCTGTTGCTGCGTTATCAGGGCGGGGCGCAGGGGGTCCTCCATGCCTCGCAGATTGCCTGCGGCGAGGAAAACAACTTGAACATCCGCGTTTACGGCACCCTGGGCTCCCTGACCTGGCACCAGGAGCACCCCAATGAATTGAAATTTATCCCCAAGGGCGAGCCCGCCCGCATCCTGCGCCGGGGCAACGGGTACGTTTCCGACGTGGCCAAAAAGTTCACCCGGCTGCCGTTTGGCCATCCGGAGGCGTTTATCGAGGCCTTTGCCAACATTTATCTTGAGGCCATCGCCGCGATTCGCGATGCCCAGGAAGGCAAAACCGGGGTCTATGATTTCCCCACGGTGGACGATGGGGTCTATGGCATGGCGTTTCTGGAAACCGCGGTTAAGTCGGCAGCGTCCAAGGTGAAGTGGACCAAATTTATCAACGCCTGAACGCCGGCCAATGCCCGTGACTGTTATGCCCAAAATCACCTGTGCCTTGCTCTTGCTGGCGGCCCTGGCCACCCCGCGCTGCCTGCTCGCCGATAACGCGGAAAAGATCGATGGTTTTACCGACACGCCCCTGGAGGCAACCGGTAAATGGCATGTCCATGATCCCGCCCGGCCGCAACCCGCGGTGGTCACCCCGGGCGCCACGTTCAGCCAGGGCGCCCCGGCACCGTCGGATGCCGAAGTGTTATTCAATGGCACGGGCCTGGATAAATGGGTGAATGCCCGGGGCACCCCCGCCAACTGGCACACCAACGAGGATTATGTGGAAACCGCCCCGATGGGCGGGGGCATTCGCACGCGCGGCAAATGGGCGGATTTTCAATTGCACGTGGAATGGGCCTCGCCGAATCCGCCGCATGGCACCAGCCAGGGGCGCGGCAATAGTGGCATTCTGATTAATGATATGTACGAGGTGCAGGTGCTGGACTCCTACCAAGCCAAAACCTATGCCGATGGCCAGGCCGGCGCGATTTACGGCCAGTCGCCGCCGCTGGTAAATGCCTGCAAACCGCCCGGCGAATGGCAGAGTTACAATATTTTGTTCGAATCGCCGCGCTGGAACCCCCAGGGCGAACTGGTCAAAAAAGCGGCGATTACCGTCCTGCAAAACGGGGTGGTGATTCAAAACCATTACGAGCTGGTGGGCATGACCGACGGCATCAATGCGGCGCTCCCGTGGAGGTCACTCTCGCATTATCCGGCACCGCATCCCCCCGAAGTGTTCATTGAATTGCAGGACCATAAAAACCCCGTGCGCTTCCGCAATATCTGGATTCGCTCGCTGCACCTCGGTGCCAATTTGTAAATTTCCCTCTAACTATTATGAAATATAACCTCATCATCCCAGCCCTCCTGGCGCTCACCGTGGTGTCTGCGTCCGCCGCCGGCTATCCCGAAGTGGTCATTGACGGCGTGGCTGGCTTTCAGGACACCCCCTTGCAACCCGATGGCAAGTGGCATGTGCATGATCCGGCCCGCCCGCAGCCGCCGGTTGTCACGCCTGGTTCCTTCAGTGAACAGGCCACGCCGCCCAGCGATGCCACGGTATTGTTTGATGGCAAGGATTTGTCCCAATGGGTGGACAAAGGCAACGGCGGCCCGGTGGCTTGGACCGTGGCCGATGGGGTGGCCACTTCCGCCAAGGGCGACATTCAAACCACCAATCAATTTGGCGATTTGCAATTGCATCTGGAATTTAAGGAGCCAACGCCCCCGCGGGGTGAGGGGCAGGGCCGGGGCAACAGCGGGGTTTACCTGATGGGACTGTACGAGATTCAAGTCCTGGACTGCTACAAAAGCAAAACCTATGCTGATGGCACCACGGGGGGAATTTATGGCCAGCATCCAGCCCTGGCCAATGCCTGCCGCCCGCCCGGCGAATGGCAAACCTATGACATTGTTTTTAACGTGCCCCATTTTGCCGAAGATGGCTCGCTAGTCTCCCCTGCCTATGTGACCGTCGTTTTCAACGGCGTCTTGGTGCAAAATCATCAGGCTATTCGCGGGGAAACCAACTGGCGGGTGCCCGGCGAATACAAACAGCACCGCTCCACGGGTCCCATCGCGCTGCAATATCACAATAATTCGGTATCCTTCCGGAATATCTGGGTGCGCCCCGTGCCGGTAGTCAATGATCCTTAAGCGTACCCACTCCATTGAACTATTAAATAATTCCTATGAAATTCCTCGCTCCTATATTTGCCGCCCTGCTGGCCGTGACTTCGCTCCACGCCGCGGATGCCCCCAAGAAACTGCTCGTGGTCACCACCACCACCGGTTTCCGCCACAGTTCCATCTCCACCGCGGAAAAAATCCTGGCCCAACTGGGTTCGGATAGCGGCGTTTACACAGTAGATTACGTCCATCAACCGCCGAACCAGCCCGTCAAGCCCAAGGCCGGAGCGAGCGATGAGGAACAGGCGGCTTACAAGATTGCCCAAGCCGCTTGGGACGAGACTTTGAAAGCCGCCTTGCAAAAGCTTTCCCCGGAGTCCTTGAAACAGTACGACGGCGTGGTTTTCGCCAGTACCACGGGCGACTTACCCATTCCGGATCGCCAAGGATTTCTCGACTGGATCAAGGCGGGTCACGCCTTCATCGGCATCCATGCCGCCAGCGACACCTTCCATGGCTGGCCTGGTTATATTGACATGCTCGGCGGCGAATTTGCCCACCACGGCCGTCAGGTGGCGGTGGATTGTTTAAACCAGGACGAAACGAGCCCCGCCACCGTGCCGCTCGGCAAATCCTTTCACATTCAACAGGAGGAAATTTATCAGTTCAAAAACTATGACCCCACCAAGGTGCATGATCTCTTGATCATGGACAAACATCCGGAAACCGGCGCGGCCGGGCACTTTGCCGTCTCCTGGACCAAGAAATATGGGGCGGGCCGCGTTTTCTACACCTCCCTCGGCCATCGTGAAGACGTTTGGGACACCGACCCGGCCATCAAGGACCGTAAAAATACGGTAGATATCAGCAAAGCCTACGAGCAACACGTCCTCGGCGGCATCAAATGGGCCCTCGGTCAGGATACCGCGACGCCTTAACACGCCAATTGCGTCGGAATAATTTAACCACCGATTGGGCGCAGCCGCCCGGCCGGTGGTTTTTTGCATTCCGCCCGGCAATGCAAAAATCCGGGTCATATTCATGCCGACTGCGCCCGCCCGGCCAGAGTCCGGTAGCCAGGCCGAATGTGTCCTTGGGGTCGGAATAGCATTTTGTCGAGTTGCTGCCCCTCCTACCCAGATTATAGAATTGACGTCGTGCCCATCAAAACTTACCGTTCGGTAAGTTTTTGAAAGGAACTGATATTATGGCTGATACTCAAATGCAAACACCAACCCCGCCGACAGTTGGTGACCTGCCCGCCAAGGGAGCGGGTTGGCTCGTTTGGTTAGGGGCGGTCCTTGTGGGCGTGGCCGTTTATTTTGGACTCGGCTATCTCGGGGATGCGCTCACCCATGAGACCACCGACGATGCCTTTATTGCCGGGCATGTCATCTCCGTGGCCCCGCGCATCGCGGGCCAGGTGGCGACAGTGGCCGTGTTGGACAATCAACTGGTGCATTCCAACGACCTGCTGGTGACCATCGACCCGGCCGATTACAACATGGCACTGGCCCAGAAAAATGCCGCGGCCGATGCTGAGGCGGCCAATTACCAAGCGGTGGTGGCGGGGCTGGAATTGATGGAAACCAAACTCGCCACCGCCAAGGCCACCGCCAGTGAATCCGCAGCGGATGCCGATGCCATGGCCGCCACGGCCACCCGCGCCCGGGCCGATGTCACGCGGGCGAAGCAATTACGCCAGGACAAAACCATTTCCGCCCAGGAATTCGACGCTGCCCAGGCAACCGCCGATCAAGCTGAGGCGAATTTGAATTCCTCGCGGCAAAAAGTGGTGGCCGACCAGTCCCGCATCAAAGAAGCCGAGGCCGCCTACCTGGCCACCAAAGCCTCGGTGGCCACCATGCTGGCCAAAATGCGCCAGACCCAGGCGGACGTCGCCTCGGCGCAACTTAACCAGTCGTATACTAAAATTACTGCCCCGGCGGATGGCCGCGTCACTCGCAAAGCGGTGGAGCCAGGCGATTACGTCCAAGCGGGCCAGTCGCTGCTGGCGCTGGTGCCTGCCGAAGTGTGGGTGGTGGCGAACTTCAAGGAGTCGCAGTTGAAAAAAATGTCACCGGGCCAGCCGGTGCGCGTGGCCATTGATGCCCTGGGCGGCCGGACTTTTGCCGCGCATGTGGAAAGTCTCCAGGCCGGCAGCGGCGCGCAATTCAGCCTGCTGCCCCCGGAAAATGCCACCGGTAATTTCGTGAAAGTGGTTCAGCGAGTGCCCGTTAAAATTGTGTTTGATGACGCCTTGCCCGCCGACCGCACGCTGGGCCCCGGCTTGTCCGTTACCCCGAGTGTGGCAGTGGCCGGATTGGCGCTGCCCCAGTGGTCGGTGGCGGCTCTCGCCCTGGTGGCCGCTGGCCTTGCCGGTTGGCTGTTCCGCTGGCTGGCGCGGCGCCCCAAAAACAGCCCGTAATTTACGATGGCTGAAGGCGCATCCATGCAGGATTGGCGGCCTAAGCACAGCCCGTGGCTCATCGCCCTGGGGGTGATGATGGCCACGTTTATGGAGGTGCTGGACACCTCCATTGCCAACATCGCCCTGCCGCACATTGCCGGCAGCCTTTCGGCCACCACGGAGGAGGCCACCTGGGTATTGACCAGCTACCTCGTTTCCAATGCCATTGTCCTCCCCATGACCGGCTGGCTGGGCAACCATTTTGGCCGTAAGCGGGTGCTCATTTCGTGCATTATCATGTTCACCTTTGCCTCGGCGCTGTGCGGCCTGGCTTGGGATTTGCCCACGCTAATCCTGGCCCGGGTGTTGCAGGGCATCGGCGGGGGGGCGATGGTGCCTATCGCGCAATCCATCATGCTGGAAAGTTTCCCGCGCGCGAAACGTGGCGTGGCCATGGCCATTTTTGCCCAGGGGGTGGTGGTCGCCCCCATCCTCGGCCCAACTCTGGGCGGTTGGATCACGGATAATTACACCTGGCGCTGGATCTTTTACATTAACCTGCCCGTGGGGATTGGCGCCGTGCTCATGGCCAACTGGGTGGTTGAGGATCCGCCGTATATTAAACGCAATGCCTCCGCCACCATTGATTTCATCGGGTTCGGACTGATGGCCGTTTGCCTGGGCACGCTCCAGATTATTTTGGACAAGGGGCAGGAAGCCGACTGGTTTGGCACGCCCTGGGTTTGCTGGTTTGCCGGTGTTTCCCTGGTGACGTTCATCGCCTTCATTGCCTGGGAATTGAAAGTGGACCATCCGCTGGTCGATTTGCAGGTGTTCAAACACCGGAACTTCACAGTGGGGGTTTTACTCATGATGTCCCTGGCGGCGATTTTATACGGCACCACCGCGCAGATTCCGCTCTTCCTCCAAACACTTATGGGCTATCCCGCGTTGCAGAGTGGGTATGCGATGAGTCCGCGTGGGATCGCCGCTTTTTTTGCCACGTTCCTCGTTGGGCGGTTGGTGGGCAAGGTGCCCTTCCGCCTGATGCTGGTGGTGGGCTTTACCCTGCTCGCCGTGTCCTCCTTCATGCTCAGTAATCTTAATTTGCAGGTCAGCCAGATTAATGTTATTTGGCCGAGCTTGGTTAATGGCGTCGCCATCAGTTTCATCTTTGTACCGCTGACCACCCTCACCATGAGCCAGTTGGGTCAGCAACAACTGGGCAATGCCAGCGGCCTCTATAATCTTACCCGCAACCTTGGTGGCAGCATCGGCATTGCCTTTGTCACCACCATGCTGGCGCGCGGCGCCCAAGTGCATCAATCCTTGATGGTCACTCACCTGACGCCTTATGACCCGGCCTTCCGGGAACAACTGGCCGCCGCCAAAAAATCCCTGGTCCTACACACAGATCCCGCCACCGCCACCAGCCAAGCCTATGGCGCGATGTACGGTGTCCTCGACCAGCAGGCTCACCTTTGGGCATTTGTGGATAATTTTTACCTCTTCGGACTGCTGGCCCTGGCCGGTCTGCCCATGCTGCTCCTGCTTCAAAAGGTTAAACGTCCCACACCCAAACCGACGGGCGGTCATTAAAGACCAACCGAGGCTTTGACGGCTATGGGCACAGTGACCGTTTGCAGATCCTGCCAGCAGGTGGCCACGATCCGGGCGTGGTCCATGGGTTCTTTGAGATCGTATTGCATCATGTAGCCCAAGGGACTGCCGCCCCAACCCCGTTTTTCCGCCGGCACTTTATTGCCCGCGGCATCAAAAAATTCAAGGGTCGAAATGCTTTTCATTTCCCGCAGGCTGGAGAGGGTCACGGAATATTTAAAATCCTTCGCGTTCCAAGCGTTTTGGTTGGTTCCGGCGGCTGTGATCAAGACAGGCAAATCGCCAAGACTGAATGCGGTGTTGGTTCTCACCGCTACGTTGTCCAAGGTGAATTGTTTGGTGCCCAAGGCGATTTCAAGAGTCGCCTGGCCGGTAATAATGAATGCGGTCGCGCCTTTGGCAGGTTGCCCCGAAGCTTTCAGATCAAAAATGATGGACGCGGCACCTTCATTGGCCATGGGTAGCATCCCGGAAATTCCGGGTTTATTAAACGGGTCGGTCGAAGGTGCGGCGGCCATCAGGTCGGTCCCCTGGTCGTCGGTGAAAGCCGTTAGTTTTGAGGCGTTTTCATCGAAGCTGACGATTTTGCCCGCAGCCGGGGCATACCTCACGGAGACCGTCACGCCTGGTTTCCAGCAATAATTGCGGTTATCAGTGCCCCCGCTTGGAGCCACGACCATCAAGCCGACCACCTGCATGTTGGTTTGGCTGGAGTCGCCGGCGGCGCGCCCGGCCATACCGGCCAGGGTGATTAGGGATGCAGACAAAAGCAAATGGCGGAGGTAGTGCATGTGAAATAAAAGATGTGGGTTACTGGGCAGGCCTAATTCTCCGCCATTGGTGCCGATTGGCAATCCCTTAATGGTGTTTGGATTAATTTTATTTATGGACAAGCTGGCTGCTCTTTGTCATGCTAATTGACGAACCCCTCACCTTATGAACAATCCGGATCTAGACACCGTTACCTTGGAAGCCACGCGCCCGGCTAAACCGTTCAAAGACCGCTACGTGGGGTTGGTTATTTTCGGCATTCTTACCATGTTGTTGGGTGGATTGATCTCGCTGTTTATCCCGATGATGTTGTTTGGCCTGGCCGCCGCCAAGACCACGCACGAAACCATGCCCCTGGCAACCTTGCTGCCCGGCATGTCCCTTTACGGTGTCCTGGCCGTGGCGCTGGTCTGGCTGGGCATTGGCTCGATCATGGCCCGTCGCTGGGCCCGGGCGCTACTGTTGATTTTTTCCTGGTGCTGGCTGGTGGTTGGCGTGTTGACCACGGTGGCCATGGCCGTCATTTTGCCTAAAATATTGTCTGAACAATTCGCGGGGGCCGGATTGAAAGACGCTCAGGGTCATCCCGTGGCGGTGCCAGTGGGTGCGGTGGTGACTGGCATGCTAATGTTTTTTGGCGTGGTGTTCGTGCTATTACCGGCGGTTTGGACGCTTTTTTATCAGAGCCGCCACGTAAAAGCCACTTGTGAACGGCGCAATCCGGTGGTTTGCTGGACGGACACCTGTCCGCTCCCGGTGCTGGGGTTTAGTTTGTGGCTGGCCTGTTCGGTGCCGATGCTGATCTTGATGCCCTTAATAGGACATGGGGTGTTTCCGTTTTTTGGCTGCTTTCTTCAAGGAATTCCCGGTTCCCTCTTATGGCTGTTGGTGGCCGGGCTTTGGGCCTACGCCGCCTGGTTATTATATCATTTGGATGAGCGGGGTTGGTGGCTAATCCTGATCGGGTTTATTGGCTTCAGTGTTTCCTCAATCGTGACCTATGGGCGGCATGATCTGATGGAGGTTTACCAACTCATGGGCTATCCGCAGACGCAGATTGACCAGATGCAAAAACTGGGCTTTCTCACGGGCCATAACATGCAATGGTTGATGGGGCTCTGTCTGCTGCCCATGGTCCTTTATTTACTGGGCATCAAGCGCTTTATGCGTTCCGGCAGAGAAACTTAACTTTGCGATGGGGAAGGGTTGTAATTTGAAATAACCTGAGTTATTGTCTCATCGTGAAGCGATTTTTTAGTCCCAATATCAACCACCGGGGGCGTATTGCCCGCGGGGTCATTGGGAGCTTGTGTTTGATCGCTGGCATTATCACCGTGGATTTCAGTTTGTGCGTGGGTTTGGTTTTCGTCGTTGCCGGGCTTTTTGCCCTGTTTGAAGCCGTTCGGGGCTGGTGCCTGGCCCGGGCCTGTGGGATTAAAACCAAGATCTGAAATCCTTTTCTTTCCTCGGAGTTTCCCTATGCTGGGCGCATGAATTTGTTGCCCTTTGGTAAGTTGGCCCCTTATAAGCCGCGCACCTTTGTTCCCGAAAACCTTGATCTGGGCGACTGGACACAGATTGCCCCGCTCTTCGACGAATTGGAAGCACGCAACCGGGCGGCCAGCACTCCCGACGCCTTGGAGCAATGGCTGCTGGATTGGGGCGAACTGAACGCGGCCTTGGACGAGGAAGGCGCCCGCCGCAACATTGCCATGACCTGCCATACGGACAATACCGATGCGGAACAGGCATATTTGCATTTTGTGGAAAACGTGGAGCCACAGGCCAAGCCGCGCCAGTTCGCCCTGGAACAACTTTACGTGGCCCATCCTCATCGTGCTGCCCTGCCGGCTGCGCGCTTTGGAGTTTTTGACCGAGACGTGAATAATCACGTTGCCCTGTTCCGCGCGGAAAATATTCCCTTGGAAACCGAGGAAGCCCGGCTGGGCCAGCAGTTTCAGAAACTCAGCGGCGCGCTCATGGTTCAATTTCGCGGCGAGGAAAAAACCCTGGTGCAAATGGGGCGTTACCAGGAGGAGCCGGACCGCGCGCTGCGGCAGGAAGCCTGGACGACGGTGGCCGCCCGGCGCTTGCAGGAGGCGGACAAATTTGATGACCTTTTCGATGCGCTCATTCAGCAACGTCATCAAATCGCCCAGAACGCGGGTTTTGCCAATTATCGCGATTACATGTTTCGCCGCATGGGGCGCTTTGATTACACGCCGGAAGATTGCGCAAAGTTTCACGATTCTGTGGAAGCTGATTTCATGCCTGTCGTCCGCGCCTTGCAAGCCGAACGGCAGCGGCAGTTAGGCCTTTCCGAATTGCGCCCGTGGGATCTCGGGGTGGACCCGAAAAACCGCCCGCCCTTGAAACCCTTTGCCGAGGTCGGTGAAATGGTGGCGCGCACGCAGAAGATTTTCAATCACTTGGATGGCGAACTGGCCGGCGGATTTCAATTGATGCAGGATTTGCACTTGCTGGACCTGGATAATCGCAAGGGGAAGGCGCCGGGCGGCTACCAGTCCACGCTGTCCGAGGCGCGGGTGCCGTTTATTTTCATGAATGCCATCGGATTGCAGCGCGATGTGGAAACCATTCTGCACGAGGCGGGGCATGCCTTTCATGCGCTGGCGACGCAAGGGGAGGATTTGTATCCATACCGGAACGCGCCCATTGAATTTTGCGAGGTGGCGTCGATGAGCATGGAATTGCTGGGCAATGAGTATATCGAGGAGTTCTATGGCCCCGCCGAGGCCAGCCGGGCCCGGCGCACGCATCTGGAGGGGATCATCGGTTTCTTCCCGTGGATGGCCACGGTGGATGCCTTTCAGCACTGGGTTTACACGCATCCCGGGCACACCCGGGCTGAACGTGCAGCGGCGTGGCTCGCCATCATGGACCGCTTCGGCGGGGATGCGGATTGGAGCGGCTTTGAGGCCAACCGCGCCTGCATGTGGCAGCGGCAGCTCCATATTTTCCTGTATCCCTTCTACTATGTGGAATACGGCATTGCCCAGCTCGGCGCGCTGCAAGTGTGGGCGAATTCCAAGCACAACAAGGCGAAGGCCCTGGCGGATTACAAGCACGCGCTGAAATTGGGCGGATCGCGTCCGCTGCCGGAACTGTTTGCCGCCGCTGGTTGCCGGTTTGATTTTAGCAGCCAGACGATTCGGCCGCTCATTCAACTGGCGCAGACAGAGTTGGCAGGTTTGCCGGTGTAAGCGCAGGCATAACATGAATAAAGGGCCATGCCAACCCATCCGCTGCCCCTGGGTGCCGGCCGACAAACCGTATTATGCGGATTATCATGACACCGAATGGGGCGTGCCGGTGCATGATGACCGGCTGCATTTTGAAATGCTGGTATTGGAGGGGGCGCAGGCGGGATTGAGCTGGGATACGATCCTCCGACGGCGGGCGGGCTACCGCGAGGCATTCAAAGGGTTCGATCCGAAACTAGTGGCTTGCATGACGGATGTGGAATTGGAAGCCTTGATGGCGAATCCGGGCATCATACGCCATCGGCTCAAAGTTTTCTCCGCCCGCAAAAATGCGTTGGTATTTATCGAGCTACAAAAAGAATTTGAGTCTTTTGATGCCTATGTCTGGGCCTTCGTTGGAGGGAAGCCCTTGATCAACCGGCCCGCAAATATGAAGGGTGTCCCGGCCCATAGCCCGCATTCTGATGCACTTTCCAAGGATTTGAAAAGGCGCGGGATGAATTTTGTGGGCTCGACCATTATCTACGCTTACATGCAGGCGGCTGGTTTGGTGGATGATCATACCGTGGATTGCTTTCGGGCCCGGGAGTGATTTTTATCTAATTGAGCATCAGTTACTTACCGTTGCGCGCATTGACATGGGCCCGGCTTTATGAGATTGCTTGGGTGTTAAGTAAGTATGCAGCCTAAGCCGCCGGGCCTTCCTGTTCGGCGGCGCGGGGGAACCAAGTTCCTCAGACCTTTTGGCAACAATGGGTTCGGGGATGGGGCGCACGTTCGCGGGTAATCGCGGCCAAGGTCACTTTCCAGACCAAGCCCGTCAGCTAACCTCGCCGGCATCGGGAAGGGCGATCCTCTAGTGACCGCGTTTGCGGCCCACCACGGTTTCCCCAATACAACGCGTTGGGTGCTGGCGCGGCGACAACCCGTGTCCACGGCCAACCACATTCGTGAGGTTATATGACATCGATGGTAATGCTGGGGATGGGGTGGACTTGGTTCGGCGTGGGGATCGGTTGGTATTTACTGGGTTTGGCGGTCCTGGCGCCGCTTGGGAGTGCCGTGCTGATTCGCGAGCGGGCGGTGGGGATAGTCATCAAACGCTTCGCCTCCCGCAGCCTGGCTCCGGGACGGTTGATCGCTCTGGAGGGCGAGGCGGGTTATCAGGCCGAGGCGCTGGCTCCAGGCTTGCACTTCGGTTACTGGCCGTGGCAATACCGGGTGCTCAAAGTGCCGGTAGTGGTGGTGCCGCAGGGGGAGATCGCGCTGGTGCTGGCCGCGGATGGTGCGGCCATTCCGGCGGAACGCATCCTCGGCAAGGTGGTGGAATGCGACAAGTTTCAGGACGCGCGCAAGTTCCTTTTGTACGGTGGGGAAAAAGGCCGGCAACTGGGCTTGCTCACCGCAGGAACGTATCGCATCAACACGGCCCTGTTTACGGTCATCACCGCGGCCAACGCTATGGAGCATGGCATGGATCCCCTGCAACTCATGCTGGCGCGCGTGGAGCCGGACATGGTGGGGATAGTGACGGCGCTGGATGGGCGGTCCATTGATGCCGGGGAAATCGCCGGGCCAGTGGTGGCAGACCATGATAATTTCCAGAATGCGCAGGTGTTTCTGGATCAGGGCGGGCGGCGCGGTTTGCAGGAGCAGATTCTGCTCTCCGGCACCTGGAACCTGAACCCTTGGTTCGTGCAAGTGGAGCAGGTGCCGATGGTGCAGATTCCCATTGGGTACGTGGGCGTGGTCATCTCCTTTGTAGGGCTGGCGCACGAGGATGTGAGCGGGGTCGAGTTCAAGCACGGCGACCTCGTGCAGGTGGGGCACAAAGGCGTATGGGTAAGTCCACTCTACCCGGGCAAGCATCCGCTCAACACGCGGGTGATGAAAGTGGAATTGGTGCCTACCACGAACATCGTGCTGAATTGGGCGAACCGGACGGAAGCACATAATTATGACGCTAAATTATCGTCCATCACCGTGCGGTCGCGGGACGGGTTTGCGTTCAACCTGGACGTGTCGCAGATCATACATGTGGGCGCGCTGGACGCCCCCAAGGTGATCTCGCGGGTGGGTTGCATGCAAAACCTGGTGGATCACGTGCTGCAACCGATTGTGGGCAATTACTTCCGCAATTCGGCGCAGGACTATACGGTGCTCGATTTTTTGAGCGCCCGCAGTCACCGCCAGGTGGAGGCGGCGCAACACATTCGCGTGGCCCTGGCGGCCTATGATGTGCAGGCGATTGACACGCTGATTGGCGACATTAATCCACCGGCCACACTCATGGAGACCCAGACGGAACGCAAGATCGCCGAGGAACAGCGCAAGACTTACGAGGTGCAGGAAGCCGCGCAGATCCAGCGCCAGCAGTTGGTGCGGCAGACCTCGCTGGCGGACATCCAGCAGGCGGTGGTCAGTGCCGAGCAGGGGGTGAACATTGCTGAATTGCAGGCCAACGCCACGGTGAAGCAGGCCACTGGTGAAGCGGAGTCCACCCGCCTGCGGGCGCTGGGCGAGGCCCAAGCCATCCGGGCCACCGGTCAGGCAAAGGCCGAAGCTTACCGGGTGGGGGTGGAAGCGCTGGGCACGCAGGGCTATACGGTCATGCAATTAATGCAGATTGTGGGCGACCGCAACGTGCGGATTGTGCCGGATGTGGCGGTAAACGGCGCGGGCGCGGGCCAAGGCCTCGTGGAGGGACTCCTTGGAGTGATGCTGAAACAGCAAACTGTTAAAGTGGAATGAACCAACCCGTGGGGAGCGATCGGGCGACCGGTCGTTCCCCAGTTTATATTTTATGACTCAGGACGACATTAATCAGGCCGAATGGAGCAACCCGCAGAATTGGTCATGGCTGTGCTATCGCAGTGTCCGCGACAGTCGGATGTTTGTGCCGAAACGCTGGGGCTTTGGCTGGACGGTCAATTTCGGTAATAGAAACAGCGTGTTTTTATTCGTGGCCCTGCTCGCCATTCCCATGCTAAGCTTGCTCATGTCCCGCATGCTGCGCCTTGAGTTCCCCGGGAAGTAGGCTCATGGCCTTTGATGGGGGGGAGAGGCAGCAGGGTTACTTGCGGCTTGGATCGCTCGGGAGATCCCCAATCAATTAGTTCTCAGGCAAAATCATGGTCAGCCGGTTGCTCAGACCATCCATTATTGTCATTAATTCTTTTACATTTTTCTAAAAAAAACCTTGCACGCAGGTTATGGGTTGCGGTATTAGATTTATCCAATCACTTAATCAGTTTTCCAAAGGCTATCTCGCGTGGCCTGGGGGAAGCTTTGTCAATTCAACCAAATCATACCTTGGTTCAGCTTTTATTTATGAACGTTAAATCCCATTCCATGCGCCCCCGGGTTGCCCTTGGCTGTGCCCTGGCGGCGCTACTCCTGACGGGCCGGGCCGAAGCGCAATTCACGACCAACAACTACATCTACACGGGCAACCAGACCGGGAGTCCCGGCACCAATTGGGCCGGTCCCGGGGTGACGGGCTATTGGAAGCTTAATAATGCCGGCCTCACCTTCCAACCTTTTGCGGGCACCACCACCAGTACGACGACCAATTTCAATTTTTTCCTGTTGAATAGTAATGGCATTTCCCTGGGTAATGGAACCGCCACTGCCCTGATCCGCCAGCCTTACACCGCCCCGGTGCCGAACACGGTCACTTTCCCGGGGGACGCCTTGATTTTGGGGACCAATACCCAGATTCGGTTCAAGCATGGGGGAGGCACGGGTACGCTGGTAAGTGGGGTTACTTTTAATACGCCCACCAATAATTTCCCCGGTAATTACGGCATGCCTGGCTTGATTCTGAATGGCGGCTGTTTGAACACAGGGGATTCCGGTTATGCGTATGTGATCAATGGGAGCATCTACGCCAATCCGGGAACGACGTCCTTTCTGGATCCAGCCGATACCTTTGCTCCGGGAAGTGTGTTGCGGGCACTGGTCATTAATGCCCAATTGGGCGGCAGCGGCACCCTGGCTTTGCTCAATGGCACGAACACGGTGCCCCAGCCGATTCAAGGGGTGAGCAACACCTTTGCCGGTACCTGGGTAGTGCGCGCCGGTTGGTTGCGCGGCAATGGCAATGGCACGACCGACGGTTATAATTCGCTCGGAACCAACGCGGCCTGCCAATATATTATTAACCCACTCTGGCAGGTGCCCAACACTTTTGCCGCCGGATCGACGTTCTTCAACGGACCCGCCATTTTGGACATGGGCGCTTCGCTGGCCAATTGCGCCGGTTCGCTCGTGTTGACCAACGGCGGTCAAATGTACTTGCATGGCAATGTGTTGTTCCAGCATGTGACCGTGGAGAATTATTCCCTGCCCAATGGCACTTATACTTATGCCACGCTGGCAGCGATGTTTAGCACGGCCAATGGCTATGCGAACAACTTCTCGCCGGCCGGTTTCCCTGCGGGTTCCGGCACCTTGACGGTGCAGCCGCCCGGGCCGCCCCTCATTCCACCATCAGTCACCGCCCAGCCGGTTTCGGAAATTCTCTACGGCGGACGGACCGCCTCCTTCTCTGGAGCCGGTAACGGTACGCAGCCACTTTACTATCAATGGCTTAAGAATGGTAGTCCCTTGAGCAATGGGGTCACCGGTTCGGGGGCGGTGGTAGCCGGCGCCACCACGACTAATTTGATTATCAGCAATGTTAGTTCGGCGGATAATGCCAATTATAGCCTGCTGATTTCCAATGTTATTAGCACCGCTACCAGTTCGTCAGCCTCCCTTGCGGTGGTAAGCACCGGAGAACCTTACGAAACCGCAGTGTCCAACTTGAATCCCGTGGCCTTCTATCAATTGAATGAGGCGACCAGTCCGTTCCCGGGACCAGCCACTGCGTTGGATTTTGCGGGCGGCTTGAATGGCATTTATGGCACGAATGTGGTGGATGGCGCCACCGGGGTGGCTGGACCGAGTTCCGCCATCGGTTTCCCGGGCTTTAATGGCGGCAATCGTGCGGCGCAATTCACCCCCAGCGCACCCG
>CAIZWI010000097.1 GCA_903936645.1 uncultured Verrucomicrobia subdivision 3 bacterium
CCGCGCTCCGAGGGCTGAAAGGTCGGGCTGCCACGCGGCATTGAGATGCCGTCTGGCCATGATTCCGTGGGCTGAAGCCCCACGGCGACCAGTATAACGGCGCGCCGCGACGGCCAAAAAAGCAGGTTCGTTGGCACAAATCCCCGCCGTAACTCAAAAGGGGGTGTTACCCAAGTCGAGGCCGGAAGGGGCTCCGGCGGAAGCCAAATAAAACCCTCGCGTTCCCCGGGGCAGGCTTTAAAATGGGAGGGTTCGTTCATGCGCAAATATCTGCACGTCATTAATATCGGAATCCAGAGCAATCTGGCGTATCGCTTCAATTATTTGACGCGGACGCTGTTTAGCTTCATTCCGTTGTTTGCCATGCTTTCGTTGTGGCGGACGGTTTATGCCAGCGGGGACAGTGCCCGGGAGCATTCCGGCTACACGGAGACGCAGATTCTGTTTTATTATCTGCTGGTGGCGGTGGTGGATGTGCTGACGGCGGTGAACGAGGATGACTGGCAGATTGCGGCGGACATCCGGGAGGGCAATATCAGCCAGTTTCTGTTAAAGCCGGTGGACTATCTGACTTACCGGCTCAGTCTGTTTGTGGCCGGGCGGCTGGCTTATGTGGCGATGGCGAGCCTGCCGCTGGTGCTGTTCCTCTGGTGTTTCCGGGCCAATGTGGCGGCCCCGGCGAGTCTGGCGGCGGCGCTGGCGTTTCCGGTATCCCTGGTGATGACGGCATTGCTGCAATTTTTTCTCTCGTATGCCATGGCGATGCTGGCGTTCTGGCTTCTGGAAATCTCGACCTTCATTTTCATCCTCTTTGCTTTTGAATACCTGGCGAGCGGCCACATGTTCCCGCTGGACATGCTGCCGCCCGGACTGCAACGGGTGCTGGCGTTCACGCCGTTTCCCTACCAGATGTATTTCCCGGTGAGTGTTTACATGGGCCGGGCGGCGGGGGCGGAGTTGGTGCAGGGACTGGTGATGCAATTTGCCTGGGTGGTGGCCGCCTACGGTTTCGCGCGGTACATGTGGTACCGGGGCATTAAAAAATACGCGGCCTTTGGGGGCTGAGGGGTGGCGGAAGGCTTATGAACTGGCGACGATATCTGACCATTTATGCCGCGCTCTGGAAGAACTCCGTGGCGCGGGAGATGAGCTTCAAGGGGAATTTCCTCCTGTGGATCGTGGTGGAGTTGTGCTGGTTCGGCCTCCAACTCAGTTTCGTGGGCGTGATCTTCCGGGAAACGGGCGCGGTGGGGACGTGGAGCCAATGGGAAATGGTGCTGCTGGTGGGGGCGAGTAATTTCATCCAGCAGATTTACCAGGCGTTTTTTCTGGTTAACTGCACCAACCTTTCGGAATTGATCCGGACCGGGAAGATGGATTTTCTCCTGCTGCTGCCGGTGAATACGCGGTTCATCGTGTCGCTGCGGCAGGTGGATTTGGGGGCGTTCATCAATGCCTTGTTTGGGCTGTGCGTCATGCTGTATGCGGCCGGGAAGCTGCATTTGCAGCCGACGGCGGGGCAAATCACCGGGTTTGGCGCGTTATGCCTGGTGGGGATTCTGATTCATTATTCACTGATGTTCATGCTGGCGGCCATCGGTTTTTGGACCGTGCGGGCGCAGGGGATTGTTTACGGGTATTATAATTTGTTCAATGTGGCCCGCATGCCAGACGAGGCGTTTCACGGTGCGTTCAAGGCAATGTTTACCTTTGCGCTGCCGGTGCTGCTGGTCTCCAACGTGCCGGTGCGGGTGCTGGCGGACAAAATCGTCAGCCCGGTGGCCTGGATCTCCCTGCTGGCGCTGGGGGTGATCTGGGCGGTGATTTCGGAATGGTTCTGGCGGATGTCGGTGCGGCGGTATACGAGTGCCAGTTCGTGACCCGGGTCAATATTGCCGGTCGAGCTGGCAGTTGACCAACTGCACCTCGGCGCTGACGACTTTGTCGGGGTGGGCAATTTCCTTGAAGGTGGAATCGGTGAGGCGGATGCCGGTGATGCTGGCGGCAGGAAAACCGGTGATGTTGAGCACCCGGGGCGTGTGGTCCACGGTGATATTTTCCATGACGACATTCCGGGCGACCGGCGGCCAGTGGCCATTGGTGCCTTCCTCGTAGAGAAAGTTGATCTGCAACACCGAGTCCGCCACCCGGCCGACATGAACATGGCGCATGAAGATATTGCTTTCCAGGCCGCCGCGCACGGCATTGGATTTCAACCGCAGCGCGCAGACGAGATTGGGGCTGCTCATCTCGCAATCCTCCACAAAGACATTGGTGCAACTGCCGGAAATCTCGCTGCCAATGGCGGTGCCGGCGTGGCCATCGCGCATGACGCAATGCCGGATGATTAAATTGGCGGACGGCACACCCACGCGGCGGCCGTCGTTGTTGCGGCCGGACTTGATGGCAATGCAATCATCGCCAGTGTCGAAGGTGCAGCCTTCAATCAAGACATCGCGGCAGCTTTCGGGATCGCAGCCATCATTGTTGGCGCCGTGGGAGAGGATGTCCACGTTGCGGACCGTGACATTGGTGCAGAGCAGGGGATGAATTTCCCACATGGGCGAACGGCGCAGGTGCACGCCTTCGACCAACACATTGCGGCACTGGTGGAACTGGATGAAATTGGGCCGCAGAAAATCGCCGTTGCCAAAGCGCCGTTGGTCCACGGGCACCTGGTCGTTGTTGAGGGCATCCAGCCGTTTGCGGGCGGCGGTTTGGGTGCCCGCGACATTGCCTTTGCGGCCCTTCCAGGCGAGCCACGTGGCCTCGGTGGCCTGGCCATCCAGGGTGCCCGCCCCGGTGACGGCGACATTGGTTTGCTGGTAAGCGTAAATCAGGGGCGAATAGTTATAGCATTCAATGCCCTCGAACCGGGTGAACACGGCGGGGAGATAGGCGTCCGGGTCGGTCTTGAATTTGAGGGTGGCATTGGTTTCCAGATGCAATTCCACATTACTGGGCAAATGGATGGGCCCGGTCAGAAACTCACCCGCGGGCACGGTCACCCGGCCGCCGCCCGCCTGGGTGCAGGCGGCCAGGGCCCTGGCCAGGGCCGGACTGGCATCGTTAGTGCCGCCACGGACGGCCCCATAGTCGGTGATGCGAAATTCATGGGCGGGAAAGACGGGGGGCACGATGCGTTGCAGGATTTCCGGCACCTGGCTCCACTCCGGGGCGCTGGCATGGAGCCGGGGGGCGCAAAGCAGCGGAACCAGCAGAACGAGGAGGGATTTTTTCATGGGCAAATTAATTGGTTTGGGGCGAAACGCCGTCGATTTGGGCGTTCGTGAGCAGGAACGGGGGGCCGTGAAAGACGTGAACCCGGGAATTTTTCATTTGAATGCCCCGGGCGTTGCTGATGGTAAAAGGCCGGGCGGCGTTGATGGTCACATGGTCCAAAACCACATTGGAAATGCAACTTTCCGGCAGGCCGTTGATGAGACCGGCCGCGCGCGGACAGGTGGCCGCAAGATCGGTGATAAAAATATCCCGATAGGCCGGCACCGTGCCGCTGCGAATTCGGCCCGGGGTGGTGGCGGCCGGCGGGTTGGTGCCGGCATCGCGGGCGGAATTGTTCATATAAACCATGGTGAGGGTGATGGCCGGGTCCACGTTGGTCATGCGCAGATGCTCGTAGTGGATGTCCTGCACCGGTCCACCGCGGCCGGTTTGAGATTTGATGCGCAGGCCGTTTTCGGTGTCCGTGAAGGTGCAATTGCGCACCAGCACGCGGCGCACGCCGCCGCCGGTTTCGCTGCCGATGGACAGCCCATGGCCATGCCGGAAGGTGCAGTCGGTCACGGTAATATCCTCACAGGCAAATGCGCGGCCGGGCACGGGCCGGCTGGCTTTGATGGCCACATTGTCATCCCCCACATCAATGGTGCAATGGGTGATCAACACCTGCTGGCAGGAACTGGGGTCAATGGCATCGGTGTTGGCGGCGTGTTCGGGGGCCAGAATGGTGGTGTTGGAAATCACGACCCCGGTGCACTCGCTGGGCACCAAATGAAACTTGGGGGAGTTCTGGAGGGTGATGTCCTGCACGCGCAGATTGGTGACGTGGGCCAGGGAAATGAGATTGGGACGGGGCAGGGTATAACCCGAAACTTTTTGCCGGGCCCGCTCGGCTTCCGGCCACCAGACCTGGCCATTGCCATCAATGATGCCGGGGCCGGCAATCACGACATCCGTGAGATTATTGCCGGAAATGAAGGACTGGAAGGCGCCACTGCTTTTGGCCTGCAACCAATCGCCACCGTCCTTGAGGTAATCTGCGGGCACCGGGGAAGCCTGCAACCGGGCACCCTGGTCCAATTGCACCGTGGTTTTGGCGTGGAGCACCAGCGGCCGGCTCCACCAGATGCCGGCGGAAAAATGCACGGTGCCGCCCGTGCCGGCGCAGGCATCGAGCGCTAGCTGGATGGCCGCGGTGTCGTCATTGGTGCCATCCCCGCGGGCACCATAAGTGCGGACTTCGAAGACGGGCGCGGCGGCCTGGGCGCCCAGGCAAAGGAACAGCGCGCCCGCGACCGCAAAGGTAAGTGGTGGCATAAGCTTCACGATATAAGCTTCCCGATAGATTCCCCGGATGGACGCGGCCGTTGACCGGCAGCCACGGCTGACATTCCGAGGCCGGGGCAGGCCAGAAAGTTCATGGCAGCTGGCCCCGGAATCCAGCCAATGATGGCAGGCGTTGGTTTTTTAATTTTACCGGCGTTTTTTGGCAGCCGGGGCTTTGGCCGGGGCGTTTTCCTCCACACCGGGAAAGGCCAGGTAATTTTTGGCGTTGGTGAAACAAATATTCCGGATCATTGAGCCGAGGAGTTTTTTATCCTTGGGCAGCTCGCCATTTTCCACGTCCCGGCCAATCAGGTTGCACAGGGTGCGGCGGAAGTATTCGTGGCGGGGATAGGACATGAACGAGCGGGAATCGGTGATCATCCCCACAAACCGGGACAGCAGGCCGAGATTGGACAGGGCGTTGATCTGCCATTCCATGCCTTCTTTTTGATCCAGGAACCACCAACCGGAGCCGTATTGAATCTTGCCGGGAATGGTGCCGTCCTGGAAATTGCCAATCATCGTGGCAAAGGTGTAATTATCGGCGGGATTTAAATTGTAGATGATGGTTTTGGGCAGGGCGTTTTCGGAGTCCAGCCGGTCCAAATAGGCGGCCAGGCTTTGGGCCTGCGGAAAATCGCCGATGGAATCAAAGCCGGTATCCGGCCCCAGTTGTTTGAGCAGGCGGGTGTTGTTGCTGCGGAGCGCGCCGAGATGCAATTGTTTCGTCCAGCCTGCCCGGGCATCCAACTGGCCAAAGTAGAGCATGAGGTTGGCGGCGAACTGGGCGTGTTCCGCCGGCGAGGCGGCCTGGCCCTGACGGGCTTTTTTAAAGATGGCGGCGGCGGTGGCCTCTGGCACAAAGTCCGCGAAGCAATGATTCATGCCGTGGTCCGAGAGTCGGCAGCCTTGGGCATGGAAAAATTCGTGGCGTTTTTGCAGGGCGCTGAGGAAGGCCCCATAACTGTTGATCTCCACATTGGCCGCCTGGGCCAGTTGGTCCACCCAAGTATTAAAGCCTGCGGGCTGATGAACGGTGAGCGCCTTGTCGGGACGGAAGGCGGGCAGCATACGGGTGGGGTGTCCGGAGGCGGCAAAGCTTTGATGATAGCCCAGGTCATCCACGGGATCATCCGTGGTGCAGACGACCTTCACCTTGAATTTCTGCAAGATGCCCTGTGTGGTCAGTTCCGGCCGGGCCAGTTTGGCGTTGGCGGTGTGCCAGATTTTTTCAGCGGTGGATTCATCCAGCAACTGGCGGATGCCGAAATAGCGGGTGAGTTCCAGGTGGGTCCAATGATATAACGGATTGCGCAGTGTGTGGGGCACGGTGGCGGCCCAGGCTTTGAACTTGTCGAACGGCGTGGCGGCACCGGTGCAGTAGGTTTCGGCGACCCCATTGGAGCGCATGGCACGCCATTTGTAATGATCCCCCTCGAGCCAGATCTCGAACAGGTTTTTGAACTGCCGGTTTTCGGCAATATCCTTCGGGGAAATGTGGCAGTGATAATCAAAGACCGGTTCATCCGCCGCAAACTCGTGGTAAAGCTCGCGGGCGGTTTTGGTCCCCAGGAGAAAGTTGTCGTGGATGAAGGGCATAATTTACTGGCCGAGCAGCAGGGGTTTCATGTGCCGGACGAAGAGGTTTTCGGTGACGTTGCGGGCGACCACGGCCTCGTGTTTTTTGAGGGCGTTCAGATAGCGGTCGCCTTTTTTGGCGGCCACTTTGAAGCTGACATGGAGCAACTGCCGGAAGCTGGGGTTATAGGCGGGGTTCTGCTGGTCGTGCCGCAGGGCGGCAACGAATTGTTCAGAGCTCCAGCCGTTGACCGCGGCGGCCGACGGGAGTTTGGCTTTGTCGATGTCAATGACCGAGGCATAGGGCGCGCAGAACTCGTCCACGTGCTCAATGGCGTAGGCATAAATTTCCCGGGCGATTTCCAGACCGTCGCCGCCCGCTTCGGCCAGGCCGATGAGTTCTTCCAGCCAGGTGGTGCCGGCCGTCTTGATGTGCACGCCGGCGTCAAATTTTTGCAGGGCCCGGCGCATCGGCGCATAGATGGAAAACTTATCGCTGCCCGAGTGGACGCTCAACTTAAGGGAGGGCGGCAGACCGTATTTACCAATGGCGAAGGCAATCACCGCGAGATCCTCGGTGAATTCTTTCGCAAACTGCGCCACATCGCCGACGTAATCCACGCCCTTGTTAAAGCGGCCGGTGAATTTGGGGGCAATGGTTTGAATTGGGATTTGGGCGTCCGCGATGGCGGCGAGAATGATCAGCAATTCCGGGGGCGTCTGGGGGCTGTCGGTTTCATCCATGGACACTTCGGTGATGAAGTTGGCCGCCCCTTTGGCTTTGGCGATGTGCTGGTAAATGACGCCGGCTTCCTGCACGGCCAGGAGGAATTTGCCCGCAATTTTCGCCACGTATTCCGGGGTGGTGTGAAACGGCTGGTCAATGTGCGGGATCGCCAGGGTGCCCACCAGCTCCGGGTGCCGGGCCACAAAGGCCGCCAGGCTTTCCGCGCTGGGGGGCTTGCCAATGGAATCGGCCACGTCGATGGTGAAAAAGTCGGAATGGGGGATGAACCGGTCCACGGTTTCGAGGCGTATATGATCCGCATCCACATGGTAGGGTTGGGACCAGCCCAGGGCCTGGACGGCGGCATAGAAACGGGCAAAGTCTCGGCCCTGCCGGACGAACAGGCGCTCGAATTCCGGCACCAGTTCGGTGTAG
>CAIZWI010000098.1 GCA_903936645.1 uncultured Verrucomicrobia subdivision 3 bacterium
CAAGGTTGCGCGGCACGAGCTACCTTGGGTATTCCCCCCCAACGACCGCCAACCCCAACGGGGTTGTGCCCGTTGGCCGGCCCAGCCCCATGGCACAACCCCGTTGGGGTTGCATAAAAATGCGGCAGCCTGCCCAGGGTAGTCCCGCTGCCGGGACAACCCTGGGCTAGGGGCCGGAATCCCGTTGGGATTCGCCAATCCAGCAGCCAACGGCCCAAGCCAACCCCAATGCCACCGAAAACAGCGAGGAACCTTGAATATTTTTACAACCGATTTGTTTTCAAGGGTTTGCTTCATTTTACTCCCGCTGACGAGGCTGGACGGGGCTGGATGGAGTCGGGCCAGAATTCGTTGCAAAGGCACGATTAAGTGCGATGGACCTGGATTTGGCGGGATGACCCCGGATTTGAGCCGCCAATTTCGCGAAGGGGGCGAATCCAGGAAAGCCAGAATTTAGGATTTCAAAGAACGGTGCCATGGCCAGGCTGGCGGGCACCCACCCGCTGGACCAACGGGGGAGTCGACGGCCAAAACCCTGCTGGCAAATTTTTGGTGCAATTTACCGTAATTCACCGCAAGTCCCTGGATTCCGACTGCGCCGGCCATAAGCCGCCGGCAAAGAACCTGCGGTTTAAACGGCCGCCCGGCCGGTGGTCGATTGCAAAGAACCTCGCTTCCGCCGCTGCCGGTGCGGCGGAAAAGTTCCGCGATGGCACAAGCCAGCATCGCCGGGACTTGCTGATCCGGACAGTTGGTTAAGTTAACATCAAATGATGAGTTGTCAAACGGGGGCGGGAATGAATGGGGCTGGGGCGGCGGGCACGGAATGCCTGAAACTTCCGAGCCGATGGTTCACTCGGCCAAAATCTCGTGCAACGAGGTATCCAGGAGCGCGGCGGCGCTGGTTTGGGCGGTGTTAAACCGGGCTTCCAAATTATCGCATTAGCGCATCCACTCGTCCAACTTGGCCACGATAACCATTAGCCAACGATTCGTGTTAAGGCACAAAAGCGTTTAAGCGATGGAAAATATGCGAGCAGCGGGGCCAGGCGACGGGAGAACTGAGTCACCTGGCAGGCACCTCCCGCATTTTGAATGTCGCGCTGGCCAAGTCGTTGCGATTCCCGGTTACCGTCGCCAAGATTTGGGGGTTTGGGAAATTTCTACCCGTGTGCCGAAAAATCAAACAGAATTGCAATTTTTGCGGAGTTACAAGCCGGGGCCGGACTGCTAATTTTTGGCATTCAGCAACTCAATTTAGCACCCGCTTATTTTATGAAGCACTCAGGATCCCTCGTGTTGTTACTGGCCGCGCCGCTCACTGGTCTGGCGCAGACCGCGATATTCACGGATAATTTTGGCAATGGCAGTACCTTCAATGGCCTCAGCACGCCCGGAGGCACGCCGGCGGCCTCCTCCTCCAGTTACGATTTCGCCTCCAGTAAAACCGGGGCGGAAAGCATCTCCGCCGGTCATTTGAGTTTCGGACTTTCCTCCGCCACCACCAGTGGTTTTGTGGAAGCCCAGGCCATTTTCACCAGCACGCCGGTGACCCTGGCGACGGTGGGGGACGCTATCAACTTCACCTATACGTTTACCGACACGGCCAACTTGCTGGCCGGTGGCACATCCGCCGCGCTCTATACCGGGCTGTATAACTCGGGGGGCAACACTCCGGTGGCGGGCACGGCGGGTACTTCGGGCAATGCGGTGACGCTGAACACCACCGCCGGTTCGGCGCTGGCCGCGGGGAACGCGGCCAGCTGGCAGGGTTATGTGGCCCGCATCACGGGTAATGGCGGCACGGCGGCGGCCTATGTCCGCCCGGTGCAAAGCGGGGCCGGCACGACTTCCGCCAATCAGGAATTGATTGGCAACAGTTTTGGCAGCGGGGCCTACAATAATCCGAGCGGCGTGACCCTCGGGACGGCGGCCTCGGCGGTTACCCTGACCGCCGGTTCACAATATACGGTGGCGGAAATTTTAACCCTGTCTGGCACGGGGCAAATCAGCCTGAGCGACACCCTTTACAGCGGGGTGGGCACCGGGGGCACCGTGCTCTCGACCTTGCTGAGCAGCACCAGTGCTTCCGGCACCAATTTCGTGAGTTCTTTCGACGGTCTGGCCATTGGCATCCGTAACACGGGCACCAGTTTGAATCCCCAGATTGACGTCAACCAGATCACCATTACCGCTTCCGTGCAACCCGCCCCGGAGCCGTCCACCCTGGCGTTGGTTGGACTGGGCTCACTCGGATGTCTTTGGTTTCGCCGCCCAGTCCGCCGCCCGGCGTGATTCGCCGGCGGAGCACCCTGTCTATTGGGCAAGTGATTGGCGCATGGCCAGAAGGGCTTTTTTATGCTCCGGCCCGGGCACCGGGTAGGCCAGTTTAAGCTCATCAAGGGTGCGGATGACAATTTCCGAGACGATGAGGCGGGCATTTTCCTTGTCATCAGCGGGCACAATATACCAAGGGGCGCGGTGGGTGCTGGTAGCGCCAAGGCAGGCCGAATAAGCCGTCCGGTATTCCTTCCAGTAGGCCCGCTCCGCCGTGTCGGCGGGACTGATTTTCCAGTTTTTATCCGGGTCATCAATCCGGGCCAGAAAGCGCCGGCGTTGTTCCTCCTTGGACAAGTGCAGGAAAAATTTAATGATCCGGGTCCCGTTGCGGTACAAATGTTTTTCCAGGTCGTTGATGGAGGTGAAACGATGTTTCCAGAAGCCGGGTCCAGGTTTCACCTCGGGCAGGCGCTGGGCGGCGATGAGTTCCGGATGTACGCGGGCCACCAGCACTTCTTCATAGTATGAACGGTTGAAGATGCCGATTTTGCCCCGCTCCGGCAGGCACCGGTTCGTGCGCCAGAGGAAGTCGTGATCCCGTTCCTGCGGGCTGGGCGGCTGGAAGCTAAACACCTGGCAGCCCTGGGGATTGACTCCGGACATGACGTGTTTGATCGTGCCATCCTTGCCGGCGGCATCCATCGCCTGAAAAATGAGCAGCAAGGCAAAGCGGTTATTGGCATAGAGCAGGTTTTGGCGCTCGCTCATGGAGGCCACATGTTTGGCGAGGGTGGCCTGATAATGCGCTTCGGAGGCATAAAAGGGCGGGATGCGGGTGGGCCATTTTTTGAGGTTGACCGGGTGGCCGGCGCGAACGCGGAATGGTTGGGTGTCAATTTTCATGATCAACGAAAGGTTTATTGCCGCCGGGTGGACGCGGGTGGTGAGCGTGGCTGGCTGGGGAGCAGGTTAGAAGCGGGCTGGTGAAATAGCCAGCGGCATTTGGTGGATGGTCCCGCGTAAACTTTGATTCGACTTGCCGGCTTCAGCCGGTATTTTAGGGGGAAACAAGTAAGTGATTAAACGCCACCTGGTGGTAACGATGGACCGAGCCCCCAAAGTAGTCCTGTTGATCGAATCCTCCCGCGGTGCCGGACGGGCGCTGTTGTGCGGCATTGCCCAGTATGCGCATGACCATGGACCGTGGTCGTTTTACTGGGAGCCGCGGGGACTGGAGACGGCGTGGCCGGTGGTTGAAGGCCTGGAAGCGGATGGCATCATCCTGCGCGGCGTGGCGCAACTGGACAAGCTCCTGGCGCTGGGCGTGCCGACGGTGGTGGCGGGGCATCGGAGTGATGTGGCTAGCGGCTTTGTCAATCTGGTCACTGATTCCGTGACCATTGCCCAACTGGCGGCGGAACACCTCCTCAAATGTGGCTTCAAGCATTTTGCCTATTGTGGCTTTCAAAGCACGCAGTTGGAGCATACCAGTTGGTCGCGGCAGCGGCACGCCTCCTTCACGGACCGGTTGGTGGCGGAGGGCTTTGCCACTCCGCCCAGCTATATACTTTCCCCCCTGAATCAAAATTGGGGCAAGGAACGCGCCGACCTGGCCCGGTGGCTGGCCTCGCTGCCGAAACCGGTGGGCATCCTGGCGTGCAATGATGATTGCGGGGTGCAGGTAATGGAAGCTTGCAAGCTCGCCGGTCTGGCCGTGCCGTCGGCGGTCGGGGTGGTGGGGGTGGATAATGATGAAGTGGTCTGTGGTCTGGCCGATCCCCCCATGTCCAGCGTGGTGGTGCAATTTGAAAATGCGGGTTATCTGGCCGCCCGCGCGCTGGACCGTTTGATGAAAGGGCGCACGGACATTCCCGGCCAAATTTTGGTTTCCGCCTCCCATGTTTTTGCCCGCCGTTCCACCGATACCATTGCCATTGAAGACCCGCACCTCGCCCGGGCCATGCGCTATATCCGGGAAAATTCCCGGACGAATCTGAGTGTGGGGGCGGTGGCGCTGGCGACGGGCATTTCCCGACGCGGCTTGGAGCGGTTGTTCCGGCAGCACTTGGACAGTTCTATTCTGGAGGTGATCCGGCGCGAGCGGACCGACCAGATCGCGCGTATGCTGGTGGAAACCAAACGATCTGTCCGCCAGATTTCCGAGGCCCTGGGCTTTCAGGATGCCCAGCATTTTGCCCGGTACTTCCGCTCCACCAAGAAAATGAGTCCGCTGGCCTGGCGGCGCAAATTCACCCTGCCTTTGTCGCAAATTGGGGATTAACTTACGCAAAATGGCGTTGTTTGTCCGGCCCGACACGGCTAAGTTGAACAGGTAAACCCAATTGATCTGGCTAAGTCCGCAAGGCATTGTTGCGGGTTTAACCCTATAAGTTATTAGAACAACCGTAATCGAGCAGAAGTAACCGTAAGCCGAGCCAAACCCAATGGCAGAGTCCCTAATTCATTATGAACACCCGCATCGCCCCCCCCGCACTGATAAAACCTGGTCAATCATGGCCCGCCTTCGCCCTGCTAGTACTGGCTTTGGGCCTGACCTTCTCGAATTCCCGCACGCTGGCCGCCAGTTATGTCTGGACCAATGCGCCGGTGGATGCAACCTGGACCAATGTTCTGAACTGGACTGGCAAAGTTGTGCCCGGGGCGTTGAACAGCGCCGCCAATGCCGATCAGGTCACCTTCAATTCGCCGATTACCACGATTGGCGGGGCGGCCAATCCCATTCAGTACGACAACACGCGCAGCATTAAAACTAATATTTTCATGGGGCCGGCGTGCGGGGCCTATGTATTGGGCACAAATGACGGGGTCAATTATCTTTATTTCGTCAATGCTGGTTCGCTTCTGGTCAGCAATGATGTGGTGAATCCCATCACTTTTGGCGGGACGGTGCGGGTCAAGCTGCCCTCCAGCACGAATGGCCGGTTCGATATCACGAACAATGCCGCCCTCGCCACGGCCACCCTGACTTTCAGTAATATTTTTAATGAGTCCGCCGCTACCCGTCCGCTGAATCTTTGGTTGGAAGGTGCCAACCCCGGGGCCAACACCATTCTGCAAATTCAAGATAACGCCAGTGCTTCCGGAGCCATTCAGATTGATAAGAATGAAGCCGGTCGCTGGATTCTGGCGGGTGCCAATGACCTGCCGCAGAAAACCAGCGCCGGAAATCTGGCGCACGTAATCGTCGGTGGTGGCACTTTGGAAGTGCAGGATCCAGGCTCACTGGGTGCGATCACTTTGGGTAATATTGTGGTAGCCACGAATGGTTCCGCCCCCACAGCCATCCTCCAAATCGACGGCGTAACTCTGAATAACAATGGGGTTACGCTCGGCGCGGGTGGCACCCTGCTCATGAACGGCAGCGGCACGATCAACGGCGTTACCGTCGGTGCCACCGCCGGGCTTGCCGCCACGATTGCCACGACGACCTCCGCCAGTGTGTTCACCATTGGTAATGCAGCCAACACTCTGCTGGGCGGTGCGGCCGACACCGTGGTGCACCTCGCGGGACCCGGCACGGTAGCGTTTCCCAATCCGTCCACCTATGCAGGTCGCTGGTCGGTGGATTCCGGCACCAATCAAATTCTTGATCCCAGCGGTTTGGGCGTTGGCGGTAATTTAAATATTAATGCGGGCGCGGTGTTTGATGTGTCGCCGTTGGGAGCGGTTTCCTATTCTTTGACCACCAAGGCGCTGAGCGCTAATGGCACGGGTATTGCAGTGGGCTCATCGGCTGCCGCGATCAAGGCGGACCCGGCGGGTACTGTGAATTTGCTCTCGCGTAATGTCAATCTGACCTTTAACCCAACAGTTTTCACGGGGGACGTCACGCATCCCGCCCTTTACATTTTGCAGGGCACCTTGGCTTGCAACGGCAATACCATTACGGTGAATAATGCCTCGGGCACGCCCTTGGGGGCCGGGACTTACCGGCTCGCACAACAAGCCAGTGGCAATATTGTCTCCAGTGGCGCTTTTGTCACCCTGGTCACTGGCAGTGGGTTGGGCGCGGGGTTGATTGCGGAAACCGTCGCCTCGGGTGGCAATTTGAACATGGTGGTTTCGGCATACACCCCTAAAAGCCTGGTTTGGACCGGCACTGACGCTGCCAATCCCGGAGTGTGGGACCGCTTAACTTCCGTTAACTGGCTGAATGGTTCGACGCCTTCCACCTTCAATATTTATGACGGGGTGCTCTTTAATGGCACCGGCGCGGCCAGCCCGGTGGTGACCATTTCCGCCACGATGGCCCCCAGCAGTGTCAAAGTGGATACCTCCGCCACGAGTTACACGTTCAGTGGTGCCGGTCAAATCGCCGGCGGCACCAGCTTGATCAAAATTGGTTCGGGCACCTTGAATCTGGCCACGGCCAACACGTATAGCGGGGGCACGATCATTAGCAACGGCGTGGTTAAGCTGGGCATTGATGAGGCGATTTCCAGCGCGGGGGCCGGGGATGTTGCGCTGCTCAGTCCGGCGGTCATCGACTTGAATAGTTACACCAATACCATCAATGGTCTAAACGGCAACGGGACCATTGACAATACCAGCGGGCAACCCACGTCCATTCTGAATATTGGTTACAATGACGACAACGGGGTGTTTTCGGGTTTGATTGAGAATACCACAGGCACGGTGGGGATTACCAAAGTGGGTAATGGCACTGAAACGCTCACGAGCTCCAACAACTATGCCGGTCCCACCGTGATCAACTCGGGCTCCTTGCGCGTGACGAATTTCTACGCGCTGGGGGCGGGGCAGAGTCCGGTGACGATTAATGCCGGCACTTTGATCGCGGATA
>CAIZWI010000099.1 GCA_903936645.1 uncultured Verrucomicrobia subdivision 3 bacterium
CTTTTCGATGTTGGGCATCGTGATGGCCAGCAACTTCGTGCAGATGTTCATTTTCTGGGAATTGGTCGGGGTCTCCAGTTATCTCCTGATTGGCTTCTGGTTTGAAAAACCGAGTGCTGGCGATGCCGCCAAAAAGGCTTTTATCACCAACCGTCTGGGTGACTTTGGCTTTTTGCTGGGTATTTTGATGGTCTGGCAGTTGCTCGGCTCTCTTAATTTCACCACGCTGGCCGACAACCTGCATGCCAATCCGGCGGCGCTCCAGGTCGGGGGTACGATTGCGGGTCTCTTGATTTTCTGCGGTGCGGTCGGCAAATCGGCTCAATTCCCGTTGCACGTCTGGCTGGCGGACGCCATGGAAGGCCCCACGCCAGTGTCGGCTTTGATCCATGCCGCCACGATGGTGGCGGCTGGCGTTTACATGTTGTGCCGGGTGTTCTTCCTCCTGAACGCGGACGCCTTGCACGTCATTTCCTATGTCGGTGGATTTACGGCCCTGCTCGCCGCTCTGATTGCGGTTCAGCAAAATGATATCAAACGCATTCTGGCTTACTCGACGCTTTCCCAGTTGGGCTACATGGTGATGTCCGTCGGTTTGTCCGGTCAAACCCCGGCAATGTTCCACCTCACCACCCACGCATTTTTCAAAGCGCTGCTGTTCCTCGGGGCCGGCTCTGTGATCCATGGTTTGCATGAGGAGCAAGACATTTGGAAAATGGGTGGCTTAAAGAAACACATGCCCGTGACCTTCTGGACTTTCATTATTGGCACCCTGGCATTGAGCGGCGTTCCCATCTTTGCGGGATTTTATTCCAAGGATGCCATTTTGGCGCAGGCTTTGGAGCAGCACAACTATGTCTTGTTTGGAGTCGCGGTGTTTGTCGCCGCTTTGACCACCTTCTACATGTTCCGCTTGTTTTTCGTCGCTTTCCTCGGTGAGCCTCGTACGGAAAAGGCCAAACACGCTCACGAATCCCCCTTGGTTATGACCGGGCCTTTGTTGGTTTTATCCGTCTTGGCGGTGGTCGGCGGGTTCATTGGGATCACCACGATTTACAATTCACAATTCGCCCCGGAAGTGGAAAAGTTGACCGTGGTGCAACAGCTCTTGGAACCTTTAAAGAACATCGGTCCGATGCTCGCTGGCATTGGTGCCGTCGTGATTGGTTTGTTGGGTGCCTACACCCTTTACGGCAAAGCCGCCACGGATCCGCTCCCGGCCAAACTGGGTGTGCTGGCCACGGCCATGAAGAACCGGTTTTATTTTGATGAAATTTACGAGGCCACGTTCATCCGTTTGCATGATGCCTTGGCGGCGCTGGCCGATTGGATCGACCGCTGGTTGGTGGAAGGTTTCGCCATTGGCTTCATCCGTGGTGGCACCGATTTGTCGGGTCGCTCGTTGCGCCTGCTCCAAACCGGCAATCTTCAGACCTATGCCTTTCTGTTTACACTGGGCGTGGCGCTGGTGTTGTACCTGATGTTGGGAAAATAATTTGCGATGTCCATACTGACTTACATTTCGGGGTGGCCGCTGCTCGCGGCATTGTTACTGATATTCGTACCTGCCAATTTCCGGGTGATTATCCGGTTGGTGGCTCTGGTGGCCACGTTTATCTCCATGGCTTTGGCCATTTCCATGTTCTGCCATTTCAAGGCCGGTCAAACCGGTTTTCAGTTTGAGCAGCAAATTCCCTGGGTCACTTCTCTGGGCATCAGTTATCACGTGGGGGTGGACGGTATCAATGTGGGGCTTATCTTGATGGGGGCCATTGTGGGCTTTGCCGCGGCGTGCTGCTCCTGGGAGATTGAGCGTCGCGAAAAGGAATTCTACATTTTGTTGCTGCTCATGACGGGCGGTATTTTGGGGGCATTTGCCTCGCTCGACTTGTTTTTCTTTTACTTCCTCCACGAACTGGCCTTGGTGCCCACTTTCATTATGATCGGGGTTTGGGGCCGGGGTGAGCGCAAGAATTACGCGACATTTCAGATTACCCTTTATCTGAGCATTGGTGCGTTGCTCGCCTTGGTTGGGTTGATTGCCCTGTACCTCCAATCCGGGGCGAACACCTTTGACCTGCCGGCAATTATCAAGTACGTCCATGATGACAACCATCCGCTGTCCGTGAAAGCCCAGCACTTTATTTTCCCGCTGCTGCTGTTCGGTTTCGGCATCTTGGTATCTCTCTGGCCGTTTCATTCCTGGGCTCCGTTGGGTTACGGTGTGGCTCCTGCACCGACTGCCATGCTCCATGCGGGCGTTTTGAAGAAATTCGGTCTCTATGGTTTGATTCGTATTGCCCTCCCTTTGCTGCCGGAAGCGGCCCAGTGTTACGTGCAGGTCATTGCCTGGCTGGCGATCGGCAATATCATTTATGTGGGTTTCGTCGCCATGCGCCAGCGGGACTTGAATCTGCTGATTGGTAATTCGAGCGTGGCTCACATGGGCTTCATTTTCCTCGGTATCGCCAGCCTCAACCTGATCGGGATTACCGGTGCGGTGTTGATCATGGTGGCCCACGGATTCCTGGCGGCGCTCACTTTTGCCCTGAGCGGTTACATTTATAAACATGCCGGGACCCTGGAAATCAGTGAACTCGGCGGTCTCTGTCGCAAACTCCCGTTCATTGGCACCGCCTTGTTGATGGCCGCCATGGCGGGTTGCGGCCTCCCGGGTTTCGCGAATTTCGTGGGCGAAGCCACGGTGTTTTTCGGTGCTTGGAGCCGGCCGGCCTTGCAAACGGCCACCGTCTTCGCCGTCTGGGGTGCCCTGGTGATCGGCGCGGTTTACATGACCCGGGCAATTCGCAACGTTCTTCATGGTCCGCTTCCGCAAAAGTTTAACCAGCTCGCCGATGCCAGCAATGTGTGGCGCAAGCTGCCCTATGCCTTGTTGCTCGCCAGCCTGTTTCTGTTCGGCTGCTTTCCCAAATTGCTGACCGATAAAATTCAGCCAGATGTCAAACCCATTGTCAGCATGGCGACACAGGCCCGGGCCAGTGTCATGCCGGTTGCGCTCAATACAACATCGGCAATCTCAAATTGATGAACGCCTCCCTGATGAGTTTGGAAATTTCGGTTTTGGCCCTCGGCATGTTGGTGCTGCTGGCTGATTTGATCATGCCGCCAGAACGCCGCAAATTTCTCGGCTATGCCGCGATTGCCGCGTTGACCACCCTGTTGATTGCCAGTTTCAGCGGTTATGGAAGTTGCAGTCTGGCGGGGACAGCCTTCAATGGCATGTTCGTCAACGACGCTCTCTCCTTGTTCTTCAAGCGCTTTTTCATTATCGCCGCGATTTTGGTGCTGTTCATTGCCATCGAATTTGCCGAACGCCTGGCCGTCGGTATTTCCGAATACTACTCCTTGGTGATTTTTGCCCTCGCCGGCATGCTATTTGCCGCCTCGGCCAACAACTTCGCCATGCTGTTTGTGGCCATTGAACTTATCACGATTACCTTTTATGTTCTCGTGAGTTTTCAACGCAACCGCCTGGCTTCCTTGGAAGCGGGTGTCAAATATCTCATCTTGGGGGCGCTGTCTTCCTCCTTCATGATTTATGGCATCGCGTTGATCTGGGGCACAACTGGTAAATTGAACTTTAATGAACTGGCCGCCGTCGCCCCCCAATACACCGGTGAGAAAATTTTCTTATTGGGTATTTTGCTGGTGGTCGTCGGGCTGGGTTTCAAAATTGCCGCCTTCCCTTTCCAAATTTGGGCCCCCGATGTTTATCAAGGCGCGCCAACCCCGACCACAGCCTTTCTCGCGGTCGGTTCCAAAGCCGCTGGTTTTGTTCTGCTATTGCGGGTGTTGTTTGTCGCCCTGCCGGTCGTGGCCGCCCATTGGGTGAATTTGCTCATCGTCATCTCCGCCATCACCATTCTTTACGGCAATCTCTGCGCCATTCCGCAACGCAATATTAAGCGTTTAATGGGTTATTCTAGCATTGCTCACGCTGGATATTTACTGTTGGGTGTTGCCGCCATCGCCGGTAATGTTCACGACGCCACAGCTGGGGGAGCCGCGATTTTGTATTATTTGGCCGGTTACCTTTTCACGGTCATGGCTTCGTTTACGGTCATTGCCCTGGTGGTAAAAACCTCGCAAACCGAGGATGTTTCGGTTCTGGCCGGACTGCATCAACGTTCGCCCTTGCTCGCCGCTACTTTGACCATTGCCATGGTGTCCCTCGCGGGCATCCCGCCGTTGGCTGGGTTCTTCGGGAAATTCCTGTTGTTGAAGTCCGTAATCGCCTTGGGCGCGGTGAATCAAGGTTACTATTGCCTCGTGTTTACCGCCCTGGCCGGGGTGGTGATTTCGCTTTATTACTATTTCGGGGTGGTACGCGCCATCTACTTCTCCAAAGATGCGGCGGACCTCTCCCCCATCGCCATTTCGGGATCAGCCCGGTTGTGCATCTGGCTCAGCCTGGCAGGAATCTTGTGGCTTGGGATTTTCCCTGATACGATCCTGAACTTGGCGGCGGAAGCAGCCAAGGTGCTCAGTAGTTAGCCTCGGCCGGGATAACGAGAGCCCCGCCCCCTCCGCTTCCGCTAGTATCGCGTGGTCCCCTCGGCACGTTTCGGGTTTCCCTCATACCAAAAAACTCAGGCCGCCGCTACCGATTCCCCGGCTGGCCAGCCGAACAAGTGTTTGGCTTTAATGACTTCGAAAATTGCCGGTGGAATCAGTTTCACCAAGGCCTCATCCCCGCGTTTGATTTTATCCAATACCTCACTCGAGTAAATGGCGAGATTGTCTGCATTGTAAGTGGTGATGTTTTCAATGAATTTATTTTCCACCAAATGCGCGTACAGATGGCGCAAATGCGGGGCCACCTCCATGTTTTCCACCGTGGTTAGTTTGCCGGTTTTGCGGTCCAGCGAAGGGTACACGTACAGCTTGGCCCCATTCTTGAATAGCTGACCCAAAGATTCCATCAGCCCGCCGGGCAGGTCGGTGTAGAATTTTTCGTCAAACACGTCCCGCAGCCGAACCAGCCCAATCGGCAGGCCAATGGGTTTGTCGGTCTGCCGGGTTAGGTAGGTGACCAGCCGGTGATAGCGCAGGAAATTGGAAATCAACACCGGCTTGCCCAGCGCGCTCAAAGTATCCACCCGATCGAGAAAATCACGGTGATTAATGGCATCGCCCACCTGTAGCTGCCTCAGGGTCATTTCGAACATGACCACCGGCGGAATGCCCTGCAGGGCCGGGTTGGTGAGAAATTGCTCATGGGCCCGATCCAGCATGTCCAGCATGGGATTAGTCAGGGGACGAAAACTGCCACGCTCAAGCAGCACCGGCTTTTTCCAAAGTAGTTCGCTGGGAATGACGCTCTCCCCCTCGGCGGTGAACATCGCAGCCTCGGTTAGCCATTGCTGCACCAACTGCAGGGCCATGAGGCGGTTGTCCACGCCGGTGAAGGCTGGACCGGCAAATTTAATCATGTCCACTTCCACACGGCTGCTGCTCAACCCATCCAGCAGTGAGCCGATTAACTCCGTGGGATCGGCATAATGATAAAACGCAGCATGGATCAAATTCACCCCGATGATCCCCAGGGCCTCCTGCTGGTCCACGCTCTCTTTGTCCAGCGTCCGCACATGGATGATGATCGAGGAGGGTTCCTCCCGGTGCTGGGTTTGAAATTTCACGCCCAGCCAGCCATGGCCCTCATCACGGCGCGTGGCCACGGTGTCCGCGAACGCGAAAAAGTGGCATTTGTCGCCCCGGGTTTTGTCGAGGCGCTGGAGGATGAGGCTGAATTCCAGATCCAGCATGGCGCGCAGGCGTTTGCGGCTGACATAACGCTCGGCGGGGCCATAGATGGCATCGCTCACTGCCATGTCATAGGCAGAAATTGTTTTGGCCACCGTACCCGAGGCCTTGCCCACATGAAAGAACCAGCGCGCCACCTCCTGGCCGGCGCCGATTTCCGCAAAGGTGCCGTATTTTTTGGCGTCCAAATTGATTTGCAACGCCTTTTCCGCCGTATCCAGTTTTTCCTTGCTCATATGAAATCCACGACGGCCCCGACTATACAGCAAATCCCCGGCATGTCCAATCTGTTGCGTTTCAGGCTTTCCGCGAGGCGATAATGCGCTATAATCCCCCGACTATGTATCGGACGCAGGATTTAAATGTCAAAGAAATCGTCCGGCTGTCAACGCCCCAGCAGATCAAGGCGGCGACGCCGGCCAGCGACACGGTGAATGCCACCGTGGCGCGCAGTCGTGAGCGGATTATCCAAATTTTAAATCAGACCGATCCACGCCTGCTCGTGGTCATCGGGCCCTGCTCGATTCACGATGAGCAAAGTGCCCTGGAATATGCCGCCCGACTGAATGTTCTGCGCGAGGAATTCGCGGACCAGATGGAAATCGTCATGCGGGTGTACTTTGAAAAGCCCCGCACGACCATTGGCTGGAAAGGCTTGATCAATGATCCGCAACTCGATGGTTCCCAGGACATTGAAACCGGCTTGAAAATTGCCCGGCGGCTCCTGCAAAAAATCACCGCTTTGGGCCTGCCCGCTGCGACCGAATTTCTCGATCCCATCGTGCCCCAATACATCGCCGACCTCATCAGCTGGGCCGCCATTGGGGCCCGTACCACGGAATCACAGACCCATCGCGAAATGGCCAGCGGACTTTCCATGCCCGTGGGTTTGAAAAACAGCACGGATGGCAGTTTGCAGGTGGCGATTGATGCCATGGGCGCCACGCGGCATCCGCACAGTTTTCTGGGTATTGACCAGGATGGTGCCACCGCCATCGTGCGGACCACCGGCAATCCCAACGCCCACGTCGTCTTGCGCGGCGGGCGGGCCATGACCAATTACGACGCCGCCAGTATCCGGGCCGCCGAGGAAAAATTAATCGCCGAGAAACTGGCTCCGGTCCTGATGGTGGATTGCAGCCACGCCAATTCGGGGAAGCAATTTGCCCGGCAGGAGGACGTCTGGCACAGCGTGATTGAACAGCGGGTTGCCGGCACACGTTCGTTGATCGGATTAATGGTGGAAAGCCATTTGCACGAGGGCAACCAGCCCATGGCCAAGGCCCCGGGGCAATTGCGCTATGGCGTGTCCATTACCGACTCCTGCATCGGCTGGGAAACCACCGAACGCATGTTGCGGTGGGGCTACGCCGCGCTGAAAAAGAGCGCTTGAACGGTGTTTTGGCTCGTGGCTCGGTGGGGCAGGGGGGAGTTTGAATCCTGCCGGTCCAAATTTGCCAGCCACCTTCTCTAACCAATAAAAAAGGAACTTCGTAAGAAGTTCCTTGTTCTTTTTCTAAATCCAAGAGCTGGATACGGGTCCACCGGGACCAGCCAAACCACGGGTTTAACCGTTGTTGCCGATCGCTTCCACCGGGCAGCCGTCCATGGCGTCTTTGCAGAGCTTGGCTTCGCCTTCGTCGGCCGGTTGTTTGTAAACGAAGGAGTAGCCGCCGTCATCATTCCGCTTGAAATTTGCCGGGGCCGTTTCGCGGCAGAGATCGCAGTCAATACATTGATTGTCCACGTAATACTTGCCTTCGATGTTTTCCGGATATTTGTTAGCGATGTCAGCCATAAAATAAATAGTTAAGTTTAGACCTGAATGGTTATCCGCCGGGGCCACAATAGCAAGATTAAATTACCATGCCGCGGGATGGCGATTCTGAATAATTACTTTTAATTTCCCTCGAAAAAGGTAAAGTATTCCGATGATGCAACGAGGTAATGTGCGCCGGACAAAAATCGTATCCACTCTGGGACCTGCAACGGATTCTGCCGAGATGATCGGCAAATTGATTGACGCTGGGGTGAATATCTTCCGCTTGAACATGTCCCATGCCCCGCATGACTGGGTGCGCCGTGTGGTCAGCTCCATTCGCGCCGAATCGGCCCGGCGCAGCCGCTTTACCGGCATTATGATGGATACCCAGGGGCCCGCCATCCGCACCGGCGACATTGCCTCCCCGCTCGACTTGCAGCCGGGCCAGAAATTCACCCTGACCGTCCGGGGCGAAAAGGATTCCGAACAGCATTCCGTCGACGTCAATTACGAGAATTTCATCAACGACATCAGTGTCGGCGACGTCGTCTTGATTGATAACGGCACCATCCAAATGAAGGTGCTCGCCAAGTCCGGTAACAAGGTGGAATGCGAAGTGCTCACCGAGGGCAAGCTCGGCAGCCGCCGCCACATCAACCTGCCCGGCGTCAAGGTCAGCCTGCCCGCGCTTACGGCCAAGGACATCAAAGACGTGAAGTTGGGCCTGGAACTCAATGTGGATTTTATTGCCCTCTCCTTTGTGCGCGAGTCCCGTGATTTGCTCCAGCTCAAAGAGCTGTTCGACGAGGGCAAGCCGGCCCCCTTCGTGATCGCCAAGATTGAGGACCAGTCCGCCCTCGCCAATCTGGAGGCCATTGTGCGCGAGGCCGATGGCATCATGGTCGCCCGCGGCGACCTGGGCATTGAGATTCCGTATGAGGAATTGCCCATCGTCCAGCGGCGCATCGTCAAAATGTGCCTGCGCATCGGCCGGCCGGTGATTGTCGCCACCCACATGCTGGAAAGCATGATCGAATCCCCCATGCCCACCCGCGCCGAGGTGACCGACGTGGCCAACGCCGTGTTCGAGGAGGCCGATGCCATCATGCTCAGTGGTGAGACCACCGTGGGCAAATACCCCCTCAAATGCATTGAGGTGTTCGACCGCATTGCCACCCGTACTGAGCGCAGTGGCAACGCCCTCTTCCACGATGCGGCCGAACTGACTACCGCCCGGGAAAAGCTCGTGAAAAGCGCGGTGGTAATGGCCAACGAACTCAAGGCCGCCGCCGTGCTGGCCTTTACCCGCCATGGTCACATGGCCCGGTATGCTTCCTGGATGCGCCCGCGTTACTCGCCGGTGTATGCCATTTGTGACAATGAGAAATCCGCCAGCGAACTCTGCCTGAGCTGGGGCGTGACTTCCTTCGTCATGGAGTTTGATTTCATTGAACCCCAAAACACCATCGAGGCTGCTCTGCGACGACTGCTGGTCGAAGGCCGTTTGAAACCCGGCGACGTGGTGGTGATTATTGGTGCCATCTCGATTGGCACCGAAATCGTGGATGCCATTCAAATGCGCACGGTGTAAGCCGTGGAGCCTGTCTGAAAAATAAACGTGGGACTGCGGTGGCAGATTTTGACCGTGGCCAAGGCGGCGAGGCCGGCGCATCTCCGCAGCGCGCTGCCATGGCCGAGCCAATACCGGCCAACGCCAAAAGACGCGCCGAAGAGCCCCTTTCAATTTTCCGACCGGCTCATGGGTTCTGGCGGGCGGCGATGGCTTGACCAGGCCTTGGGCAAAGGCTTAGTCTGGGCCGTCAGCCATGCATCCTGACCATCACATCACCCGGGAAGCCGCGCATAAGCTTGCGCGCTTGTCGCTGTTCAGTTTTATTCTCACCTTCATTCTGGCGCGGGTCTTTGTGTTTTTGATCATGGCCGGGGCCATGCCGAACCTCTACTGCTTTGTGCAGGGCACCCATGTTCATCACCTAAACTACGGCATCTTTTTGTTGTCCGCCACCGCCGGCTACAGTGTGTTTATGCGGCCGGTTGGGCGGCGGGCGCAAATCACCGCGCTATTCTACGGTGTGGCCATGGGACTCACCTTCGATGAATTCGGCATGTGGCTGCATCTCGGCGGCAGCTACTGGCAGCGGGCCAGTGTGGATGCGGTGATTGTGCTTTCCGCATTGTTTGGTTTATTGGCCTTCGCCCGGACAGTGCGGCGTTACGAGCGGCGCCATTTCTGGTTGTTTTTATTTTTGCTCGGGGCCGTGCTGAGTTTTGCCATTACGCTCTATGTCGCCGGAGACCGGCTGAGCGGCATGGTCGGACCCACCTTGCGCGACCTGGAGTCAGCCTCGTCGCCGTGAGCGGGCGGATGAACCGGCCAGATGCCGGTGGCGGCTGCCAGGTTGCATTGCCACTGCCTGGTTACGGTTAAGCCCGGGCGCAACCAACCCCATATCAAGGCTCTTAAATAAACGCGCTTCGGGCCACGCCGCCCGGAGGCACCGCCTCAATGGCCGGTCTTTAATTCCACCACGTCGTGCGGGACGGCTTCGCGCTGCCCGGCCGGGCTCACGCGGATGTAGCGGGCTTTTTCCCGGAGTTGCGCGAGGTTCGCCGCCCCGAGGTAACCCATGCCGGACTGGATGCCGCCGATCAGTTGCGCCAGCACGCGGTCGACCGAACCGCAGGATTCTTTGAGGGCTTCCACGCCTTCGGGGGCGACTTTTTGGGTGGGGTTTTTATCGTGGCCGTAACGCGCCGCCGAGCCCGCTTTCATGGCCGCCATGCTACCCATGCCCCGATAATGCTTGTAAATTTTGCCGCTGATTTCGATGACATCGCCGGGTGATTCGGTGCAGCCGGCAAAGATGCCCCCGCAAATCACCGCCTCCGCCAGCGTCAATGCCTTCACGATGTCGCCGGATTTGGTGATGCCGCCATCCGCCAGAATGGAGACTTTCTTTTTCGCCGCCGCGCGCGAGCAAACATAGAGGGCGGTCATTTGCGGGATGCCCACCCCGGCCACAATCCGTGTCGTGCAGATGGAGCCCGGCCCCTGGCCCACTTTGATGCAGTTCGCGCCGCTCTCCGCCAGGTACTCCACCCCGGCCGCGCTGGTGACGTTGCCCGCAATGATGGGCAGTTTGGGGAAGGCATCGCGCAGCACGCGGACGGTATCGCCCACGCCTTTGCTAAAACCATGGGCCGTGGACACCGCCACCACGTCCACGCCGCGCTCGATCAGGCCGCCCACGTGGGTCAGAATACGGTCACGGTCCAGTTCGCCGAAGGCATTGCGCGTGGCCGAAACCGCCGCACCGCAAATCAGGCGGAACTGCTCATCGCGGGCCGGCTTGAATTGCGCCTGGCGTTCGTGGGTGATGCGCTCCACGTCGCTCAGGGTGATGAGGCCATGCAAACGGTCCTCGTCATCCACCACCAAGAGTTTGTGAATGCCCAGGTGTTCCGTAAAAAACTTGTCGGCCCGGGCGATGGGGTCCTTGCCCAGTTCCTTTTTCAGGATGCAATGCACCTGGGACCGGGGCGTGAGCGCCTCGGCCACTTTCCGGGATGCATAGCGCGGCTTTACCACGTGGCCGGAGAGCAGGCCCATCAGCTTGCCGTGTTCGTCCACCACCGGAAATGTGCTGAAGCCAAATTTGCGCTGGTCAATCTGCTCAATTACGTCGCCAATGAGCTGGTTGGGGGAAATTTTGATGGGATCCTGGATCAGGCCGTGCACATGGTTTTTCACCCGGCTGACCTCCGAAAGTTGCTGCCGCTCCGGCATGTTGTAATGGATCAGCCCAAGCCCGCCATTGAGGGCCAGGGCGATGGCCATGCGCGATTCCGTCACCGTGTCCATGTCCGAGGAGATCACCGGGATGTTCAAGGGCAGGGTGTCGGCCAGGACCGTGGCAAGCTGCGTATCCCGCGGGAGCACCTCGGAATAAAGGGTCGCGAGCGTGATATCGTCGTACGTGAGTCCGACTTTGCTGTTGTTGGGAAAGAATTTATCCGCCGCCTGATAAAACGGCTCGTCAAAGGTCGAATTACGGTTCGCTGCCATGTCAGAAAATGCCCGTCCGGGGGCGGGTTTGGCAAGTCAATTATGCGGCGGCGGCGCGGCGCTATTAGCGGGGCGTACCCTGCGCGTGGCCGGCCCTAATTTGTCGGCCCCTGCATTGCCTCCCGCGCATTATGTGTTAGCCTGATTGGCGTATGGCATTTGAATCATTCCGGGACTTTGTCGATCAACTGGACCGCGCGGGCGAGCTGAAACGCATTTCCCAGCCGGTGGCGACCGAGCTGGAAATCACCGAAATTGCGGACCGCGAAATGAAACTGCCCGGTGGCGGCAAAGCGTTGCTGTTTGAAAAGCCCACGGTCAATGGCGTGGTCTCCCCCTTTCCCGTGGCGGTCAATACCCTGGGCTCCCATAAACGGATGGCCTTCAGCATGGGCGCCGAGTCGGTGGATGCCGTGGCCGCCGAGCTGGGCGCGCTGATGAAGGCCAAGCCGCCCACGAGTTTCAAGGAAGCCATCAAACTGCTCTCCCTGGCCCTTGACCTCCGCCATGCCAAACCCAAAACCGTGCGCTCCGGCCCCTGCAAGGACGTGATCCATAAATTCGACGCCCCGGTCTCCGCCACCAGCTGGCCGCCGGCGCCGGATTGGAAAAAGGGCACCGAGCCGTATCCCGCCACCTTGCTCAACCTCCCCATCTTGAAATGCTGGCCGCTGGATGGCGGTCGTTTCATCACCCTTCCCTGCGTCGTCACCCGCGATCCCGACACCGGCGAGCGCAATTTGGGCATGTACCGCATCCAGATTTACGATGAAAAAAGCACCGGGGTGCACTGGCAGTTGCAAAAAGTCGCCGCGCGCCATGGCCGGCGTTATTACGAGACCGGCCAGCGCATGCCCGTGGCCATCTTCATCGGCGGGGATCCCATGTTCCCCTTCGCCGCCACCGCCCCCATGCCGGACGGACTGGATGAATTTTTGCTCGCCGGTTACCTGCGCAAAAAGTCCGTGGAACTCATAAAATGCGAGACCAATGACTTGGAAGTGCCCGCGAATGCCGACTTTGTCATTGAAGGCTATGTGGATCCCACCGAACCCCTGCGCATGGAAGGGCCCTTTGGCGATCACACCGGTTACTACACCCTGCCGGAGCCCTATCCGGTTCTGCACATCACCGCCATCACCCACCGGAAGGATGCCGTGTATCCGGCCACCATCGTCGGCATTCCGCCGATGGAAGATTTTTATATTGGCGGTGCCAGCGTGAAACTGTTCCTGCCCATCTTTAAGATGAACTTCCCGGAGATCGTGGACATCGCCCTGCCGGCCGAGGGCGTTTTCCACAACCTCGTCTTTGTGAGCATCAAAAAAACCTATCCCATGCAGGCCTACAAGATCATGCACGGCCTCTGGGGCATGGGGCAAATGATGTTCACAAAATTCATCGTGGTGGTGGACCACGATGTGGATGTGCACAACACCAGCCAAGTGCTCTTCCACCTCACGGCCGACACCGACCCGCAGCGCGACAGCATTTTCACCAAAGGCCCGTCCGATGTGCTGGACCACGCCACCAGTGACATTGGCAGCGGCAGCAAACTGGGCATCGATGCCACCCGCAAAATCCCCGGCGAAGGTTTTAACCGGCCCTGGCCCCCGATCATCAAGATGGATGAGGCCGTGAAGGCACGGGTGGAGAAGATCTTGGGGCTTGGGCGCTGAAACTTGATAGAATAAAGTAATAACTCGCTTGCTAATTAGGTCAGCAACAAAATCCTGACCATCCTAGCTTCGGACCATGTTCAGCACACCAGTAATTCAAGTCGCAAAGCGCCCCCCGGAAATTAGCCACCCACAAGGTGGCTGGAAAACGTGGCCACAAATTTCCGCGTCCCGCAAGGGACGTTGGAACCTTTTACCCCTCAAAAAGCCCGCACACTAAGTGCATTATCATTCAAGGCCGTGAGGCCACAGATTCAAGTCGCGCAGCGACCCCGGGAAATTAGCCAGCCACCCAGTGGCTGGTAACCGTGCGTTATAAACGCCGCGTCCCGCAAGGGACGGCGGGACCGTAAACCCTCAAAAAGCCCGCACACCAAGTGCGTTATTATTCACGGCCGTGAGGCCACAGAGATTCAAGTCGCGCAGCGACCCCGGGAAATTAGCCAGCCACCCAGTGGCTGGTAACCGTGCGTTTTAAACGCCGCGTCCCGCAAGGGACGCCGGAACCGTAAACCCTCAAAAAGCCCGCACACTAAGTGCGTTATTATTTACGGCCGTGAGGCCATAGAGATTCAAGTCGCGAAGCGACCCTTGGAAATTAGCCAGCCACAAGGTGGCTGGTAATCGCA
>CAIZWI010000100.1 GCA_903936645.1 uncultured Verrucomicrobia subdivision 3 bacterium
GGTGAGGAGCGAAAGACAGAGTGCGGGGCGCAGAGCAGATTTAAGCGTCATAGACATGATTTTAAAATAGGGGGTCGGAAATTTAGAAAGCCATCCAAAGCAGCAATTAAATAAGTCGTGGGGCAGGGATTGGTTGTTGGTTTGGTTATTTAGTAACACACATCGGCAACGCAACGCGGGCCAGCGCGGGCTACACGGCATTTTTAACCGAAAGCTGGCCAGAGGCAACCGACGATTGGGTGACATTCATTCTGGGAAGAGGAATCCGCTGGCAGGCTGGGCCGGTTCGCAACGGAATGCATGCATGAGGGCACCCGCCAACGTGATGGCAGGGGGCCAGTGGGTGGGCCGGCGGGCAAATGGCGGGGGGTTAACCGTGGGGGAAACCGGAGGGACAGCTGGAATCCCCCGCCCCAACTGAAGCACTGAGAGGGTTTGACGCTGAAAGGGAGGGTTCGCGCGGACGCGCGGCGGATCCAGGCGAGGGCCAGCCGGGCGGGAGTGCACTTTTTTGAAACCATTTTAAGTTTCCTGCGTCTGATAATCTGTTACTTTAGAAAAACATCATTTTATCATTATATGAAAAACATTATTAAACTAACAGGTTTGACTTTATTGGCGGCGGCTTTGGTGGCCATGCCGGTGGGATTGCGGGCGCAGGACGCGACGACCAACGCTCCGGCGGCGGCGGCTCCAATGGCCAAGAAAAAAGGCGGCACCCTGCCGTTTCATGGCAAGATTTCAGCCGTGGATGCGTCGGGCGGCAGCCTGACGGTGGGCACCCTGACCTTGAATGTGACTTCCAAGTCCAAAATCACCACCAATAATGTGCCGGCCACGCTGGCCGATTTTAAGGTGGGAGACAATGTCGCCGGCGCTTACAAAAAGACGGCGGAAGGCAAATTGAATGTCACCACCCTGCATCTGGCGGTGAAGGGCAAGAAGAAGGCGGCGGCGGCCACTGAATCGGCTGCGGCGGCGAACCCCCAATAAGTGGGCGCGGTTTCCGGAAAATTCTCAAATCAAACGGCCGGCTTTTTAGCCGGCCGTTTTTGCTAATTGGTGCCAACGAGACGACCGATACCAGCTCAGCACTTCATCGCCGGTGGTCCGCAACTAAAGAATTTATCTTCGCCCCATGCCGGGCATGCCGCCCATTTTACCCATCAATTTGGACATTTTGCCCATTTTGCGCATCATCTGTTGCATTTCGCCAAACTTGTTCAGCATGGTGTTCAGTTCGGTCACGGTGACGCCGCTGCCCTTGGCGATGCGCACGCGGCGCTTGGCATTGAGAATTTGCGGGCTGCGCCGTTCCTGCGGGGTCATGCCGCAAATCATCGCCTCCATGCGCTTGAATTCCTTCTCCTGCTTGGAGAGGTTCCCCTGTTGCTTGATCATCTCCGCCCCGCCGGGGAGCATGCCCACGATGTTCTCCAGGGACCCGAGCTTTTTCATGGCCCGCAACTGCTCCTGAAAATCTTCGAGGGTGAAGAGGCCCTTGCGCATTTTTTCTTCCATGCGCCGGGCATCGTCCTCGCTGACGGCCTCGGCGGCCCGCTCCACGAGGCTTACGACGTCGCCCATGCCGAGGATGCGGGACGCCATCCGCTCGGGATGGAAGGGTTCAAACTCGTCCAATTTTTCGCCGGTGCCCATGAACTTGATGGGCTTGCCGGTCACGGATTTGAGGCTCAGGGCCGCACCGCCGCGCGCATCGCCGTCCAGCTTGGTCAAAATCGCCCCGGTGATGTTCAAGGCCTGGTCAAAATGGGTGGCGACATTCACGGCCTCCTGGCCGGTGGCGGCATCCAGCACCAGCAAAATCTCCTGCGGCTGGACGAGGTCGCGCAAATGCACCAGCTCCTGCACCAGCACCTCGTCAATTTGCAAGCGGCCGGCGGTGTCGAAAATGATCGTATTCCGATGGTTGGCCCGGGCAAATTCCAGGGCGGCGCGGGCGATCTTCAGCACATCGGTCTCGCCGCGCTGGAGGAAGACGGGAATTTCCAACTGTTTGCCCAGCGTTTCCAATTGATCCATGGCCGCCGGACGGTAGACGTCGGCTGCGACCAGCAAGGGCTGCCGGCCTTGCTTGAGGAGCAGCCTGGCCAGTTTGCCGCTGGAGGTGGTTTTGCCGGCGCCATGCAAGCCCACCATCATGAAGCAGCTGGGATTGCCGCCCAGGTTGAGGGCTGAATTTTGGGAGCCCAGCAGCGCCACGAGTTCGTCGTGGATGATTTTGATGATCTGCTGGCCCGGGTGGACGCTGGCGATGACTTCGGCCCCGATGGACTGGGTTTTGACCCGTTCGATGAAATCGCGGGCGACCTTGAAATTGACGTCGGCATCCAGCAGGGCCATCCGCACTTCGCGCAGGGATTCGGTGACGTTGGCCTCGGAAATCTTGCCGAGCCCGCGTAAATTGCGAAAGGCATTCTGGAGCTTGCCGCTTAAGGATTCAAACATGGGCACAGGCTAGGCGACTGGCGAACAATTGACAAGGCAGGGCCGCGCTCCAGCCACAGGCGGAGGGCGGCCGGGCGAATCATTTGTCCTCGGCAAGGCCTTCGAACTGCGCGGCAGCCGTTCTGGAGGCCATCACCATGGCCTTGAAGCCCCAATCGCCGTAGGGTTCCAGCACGGCCTGGTAATCCGTGGCGTGGCCGATGACGGCGCCCGTGGCATCGAGGAGGGCAAAGCGCACCTTCACGCCGAAACGCTGCCGCCCGGTGGGGTTGCGCAGTTTGCCCGTCACGTAGACCAGCGAACTTCCCGGGGTGGGCTCCAGCTTGACCGGCGTGAGGATAAAATCATTGGTGCGCAGTTCCCCGGGTTGCAAGTCCGTCGCGCTGGGGGCCGGGGTGGGCGCACTGACGACCGGGGCGGGAGTCGTATGGGTTGGCACCGGGGCGGTCATGGGATTCGTCGCCACGGCCAAGGCGGGGGCGGTTGGTGCGGGTGACGTTGGCCGGGTGGCCACCCAGGCCACCGCCAGCACGATCGCCAGCGCGAGGGCGACTGCCAGGCCGAGCAGCAGCGGTCGCGGGATGGACGGGCGGGAGGAGGCCGGCTCCAAGCGGGTCGGCTGGCCACAGTGCGGGCAGTTCATGGCCTGGCCCCGGGCGGACGCCGGGAATTCCAGGTGCCCACCGCAGGCGCGGCATTCGCCCTTCAAAAAGACATTCGTAGCCATGTCCCATTATGGCCATGACCGCCGCCGGGCGCAACCGGGCGCTTGGCCCCAGGCCGGGGGCGGCGGGCCGCACAAATGTGCGATTGGCCAGAGGCACTGCGCATGGCATGCTGCGAGCATTCTAAATCACCTTTGCCCATTACTTAAAGCCGGCAGTGGCCTGCTGCTGCTGGCCGGCCTCGTGCTTACCGGAGGGCTGGCGAGGGCGCAAACCACCAACAACCTGTGGCGGAGCCAGAGCATTTACCAGATCATCACGGACCGGTTCTTTGACGGCAACCCGGCCAATAATAATGCGGAGGGCACTTATAATCCGGCCAGCTGGTACGGGGTGCATGGCGGGGATTTCCAGGGGATCGAACAAAAGCTGGATTACATCCAGGCGCTGGGGGCCACAGCGATTTGGATTTCGCCGATTGTCTTGAATACCGAGGGCCAGTTTCATGGTTATTCCGCCTGGGATTTCACGACGGTTGCCCCCCATTGGGGCAGCCTGTCCAATCTCCAGCACCTGGTGCAGTCGGCCCATGCCCGGGGAATGCTGGTGATTGATGATATTGTGGTCAACCATGCGGGCGACCTGGTCACGGGCAGCGGGGCCGGGTATCCGAATTTCAATTATCCGACGGGCTATGCCCTGAGTTATGGGAACAGCAGCCGGACCTATCCGGCCCCGTTCAATCTCACCAGTACGAATCCCGCCCTGACCAATTTGTTTCACAATTTCGGCAACATTGCCAATTACAACGATCGCACCCAGACCGTGCTGGGCTGGCTTTCGGGGTTGAACGATCTGCGGACGGAAACGCCCTATGTGCAAACGCAGATGGCGGCGCTGTATGCCAACTGGATCAGCCAGGCCGGCTTTGACGGGTTTCGGGTCGACTCCATTCTGGAAGTGGACACGGGCTGCTGGCAGAATTTTTGCCCGGCCATTCATGCGGCAGCGGCCACCAATGGACATCCGAATTTCTTCGTGTTCGGCGAAGCCTTTAACAACTCGGAAGCCCTCGTGGGGGGCTATACCGGCACCCAGGGGGGCGGGCCTTTCAAGTTTGATTCCGTGCTGGATTACCCGCTGTATTTCCTGACCACCAGCACCTTTGCCACGGCGGGGGCCAACACCTTGCAACTCCAGGGCCATTATGTGGCGGTGGGGGCTAATTACGATCCGGTGGCCCAGATGCAACTGGTCACCTTTCTGGATAATCATGACAACCCCCGGTTTCTCAGCAGTGGCCAGGCCAATGGCAACACCAACCGACTGCGGGTGGCCCTGGTGTTTTTATATACGGCCGCCGGCGTGCCCAGCCTGTATTACGGCACGGAACAGGCATTTAACGGGGGCACGGACCCGTATGACCGGGA
>CAIZWI010000101.1 GCA_903936645.1 uncultured Verrucomicrobia subdivision 3 bacterium
TGTTCCTGAACAAGTTCGGCTGCTTTGTCGTCCCCTTCCTGGCGCTGTATCTCACGGGCACCGGCCATACGCTGGCGGATGCGGGACTGGCGATAGGGGCTTATGGAGTGGGGAACTTTATTGCCTCCCTGTTGGGCGGCCATTTGGCGGACACGCTGGGGCGGCGCAAAACGATTTTGCTCTCCATGTTCCTGGGCGCGAGTGCGATGATGGTGCTCTCGCAGGCCCACACGCTGCCCTGGATTATCGGCCTCTCGGCCCTCACGGGGCTGGCGAGCGAATTTTATCGTCCGGCGGGCAGTGCGCTGCTCACGGACCTGGTGCCGCCGGAGCAACGGGTGACCGCCTTCGCGGCCTACCGCATGTCGTTCAACGCCGGCTGGGCCTTTGGTCCGGCCACCGCTGGATTTCTGGCCACGAAAGGGTTCTTCTGGTTGTTTGCGGGGGATGCGGCCACCTCCGTGCTGTTTGGTTGCGTGGCGTGGCTGGCCCTGCCCCGGGACACCCGCCAGGCGCGGCGGGGCGGTGACTGGCAGGAGGCGTGGCAGGCCATCCGCGTGGACCGCCGGTTGCAACAGGCCATGCTGGCCTCGTTCTGCGTGGCCTTTGTGTTCATGCAAATGACCTCCACCTTTGGCGTGCAGGTGACGAACCTGGGTTTTTCCGCCGCCACTTATGGGGCGCTCATTTCCCTCAACGGCGCGCTGGTGGTGGGTTGCGAATTGCCGCTGACGACGATCACCCGGCGGCGGCCGGCCCGCCGGATGCTGGCGACGGGCTATGCCTTGTGCGGTCTGGGCTTTGCCATGATTGCATTTGCCCACACCGTGCCCTGGCTGGCCGCCTGCGTGGTACTGTTCACCCTGGGCGAGATGATTGCCATGCCGGTGCAAGGTGCGTATGTGGCGAACCTGGCCCCGGCTCATTTGCGGGGACGCTATGTGGGCGTGTTTGGCTTGAACTGGGCGCTGGCCTTGATTCTCGCGCCCGGTCTGGGGATGAAACTGCTCGCCGTCCATCCCACCCTGCTCTGGCTGGGCTGTGGGACGCTCGGCTTGGTGGCGGGTGGTATTATATTGATGGAACGGCGGGCGGTCGCTGAGCCGGCGGCCCATTTTCCCGCAGTGACGCCAGGAAACGAAAACCATGAATAAAACCCGGCCGGGAGAAAGCCCCAGCCATGGCAGCCGGCAACTCGCTGCAGACCGAGACGTCGGCAAGCGATTGGTTGCGATCCACAATACGCGGCACCACATTTTCGGAAAGAGTTCCAATACCCCGCACTCTGAAACGTGACACCATGAATACCAAAGACTTCCTCCGCCTCGGCATCCCCCTGGGCGAATCCACCCGCCGGGCCACTGATTTTGTGGCGAAATATATCCTCGGCGGGGGCGACAAGACGCGCTTGCACGAGGAAGTGGCGGCCCTTGTCGCCAACCCGTCCGCCTTTGTCGCGGACCCTTTGCGCGGGGAGTTTGCCCGCACCCTGCTCCAGGCTCCGCCGCCGCCGCGCGCGGAACCGGTGACCTACCGGCAATGGGGTGAAGGCCTGGATCACGAGGCAGTGATGCAAATGGAAAAAGCCTGCCTGCTGCCCGTCGCAGTGGCGGGGGCTTTGATGCCGGATGCGCACGTTGGTTACGGTCTGCCGATCGGCGGGGTGCTGGCCACGGACAACGTCGTGATTCCGTATGCCGTGGGGGTGGACATCGCCTGCCGGATGAAACTGACGGTGCTGGACCTTCCGGTGCGGGACCTGACGCACAAGGCGGACCGCCTGATTCGCGCCCTCGAAACTGAAACGCGCTTTGGCGTGGGGGCATCCTTTCGGGACCGGCGCGCCCATGCGGTCATGGATGCCGACTGGTCGGTGAGCCCGGTCACGAAACAAAACCGGGACAAAGCCTGGTCGCAACTCGGCACCAGCGGCAGCGGCAATCACTTCGTGGAGTTTGGCGCCTTCACCGTGCACACCCAGATCAAGGGTTTGGAACCGGGCACGTACGTGGCGCTTCTGTCGCACAGCGGCAGCCGGGGCACGGGAGCGGCGGTGTGCGAGCATTACAGCAAAATTGCTTTCAGCCAGTTCCCGGATCTGCCCAGTGAATTGAAACGGCTGGCCTGGCTGGCCCTCGATTCCCAAGCCGGCCAGGAATATTGGCAGGCGATGGAACTGATGGGCCAGTATGCTGCCGCCAACCATGCGTGCATCCATCGTCAGGTGGCCGAACACCTCGGCGCGCAGGTGCTCCTCGATGTGGAGAACCACCATAACTTTGCGTGGAAGGAACGCCATGTCATCGGCGGGGTGGAGCGGGAGGTGGTGGTGCATCGCAAAGGCGCGACGCCGGCCGGTGCGGGGGTGCTGGGCATTATCCCTGGTTCCATGGCCACGCCGGGGTTTGTGGTGAGTGGCAAAGGGCATCCCGACTCATTGAACTCCGCCGCCCACGGGGGGGGCCGGGCCATGAGCCGCACGGCGGCCAATGCCAAATTTAATTGGAAGGAAGTGCAACGCCACCTGCAGCAACAGGGCGTGACCCTGATCTCCGCCGGCCTCGACGAAGTGCCGCTGGCCTACAAAAACATTCACACAGTCATGGCGGCCCAAAGCGACTTGGTGACGGTGCTGGGGCAGTTCGATCCCAAGCTAGTCAAAATGGCCCCCAGCGGTGAACGGCCGGAGGACTGAAGGATTCCATTTGAATTTTGCTGATGGGAGTTTGAAGTTGGGAGTTTGTGCCTTCGGGGGTGTGAGACAAAATTCTTCCGGCAGGTTCATTTTCACGGGTTTTGGCATAATAA
>CAIZWI010000102.1 GCA_903936645.1 uncultured Verrucomicrobia subdivision 3 bacterium
GCGGAGCGACCGTGGAAATGAGCCAGCTACGAAGTGGCTGGTTGTCCGATCAAAAAGTGTTTGCGTTCTGGAGGAACGCTGGATTTCGAATCGTTCGCTGCCTCGGCCCTGTGTCGGCCGGCCGGGCAGACGCAACCAAATGTATTGTCACCTTAAGCAATATATGACCACAGCGATTACGCTGTTTCGACCTGTGTAATGGGCGAAAGGGAAATTGTCGCGGAGCGACCGTGGAAATGAGCCAGCTACGAAGTGGCTGGTTGTCCGATCAAAAAGTGTTTGCGTTCTGGAGGAACGCTGGATTTCGAATCGTTCCCTGCCTCGGCCCTGTGTCGGCCGGGCAGGGTGGGGGGCCACAAAATGCTCCCGCCCCCCCAGCCGAATGACCCGGCAAAGCTCGCGCTCGCGCAAACGGCCCTTCGGGTGTTTCCTGCCCGGGGTTTTTGGTTCATGCGACCCGGCGCGGAAATTGTTCTGGCAGCATGCCCCTGCCTGGGCGGACGGTTGCGGGCGGATGGGGGCCGATGCGGTTTGCCGCTGGCCGCCCCCTGATTCCGGCCGGATTTCCCGTGACCTCGCCGCGCGCCCTTGTATTATGGGCGCGTGACAACATCCGAAGCCATTGACCTGCTGGAAGCCTATCGGGCCGGGAAAGTCCCGCGCGAAAAAATCCTCCAAGCCTTTCAGGCCGCCCCCACCGCCAGCCTCGGGTTCGCCCAAGTGGACACCCACCGGGCGCTGCGTCAGGGTTTTCCCGAAGTCATCTATGGAGCGGGTAAAACCCCGGACCAAGTGGTCAAAATCGCCGCCAAATTGCTGGAGCGCGAATCCTGCGTGCTCATCACCCGGGTCGGCCCGGAACATGCCCGCCTGCTGCGCCGCAAATTTAAAATCGCCGTCCATCACGAACTCGCCCGCTGCGTCACCATTGAGAAAAAGCCCCTCGCCAAGCGCCCGGGCGTCATCGCCGTCATTTGTGCCGGCACCAGTGATTTGCCCGTGGCCGAGGAAGCCGCCATCACCGCCGAAATCATGGGCAACACCGTCGAACGGATTCACGACGCCGGGGTGGCCGGCCTGCACCGCATTCTGGCCCGGCTGGAAACCCTCCAGACCGCCAATGTCCTGGTAGTCGTGGCCGGCATGGAAGGTGCCCTCCCCAGCGTGGTCGCCGGCTTGGTCTCCAAACCCGTCATCGCCGTCCCCACCAGCGTGGGCTACGGTGCCAGCTTCGGCGGCGTGGCCGCCTTGCTCGGCATGCTCAATAGCTGCGGCAGCGGCGTCACCGTCGTCAATATCGATAACGGCTTCGGCGGCGGCTACGCCGCCAGCCAGATCAACCGCCTCGCTTCCTAGTGGGATTTGTATTAACTAAAATAATATTAAAAATAAGAAATAATAACCAACGCGGCGTCCCGGAACCGCCCTTTCGGTCGTTTGGGCTGCTCAGAACCCTCAATCCCCGCCCCGTGGCCGTCTTAAAATGGTCAGAATACTGGGCATTTAATGATCTTTATCACTAATTCATGAAAACGCTTTATTTGGACATTTTTAGCGGCATCAGTGGCGACATGTTTCTCGGCGCCCTCATTGATCTGGGGGTGAATCCCCAAAAACTGGGCCGCGAACTCGGCAAGCTAAAGCTCGACGGCTACCACCTCCACGTGGGCGACCAGGAAAAGCACGGCATCGCCGGCATCAAGGTCGATGTCCACTTGGAACACGACCACGACGAGGAGCATGACCACTGCCACGAGCACGGCCATGATCACGACCATGATCACAGCCACCCCCATTCCCATGGCGATCATGAGCCTACCCATGAACACCCTCACCAACCCGGGGAAGACCACGCCCACGCCGCCGCCCATGGTCATGAGCACGAGCACAATGACTCCCGCACCTTTGCCGAGATCAAACAGCTGATCACTGCCAGCAAACTCTCACCCTGGGTGAGGCAGAAATCCATTGCCGTCTTCCAGCGCCTCGCCGAAGTGGAAGGCAAAATTCATGGCCAGCCCACGGAATCCGTCCATTTCCACGAAGTCGGTGCCGTGGATTCCATCGTGGACATTGTGGGTGCCTGCATTGGTTTGGAACTGCTGGGCAAACCCCGCGTCCTCGCCGCCCCGGTGGTGGAGGGCACCGGCTGGATCAAGTGCGCCCACGGCCGCTTCCCCCTGCCAGCCCCGGCCACCCTCGCCCTGCTCGGAGCCCGTGGCATCGCCGTCACCCAATGTGCGGAACCCCATGAACTGGTCACCCCCACCGGCGCGGCCCTGCTGGCCGAATTCGCCGAGAGCTTCTCCCCCATGGACAATTTGGTGGCCGAAAAAATCGGCTTTGGCATCGGCACCCGCGATAACCTGACCCGCCCGAACGTCCTGCGCGCCATCCTTGGTCAGGCCAGTGCCAAGGTGCCGCAGGATTGGGAAACCGACCGCGTGGCCGTGCTGGAAACCAATTGCGACGACATCAATGCCGAAATCTTGGGCCATGTGTTGGAAACCGCCCTGGCGGCCGGGGCGCTCGATGTCTTTCATACTCCCATCCAGATGAAAAAGAACCGGCCCGGGGTCCTGCTCACGATTTTGTGCGCCGAAACGGATGCCGACAAGTTTTCCGCATTGCTATTGCGCGAAACCAGCGCCTTTGGCGTCCGCCGCACCATTGCCGAACGGCGAAAATTGCGCCGGGAGTTTGCCGACGTCAAAACCAAGTACGGCAAAGTCACCGTCAAACTCGGCCGGCTCAACGGTGAGTTGGTGCAAATCGCCCCCGAGTTCGAATCCTGCAAAAAGCTGGCCGTCGCCGCCAAGGTGCCGCTGGCCCGGGTGTACGAAGCTGCCCGCCGGGAATTCAAAGGCAAATAGCCCGGCCAGACGGCTCCCGCCGGTCGTTCCGGGGTGAATTATTTGATAAGTTTTTAATTATCAACAAATAATACCCTGAAAATAGCAGAATTAGGTTGGTGCCGGGGTCGGAAATTGTTAA
>CAIZWI010000103.1 GCA_903936645.1 uncultured Verrucomicrobia subdivision 3 bacterium
CCCGCCGCGCCCCCCGCCCCCACCTGGAGCGTTCCCTGGGCGATCACCGTGCCCCCGCTGTAGGTGTTGGGACCCGCCAGCACTACCGTGCCCGTGCCGAACAAACCCACCGTGCTCTTCCCGGTGAGCCCACTGGCATCACTGCTGCTGAGCGTGTAGGTCACATTGGTATTCTCAAAATTGAACTCGCCATTGGTAACGCCGCCCGCCGCCACCGTCAGATTGGTCACCGTCACCGGCAGCATACTCGCATTGTTGCCATAGCCATCCCCAAAGAACCCCGGGCTTTTCAGACCAATGACCGTGGCCAGGCTGGCGGGCGTGCCCAGGGGCGCCCCCGCCGCGTTGGTGCAAAAATTCAGGGCGGCATAATTCAAAGTGCCCCCGCCCAGCCCGTTCCAATAACCCGAATTCGGCGTTTGCGCCACGCCCAGATCCTGAACTTGCAAGGCATTGATTTGCGGCACCGTGGCCGCGGAAAACGATTGCATCGTGAAGGTTTGCGGCGCCCCATAATTCGTAAAGAGCCCGGTGCAATACTGGCCGGCATAACCCGCCGTCGTGCCCGCCCCCGTGCTGTAACCCAGCGTCACACTATTGCCCCCCAGGCTGCCCAGGGTCACGGTCCGGGCGTTTTGCCCGCCGCGCGGATCATTCACCCAGAATTGCACCAGATAAGCATGGCCGCCCAGCAGGTTGGACAACGTAACCGTATAGGCCGACGTGCTCGTCGCATACGCCCCGCCCACCAGCATGCCCCGATAAGCCGCCGAAAGCGTGGTAAACGGCGTGGCGGTGGAGGTGAAGATCGTGGCGTTAAAGGAATTCAGCGTTACCCCCACATTGCCGCCCGCATTGGCACTGTTTGCGCCCGTGAACGTGATGCCGTTCACCGTTTGGCTGGTATTGGCGTAATCATACGCGTAGACCGGGGTGCCCACGTTCGCAACGTCACTGTCCCCGCTAATGGGCGCGGGCGCGTTCCAGAAAATTTCCTGGGCACGCACGGCGCCCGGTTGCAGCAGTCCGGCCAGCAAGGCGGCGGACCAGATTAGTTTGCCAGTGGTATTCATTTTGTTAGCGGAATGGGAATTGTTCAAAATCTTAAAACGACACTTGCTCGGTGTTATGTTCAGTAATATGTCAGGGGATCAATTGTCTGCCCCGTGCACCACCCCTGATGATTCAGGGCGGAAATCAGGCCCGGGACATTTAACCCTCTGTGCGCCCGAGAATGAACCTGGTTTATGGCGCCCCCAAGTCGTCCGGGTTGCAGTTGTGTGACATTTTGCCGGAAAGGTTGCGCGCCCCATGCGCCACTGGCAGTTCCGTTTGGCTGCCGTTAATGCAATCCCCCCACATCTGCCCCTGGCGTTAAATCCCCGCTCCGTCCTTGAAAATGGAGGGAAGGTGTCTCGCTGTGGGAGCTGCGACCCCTTGGAAAACTCGCTGACCGGGCGGCCGCGGTCTGGTAAGGCTGCCGCTGTGCGCCGCGCGTAGGCTTCGGTCGGTAACTGTCTGGCAGCGTCTTGAGCCGACCACTGGCTGAGCCGGCGGACTGCCCTGCCACTGACCGTGGCTGCATCGTGGATTTTTGCGTCCGGCGAGGAGTACGGCGCAACGCCTCTCTTTTTGGGATCTGGCCGCCCCGCCCGCCGCCGCCGTTACACCAAAAGATCCGGGAAATCGTGCCATTCTATTGCCAGTTGCCGGCTAAGCCAACCCAGGCTGGGCCCATCGAAGTACCGGGGAAACTCTTTCCGTTTTCCGCGAGGCGGTTGAGCAACGTGGGCAGCCGTCCCCCATTTCCGGAGCAATTACCGACAGCATGCGGGCAGCGGTAACCCCCATCGCCACAACTCCGCTGCGGGGGGGCAAATTTGAGCAGCCAGCAACCCCATCGAAATTCGCCCTACAACTTACTTCTTCGCTGCTTTGGCCGGCTTGGCGGGGGCCGCCGCGGGAGCCGCTGCGGGCGTGCTGGCGGGGGCGGCTGCGGGCGTGGCCGTTGTGCTCGCGGGCGTGGTCGCCGCCGTGGTATCCTTCTTGGCCGACTCTTTATATTTCTCGCTCCGGTAATCGGTGATATAAAAGCCGCTCCCTTTGAACAGCAGACCGCCACCGGTGCTAATCTGCCGCTTCACCTTGCCCCGGCCCCACTTCTTTTGGCCGCACAATTCTTTCGGGCAAACCGTCAGGGCCGCCTCGGACATCGACTGGCGGATTTCAAACTCGTGAGCGCACTTGGCGCATTTATAACCGTAGGTAGGCATAAGACAATACTAACTAAAATGGACCGGCTCACCACCCCGCGCTCAATGCGCCGGGGCGTTCGTGGCCGCACTGTTGGTGGCGGGACTATTAGTCGTTCCGGGCGGAATAACCTTTACCGTATGATCCGAGCCGACTTCCACCGTCAGCCCAAAATTGGTTCCCGACTTGGCGGCATGATTGCCCGCGCCGTCGCGCCCCTGCATCAGCAACTGCGCGCCTTTCATGGGTGTATCCGTGCCTTCCTTGATCCATTGCAAGCGGCGCGCGAGAACGAGTTCCGCCTTCAGCTTGCTCACTTGGTCGCGGACCACCGCCAGGGTGTTGAAGTTGTGTTCCAACTCCGCCTTCGCCGCCATCAACTGCTGCAATTGCTTCTCCAGAAAAGAATTATCCGCCTTGCTCGCCCCCAGTTGCCGCACCGTCTCGCTGATTTGCTGGTTCAACGCGATAATCGTGTTGGTCAATTCCAGCGCCTGATCGCTCATCCGCCTGGCCCGGTCATCCAATTCCTTGTTCTGCGCCTGCAAATCGTTGATGCGCGCCGCATCATTCGTGATTTGGTCCTGGGCGGAAGCCAGCGCCTGCTTGGTGTTGGTCACGGTCAGCGAAACCTCCGTGAGGGCGTTCGACAGGTCCGCCAGCACCACCCGGTTGGTGGCCAGGTCCCGATTCAGGGTCAGGTTGACCTGCTGCAACTCATTCACATCCAGGCTGGCTTTGGACCATTGATTGGAAAAGTCCAGGATGGTGCTGGCATCGTGGTTTTGCCGCTCTTCCGCCTGTTTGCGCGTTGCGACCAAGCCCACCGCCAGCCCCAAGGCCACCAGCGCCAGGACAATTATTCCAATTTTACTTTTCATAACCCTGTAAACATGCCCTGCCTCGTGCGGACTGGCAAGCCCGCATCACGGCTTGGACCCGCCGGTCGCCGCCGGTGCGGGCTCCGCCGCCGCGCCGGTGGTGCCGGCCGCCGCCGCGGCCGCCGCCGCCGCTTCCGCCGCGTCCAGCTTCGCCTTCAAGTCCGCATCCTCAATCTCCAAACCCGAGCTCGCTTTCAATTTCGTAATGTAGTCCGGGGCCAGCTTGCTCACCTTCTGCTGGATCAAATACTTCCGGATGTCATCGCTCACCGTGGCCAGCTCCACCTTTTTCGCCGGCACTTTGTCCAGCAGCTTGATGATGTGAAAACCGTATTTCGTGATGACCACATCGCTGATCTGGCTGTTTGTCATCGCGAACGCCGCCGCCTCAAATTCCGGCACCATCTGGCCGCGGCCAAAGGTGTATTCCCCGCCCGTTTCCTTGGACCCGGTGTCTTCGGTATATTGCTTGGCCAGCGCGGCGAAATCCTCGCCGGAGCGCGCCCGCTTGAGCAGCGTGTCAATTTGCTGGCGCTTGGCCGTCACCTGCTCGGCCGAGAGCGGCGCCTGCGTGGTCGGATCCATCGTCATCAGCAGCAAATGCCGCACATGCGCCTTTTCCCCCTCCTCAAAATCCGAAGGCCGGTCGTTGTACAGCTTCAGCACATCCGCATCCGTCACCACCACGCCCAATTCCCGCTGCAAAGCCGCCTTGGCCACCGATTCCTGAAAAGCCTTCGTGCGCAAATCCGCCATCGTCATCCCCACCGCCTTCAACTGGCGCGTAAACGCCTCTTCCGAGCCAAAATGCTTGAGAATGTTCGTGTACTGCAAATCCGCGTCTTTTTGCCCGGCCACTTTGTCCGCGTCCGTCGCCTTTTGCAACAGTAACTGGATGGTAATCAACTGGTTCAATGCCCGCGCCTCAAAATCCGACGGCAATTGCTGGCCCGCCGCCGCCGCCTGCCCTTTCGCCCCCACCACAATTTGATACAGCGCACTCCGCTTGATCTCAAAACCCTTGCCCTTGGCCACCACCGGGTCGCCAAACAACGCCGTCATGGCATCCGCCGGGTTGCCATTGGTGATTCCCGCCGGCGTGGCGGTGTTGGCCTGGCTGGCCGCAGTACCCAAAACCATTCCGGCCAGGGCGGCGCTGAGCAATTGACGCGTGATTTTATTCATTATCGAGAGGGTTGGAGCTGATTCGACGGGAAATCGTTCACAATTTCCCGCATTTTTATGATATTTTTTACAATTTAACGACTTTGACGTTGCTGATATCCTTGTCCTGCTGAATCTCCGCCAGCACCGCCGCCGAAGGCGCGCTATCCAGGCTCAACACGGTCAGGGCACTGCCCCCGGCGGTGTCGCGGCCCAGGCTCATGCTGGCGATGTTGATCTGATGCTTGCTCAACAGGCTGCCGAGATAACCGACAATCCCGGGGCGGTCCTTATTGTTCAGGAGCAATAACGTGCCCGTGATCGGAATTTCCACCGGCGAGCTGTACAGGCGCACAATCCGGGGATTGTTCGGCGACCCAAAGAACGTGCCGCCCGCCGACACCAGCTTGGTGCCGCCTTTGAAAATCTGCACATGCACCCATTCATTGAAGGTGACCGGTTCGTCCGATTTCTTTTCTTCCACCGTCAACCCAATGCTCGCGGCCGCCGCGCGCACGTTGACGTTGTTCACGTCCTTCAAGTCGCTGGCAGCCAGAAACCCGCGCAGGATGGAACGGGTGACGGGATCCACATTGGGTAATTGGCGGGCATTGCCGCCATAGGAAATGTAAATACGATCCGCGCCAACCGGCGCGAGCTGGCCCAGCAATTTGCCCAGGGATTCACCCAGCGGCAGGTACGGCTTCACCTGTTCATAGGTCCGGGCATCCAGATACGGCAGATTCACCCCGTTGCGCACTTCCCCGGTCAGCAGGTACCCGGCAATGACTTCCGCCACTTCGATGCCGCATTTTTCCTGGGCTTCCTCCGTGCTGGCCCCGAGATGCGGGGTCAAAATCAAGTTCGGCTGTTTCCGGTACGGATGATCCGCCGGCAGCGGTTCCACCGCAAACACATCCAGCCCCGCCCCGGCCACTTTGCCGGACTCCAAAGCCGCAATCAAATCCGCCTCGGCAATGATCTCGCCACGCGCGCAATTCACAATCCGCACGCCCGGCTTCATCTTGGCAAAGGCCGCCGCATTGAGCATTTCCCGCGTCTCATTCGTCACCGGCATGTGCACCGTGATGAAATCCGCCACCCGGTACACCTCGTCCAGGCTGTCCGCAAATCCGGCCCCAATGGCCCGCGCACGTTCCTCGGTCAAATAAGGATCATACGCCACCACATGCATGCCAAAAGCAATCGCCCGCTTGGCCACTTCCGTGCCAATCCGGCCCATGCCCAAAACCCCCAGCGTCTTGCCGGCCAGTTCCACCCCCTGGAACGCCTTGCGATCCCACTTGCCCGCCACCATCGTGGCGTAAGCCTGCGGCACCTTGCGCGCCAGCGAGAGCAGCATGGCAAAACTCAATTCCGCCGTCGTAATGGTGTTCCCGCCCGGCGTGTTCATGACCACCGTGCCGTGCTGCGTGGCGGCCTCGATATCCACATTGTCCACGCCCACCCCGGCGCGACCCACCACCCGCAATTTGGGCGCGGCTTCGATGACTTTGCGCGTCACCTTGGTTTCCGAACGGACCACCAAGGCGACGGCATCCGCCACCACCGGCAACAATTCCGCCTCAGTGAGCCGCTTGGGCAGCACCACCACTTCAAATTCCGGGCGTTGCTGGAGCAGCGCGATTCCCTTGGGGGAAATAGGATCACAAACGACAATTTTCATATTGTAAAAGGAACAACGATTCTAGGCCATGACCCACCGCAGGTCAAACATCCTTTCGCCCGGATTCTGCCGCTCTGTCCCCCCCTCCCCCGACTGAATTCTTGCCACCAAGCCCGTTCTAATGCTTAATTTCGCCCGCTCATGAGTTCTGACAAGCAAGACAACGAACCAAAACAGCCCGATTTGCCCATCCCGGGCACCCCGGCCAGCCCGGCCGGCAGTAACGGCGCCGCTGCCGGTGGGGAGGCCCATGTTCAGGCCGAAGCCGTCCCGGCCGCATTGGTGCACCGGCCCTTTGACCCCCGGCAGGCCGAGACCGGCCTGCACCAGCGCGTGGACAAGAGTTTCATGGAGTACGCCTCCTACGTCATCCGCGACCGCGCCATCCCCAATCTCGCCGATGGCCTCAAGCCCGTGCAACGCCGCATCCTGTGGGCCCTGCACGAAAAGGACGACGGCCGGTTCATCAAAGTGGCCAACGTCGTGGGTCACACCATGCAGTACCACCCCCACGGCGACGCCTCGATTGGCGACGCCCTGGTGGTCCTCACCACCAAACGCTACCTGATCGAAGGCCAGGGGAACTTTGGCAATATTTATACCGGCGACCCCGCTGCCGCCTCCCGTTACATCGAATGCCGCCTCACCGAACTGGCGCGCACCGAGCTCTTCAACGACGAAATCACCGAGTTCGTCCCCAGCTACGACGGCCGCAACAAGGAACCCGTCTCCCTGCCCTGCAAACTGCCCCTCACGCTGATGCTGGGCACCGAGGGCATCGCCGTCGGCCTCTCCGCGCGCATCCTGCCCCACAATTTCCCCGAATTGCTGGAAGCGCAAATCGCCATTCTCAAAAACCAGCCCTTCAAATGCCTGCCTGATTTCACCACCGGCGGCGTCATGGACGCGCGCGATTACCAGGATGGCAAGGGCAGCGTCACCGTCCGCGCCAAGATCAAGGTCAAGGACGAGTCCACCGTTTCGATTCGGGAAATTCCGCCGACCACCACCACCGATTCGCTGATGGCCTCCATCGAGGACGCCGCCACCAAGGGCAAGCTAAAGGTCAAAGCCATCAATGATTTCACTTCTGAGGATGTCGAAATCGAAATCAAGTGTCCGGCTGGCGTGGAAGCCGAGAAGATGGTGGATGCACTCTACGCCTTCACCGATTGTGAAGTGACCATCAGCAGCCGCATTGTGGTGATCAAGGACAACCGCCCGGTGGAATTAACCGTCAGCGAAGTGCTCCGCGAAAACACCACGCAGTTGACCACCCTGCTTAAGCGCGAACTGGATTTGCGCGAGCAACAATTACTGGATGAACTGCATTACCGCACCCTCGAACGGATTTTCATTGAGGAGCGGATTTACAAAGCCATCGAGAAGTGCAAAACCAATGAGGCCGTGCTGGCCGCAGTTTACGAAGGTTTCCAGCCTTTCTCCCTGGAGCTGGTCCGCCCCATCGTCGAGGCGGATGTGGAGCGGTTGTTGCAAGTGCGGATCCGCCGGATTTCGCTCTTCGACATCAACCAGCACCGCGAGCAAATGGCCAAGACCAAGGCCGAACTCGCCGAGACGCGCAAACACCTCAAGAATCTGATCAAGTACGTGATTGGCCACTTGGAAGAATTGCTGGCCAAATACCGTCCGCTCTACCCGCGCCTCACCACCAAATCGGCCCGGCATGAGGAAGTGGACGTGAAGGCCGCGGCGTTCAAGTCCTTCAAGGTCAGCTATGACCGCGAGAGCGGCTACGTGGGTTACAAGGTCAATGCGGACGAATTCAAACTGGAGTGCACCAAGTTTGACAAGCTGCTGCTGGTGTTCAAGGATGGCACTTACAAGGTCATCGAGCTGCCGGAGAAATTATTCGTCGGACCCGATGTGCTTCTGTGCGGCCTGCCCGAGCGCGATCGCGTGTACACCTGCGCCTACACGGATCGCGAAGCCAGCTACTTAAAACGGTTCACCTTCGGCGGCATCATCATGAACAAGGTGTACTCCTGCATCCCGGAGAAATCGCGCCTGCTTTACCTGTCCCCAACGACCCCGAAAGTGTTGTACATCCGGTACAAACCGGCGCCGCACCAAAAAATCAGCCAGCAGACCTGCGATCCTTCCCAACTCGATGTGAAGGGACCCAAAACCTTGGGCCGCCAAATCTCCATCAAGGACATTTCCTCCGTAACGGACGCCCCCACCCGGGGCTGGGACCCGAACGAAGCCACCACGAAGGTAATTTTTGGCTAACCCACCAGCCGCCGGCGCAACATTTCCAAGGCCTGCTGGGTCGTCACCTGTTTAAAGGCTTCCCGCTCATAGGCGTTCAGCTTGTGCTGGACCTCCGTGCCAAAAGCCCCGGCCAGGGCCATGAAAACCGTGCCCACGGGTTTGCCCGGGGTGCCGCCCGTGGGACCCGCGATGCCCGTGACGGCAATGGCAAAATCCGTGCCCAGTCGTGCCCGCGCCCCCTCGGCCATCTCCCGGGCCACCGCCTCACTCACCGCACCATGGGCGGCCAGGGTTTCCGCCCGCACCCCCAGACTGGCTTGCTTGAACTCATTGCTGTAGGTCACGAAACCTCCAGGGAAGACCGCCGACGCGCCCGAGACGTTCGTAATCTGGTTGGCAATGCCCCCCCCGGTGCAGGACTCCGCCAGGGCCAGGGTCATTTTCCTGGCCGTCAGCAACTGCACAATGACCCCCGCCATGCCGTCGTCGTCATAGCCATAAACAAACTCCCCCAGCAACCGCTGCACCACTGCCTCAGCCTGGCCCACCACCCCGGCGGCCGTCGGCCCCCGCGCGATCAACCGCACATCCACCTGGCCAACACGGGCGCAATACCCCACCTCCAGCCCCGCAGCCACCAGGGCCGCCAGCGGTGGAGCCACCCGCTCCTGCAAGGCGGATTCCCCGACCCCGCTCGTGCGCAGGGTGCGACAGGCAAAGGCGCTCTCCAGCGGAAATTCGCGAAGCACCAGGGGCTTCACCGCCGCCTCAAACATGGGCCGTAATTCCCGCGGCGGACCCGGCAGCATGATCAGCCAGCTCCCGCCCGCACCGGCGCGGTACGGATTCGGGTCGACCGGAATGGCCAGCCCGGGTGCCGTGCCAAATGGATTGGGCAGCACCGTCGCCCCTTCGGGCACCATGGCCTGCACTTCATTATTGGCGGGCATCGGCCGCTTGCGGTCGGCAAAAAATTGCTGGATGACGGCCAACACCGCCGGGTCCAGGTGGAGCTTTTTACCCAGGAGTTGGGCGATCAAGTCGCGGGTAATGTCATCCGAAGTCGGCCCCAGGCCGCCAGTGACGATCACTAAATCCGCCCGGCCCAGCGCTTCGCGCACCGCCTGCTGAATGTCCGTGGCGGTGTCCGGCACCATGACTTGCCGCTGCACCGCGTAGCCCAGATCAGACAACCGCCGGCACAACCACTGTTGATGGGTGTTCAGCACCCGCCCCAGCAGCAGTTCGCTGCCGGTGTTGATGAGTTCAATCGTCACGGGCTTAGTTTCCTCCGGGAATGGCTGGCTGGCAAGTTCCGTTGCAACCGTTTACTGCTTCGGCTTGACTGGTTTCGGCCGGCGCACCTCGGCCACGAATGTGCCCGCGACGTAGCTTTTAGCCTCATCGGGAGCGCAAAAATAAATGCTGCCGGAAATCCGGTTGTTCACCAGGTCAGCAAACTGCAGGCGCAACGCGTAGGCGGTGTCGAAAGTGTCCTTCAAAGTTTGCTCCCCTTCCTGCCAGTGCAGCGTGACGCGGGCCGCCAGGGGCGCATTGCTGGTGATGTTAATCGTCTTACCCGCCAGCACTTCGGCCTGCACCCCGCTGAAATTAATCACCAGTCCAAAGGCCACCGGGCCTTTGGCCCCTTGCCGCAGCGTGAGCGTGCCGCTCGATAACACCGCACGTTCCGCCTGAAAGTCCTGCCCGTGAATGCGGCCGGCGGCCTTGGCGTCCGGAAAGCTCGCGCTGGCCAGATCGAGCATCCAGCGAGTGTCACCCGGCGGGGTTGCTTGCGCGGCATCCGGGGCGGGCACGCTGTTCGTGGGCCGGGCAGCCACCGGCACCGGCGCAGGATTGGGTTTTGGCTCCAGCCGTTGCCGGAGGAGGAAGACCAGTCCCCCGGCAAACACCAACAAAACCAGCAAGGCCAGCACCGCGATCGGGAAACCCGGGCGGGGCGGCCGCAGCGGGGTCTCCCGACTGGAAGGCACTGGCGTCACGGGCGGGGCATCCACTTTTTTACTGCTCAGAATCAGCTTCTGGTCAGCCGTGGCGGGCGCCCGTGGAGCCGTGATCTTTTGGAAACACGTGGGGCACTCCATCACGGACCCGCTGTGTGCCGAGTCGCACTGGATGCGCTGGCCGCACACCGGACAGGCATATTTAAATTCACTCATGGCCGTCGCAGCAACATTCCATATTCAACGGCCTGCGGCAATCGGCAATTTTTACGGGACTTTTTAGGATTGAAGTGTGCCCGTGCTTCCCGTATATCACATCCCCGAATTTTATGGGAGCATTTGGCGGTTGCCACTCCCCGGACGGGCCAGCTTATGAATGATTTGCAGAAAGAGATTAATGAACTGAAACAGTTCATGGTGGATTTGAAGGCCGATCGCGCCGCGACCAAGGCCAAGGAAAAGTCCGAGGCCTGGACCAAATACGTCTCCCTCACCGTGGTGGTGATCGCCGTGATCGCCGCCGTGGCCTCGCAATATAGCGGCAAATACAGCAGCCAGGTGCAGATCAACCAGATCAAAGCCTCTGACCAATGGAATTTTTACGAGTCCAAATCCATCAAGCAACACCTCGACGAGGCGGCCCTCCCCGAACTGCTGGCCAACACCAATTCGGCGAACCCCGCCGTGATCAAGGCCATTAAAAAGCTTTCCGAGGAAAGCGCCCGGTTCGACAAGGAAAAGGCGGAAATCAAAACCACCGCCGAGGGCTTTGAAAAGAAACGGGACCTGGCGGGTCAGCGCGGCAGTCGGATGGGCCTGGCCGTCACGATTTTTTCGGTGGCCATTGCCACTGCCTCCATTTGCACAGTTACCAAGAAGAAACCACTCTGGTTTGCCGCCATGGCCATGGCCCTTTGCGCCATCTATGAGATGGTGATGTCCTGGCTGACTTAGTCCGGCCAGCCGCAACATTTCTTCGCATTTACATTTGACAGTCCACGGACGCTGTTTATCTTGATCATCAAAGACTATGGCTGATCTTCCTCCGAACATACCGTCAGGTGCCGTGCCGCCGAAAAAAGAAACCGGCAAGGTGCAGCCCAAAAAGGAAACCGTCCGCATTAATTTGCCGCCGAAGCCTTCCGCCGCGCCCACCATCAAGCTGCCGACGCTGCCGCCCGGTGGCCCCACGGGGGCGCCTTCCCCTGGCGTTTCCCCGGCCGCCGCTGCCGCCCCCATGTCTCTGGCCGCCGCGCCGCGTCCGACCGCTGCCGCCCCCGCCGCCCCGGCTCCGAGCTCCCCGGCTACGCAAGCCAAGCCCGCTCCCGCGCCGCAACCCCGCGCGGTTGCCGCTCCGGCCGCTGCTCCCACCCTTGGCGGCCTGGACAAAGGCCTGATTTACGCTGTCGCCGCGTGCGCCCTCATCGCCGTTGGTTTGGTCGCTTGGGGCTGGTATGTCTTGAATGGTTCGGTGACCACCTTCACTAGCTAACCTAATTCATATGGCTTCCGATCTCATAGTCACGCTCACGGTGGATAATTTCCCCGAGAAAGCCCTGCAATCTGCCAACCCGATCCTGGTGGATTTCTGGGCGGAATGGTGTGGTCCTTGCAAACAGATCGCTCCTTTGCTGGATGAACTGGCCACCGAATACACCGGCAAAGTCACCATCGGCAAGGTGAACATCGACCAGCATCCTGATTTGGCCCAAAAATATGGCATCCGGGCCATTCCCACCCTCTTGATCCTCAAAAAGGGTGAAGTCGTGGAACAAATGGTGGGCGGCAAGAGCAAGCGCGACCTCAAGGCCAGCCTCGACCGCGCCATCGCCTGACGCTTTTTTAACCCCTCCTTTCTTTGCCACCAAGCGGACCCTCTGGGGTCCGCTTTTTTATTGCCGGCGATCGTCGTCCGGAGTTTAGGCTTTTGACTTGGCCCCGTGCCGACTAACCTGCCCGCATGATTTTGTCCGAACTGCTCAATAATGAGGAACTGCGCCAGCGTGAATTTCCGGTCACCCGCGAAAAGGTCTTCCTGGGTCATGCCGGCGTGTGCCCGCTGCCGGCCCGGGTGGCCAATGCCATTGGCGCATGCGCCCGCGAAGCCACCTTGGGCGACCAGGAGGAATTCATGCTGCACCGGCTGCAGGATGCCCGCCGGCTGGCGGCCCAACTGATTAACAGCCAGCCTGAGGAGGTGGCCCTCGTCGGCCCCACTTCACTGGCTTTAAGTTATGTCGCCGCCGGCCTCCAATACCGCAAGGGCGATAACATCCTCGTTTATTACGACGATTATCCCTCCAATGTTTATCCGTGGATGGCCCTCGCGGCGCGCGGGGTCCAGGTCCGGTTGCTGAACACCCGGGGTCTCGGCGTCATCCGCCCGCGCGACGTCATGGGTCAGGTCGATGAAAGCACCCGGCTGGTTGCCCTGGCCACCAATCACTTTGTCAGTGGTTACCGTTTGGACATCCCGGCCATTGGCAAATACCTGCATGAACGGGGTATTTTGTTCTGCCTGGATGCCATCCAAACCCTCGGCGCGTTCCCGACCACCGTCGAGCACGTGGACTTTCTGGCGGCCGACGCCCACAAGTGGCTCCTCGGCCCCTGTGGTGCCGGCATCCTTTATGTTCGCCGCGAGCTTCAGGAAAAACTCACTCCCCCCGTCTACGGCTGGCACAATGTCCGCTGCCCCAATTTCGTGGCCCAGGATAAAATCGTTTTCCGCACCGATGCCACCAAATATGAGGTCGGGACTCACAGCCTGCTGGGCATTGTCGGGCTCATCACCTCGCTGGAACTGGCCTTGGAAATCGGCGTGGACAACATCGCCGCCGAACTCCTGCGCAAACGGGCCTTACTCGTCCCGGCACTCCTGGCCAAAGGCTGGTCGGTGCTGCATGCCGAAGCCACACCCGAAAACGGCAGCGGGATCGTCACCTTTTTCCGGCCCGGAACAAACATGCTGGAAACGCATGCATTGCTGACCGCCGCCGGCATCATCACCAATTTGCGCAGCGATCGGGCCGGGCAAAATTATATCCGCCTCTCGCCTCACTTTTATAATACCGATGCCGAACTGGCCCGCCTTTTGGCCTTGCTGTGAGCCGGCCGCGCCCCAGTGCGCCGCTTTCCCCGCTGTTCCCATGGGGTCCGGGTGGCCCCCGGTTTCCAGCGCCAGATATATAAAAAAACGCCCCTTGCCGCAGTGAGCGGCAAAGGGCGAAAATGCTTGGGACGGCGCGTTATTTTTCCACGCCCGTCAGCCCGCCTTTTTGCAGGGCGTCAAACACTTCCTTGTCGTTAAAATCTCCGGTGACTTCAAACGTTTTCACGCCTTTGGCCGCGGTGTTGCCGGTCACGCCGGGCACGCTGCTGAGGATTTGGTTCGCCGCCTTGACGCACTTGCCGCAGCAAAGGTGCAGCCCGGAGATCGTCAGGGTCTTCACTTTTTGATTTTTAGCACCGGTCTCTGCATTGACTTTGATGCTCGGATCGCTGCTCTTGCCAAAGAAGCCCGCCGTGGTGAGGGCGTCCACGCCTTTTTGCAAGGTGGCGGTATCAGCCGCCGTCAGGATAACCGTGCTGGCATCTTGATCGGCCTTGGCCGTCAAGCCCGCAACCTCCGCCACGGCTTTTTCAGCGCCTTTGACACAGGATCCGCAACAAAGATGCACGTCGGTGAGGGTCACGTCGGCGGCACCCGCCGTGAGACTCAGGGCCAGACCCAACGAGAGGATTAACAGTAATTTTTTCATAAATTCGCGAAATAGATTGGTTAAGACCACTACCGTTAAACTCATTTTGCCAATAATTCAATCAAGAATGCACTTTTTTTGCACTTCCCGTCCGGCAATCATGCCGGCCGCAGCGCGCTTCCCGCTTTCCGGCTTGTATTTTGCCCGTGGAAGGTCGACGATTTCTCCGCCAATCATGCCGGTCAACCCGGAACTGATGACCTATGATTCCCATCAAAATCCAGTGCGGCTGCGGGCAACGCTACGCCTTTGACGCCGAGCCGGTGGCGGGTCGTCTGACCATTCCCGTGAATTGTCCCGCCTGCGGCACCGATGGTACAGCGGCCGCCAATGCCCTCCTTGCCGAAAAACTGGCCGCCCTGCCGCCACCCGGCGATGCCTCCCCAAAGCTGCATTTGTCCGCTCCAGGCGCGACCGCCCCCACCAGCTCCGTTTCCCACCCCGCCAACCATCTGCCGGCCAGTGCTCCCAACGCCTCACAACTCGGCCTGGTGGACCGCCAGCAGGCGGAAGTGGAAGCCCGCGCCAAGGTTTCCTGGGGCGATCCGCCCGAATCCGTTCTGAAATATTTGATGATCCAAGGCTTCACCCACGCGGAAGCCTCGGCCTTGCTCGAGGTGATGTTCAAAGAGCGGGCCGTGCAGGTACGGGGTGTCGGCATCAAAAAAATGATCACGGGCGGCTTGATGATTGCCGCGGGCACGGGCGGTGTCCTTTACATGGTCGCCATAAAAATAATCATCACCAAATTGGCCGGCGCGCTGGTTGCCCTGGCGCTCTGGGGCCTGTGGCGGGTAATTAACGGGGCCATCATGGTGGCGGCGCCCCGCCTGCAATCGGGCGATGTGGCCGAACAATAACCCCCACCCCGTCCCATGCCTCCAAAAATCACCGGCTCAGCCGCCCCCCGCCGCTCCCGGTTTTAGTTCATCACCCACTGAACTCCTGCACTTCCCGCTTGAACTTCCCGGTCAAATTCCCATCATCTTCACCACATGACAAACGCGACCAGCACCCCCATTTTGCAACTCGACCTGCCCGGCATCACCAAAGTGCGCAGCGGCAAGGTCCGCGAAGTCTTTGATCTCGGCGACCGTTTCCTGCTCGTCGCCAGCGACCGGCTGTCCGCCTTCGACGTTATTCTCCCCAACGGCATTCCCCGCAAAGGTGAGGTGCTCACGCAGCTCTCCCATTTCTGGTTCGCCAAATTCGCCGACCTCGTCCCCAACCATCTCCTGGCCGGAGCCGATGATCCCCTGCCCGCCCAGCTCCAGCCCTACACCGCCCAGCTCGCCCGGCGCAGCATGATCGTAAAAAAAGCCAGGCCCCTCGCCATCGAATGCATCGTGCGCGGCTACCTCTCCGGCTCCGGCTGGAAGGAATACAAGAAAAGCCAGACGGTTTGCGGCATTCAACTCCCCGCCGGCCTTGCGGAATCCGCCGAGCTGCCCGAACCCATCTTCACCCCCTCCACCAAGGCCGAGGCCGGCCACGATGAAAACATCTCCTTTGCGGAAGCCGTTAAGATTGTCGGCTCCGAATTGGCCACCCAGGCCCGCGACCTCAGCCTGAAAATTTACCGGGCCGGTCGCGATTATGCCCGGGAGCGGGGCATCATCATTGCCGACACCAAATTCGAATTCGGCGTCTTCGAAGGCAAACTCATTCTCATTGATGAAGTCCTCACCCCCGATTCCTCGCGCTTTTGGCCGGCCGACCAGTACGCTCCCGGCCAGGGCCAGCCGAGCTTCGACAAGCAGTTCGTGCGCGATTACCTCGAAACCTTGACGTGGGACAAAACCCCGCCCGGCCCGCAATTGCCGGCGGAAGTCATCGCCAAAACCTCCGCGAAATATCAGGAAGCGTACGAGCGCCTGACCGGGAAGGCGCTCTGACCGGGCCCGCGCCGGGCTTGCCGTGTGTGTTAAACTGCCCTCATGCAGGCCGACTCATTAACCGCCGCCCACCGGGGTGCCCTGGGAAACCCGTCGAACCGCTTCGCGCCTCTCCATCTCGCAGCGGACGCCGATTGGAATCCGGCCGAGGATCCGCTGCCGCGCACCCAATTTCTCAAAGACCATAGCGCCAGCATCATCGCCTACAATAACAGCCCCGATGTGGGCTTCGATGCCAGCGTGAACCCCTACCGGGGCTGCGAGCACGGTTGTGTTTATTGCTACGCCCGCCCCACCCATGAATACCTCGGGTTTTCCTCCGGCCTCGATTTTGAGACTAAAATCATGGTGAAGGAGCACGCGGCGCAACTCTTGCGCGCCGAACTCTCCGCGAAAAAATGGCAGCCGCAAGTCATTGCCATGAGCGGCATAACGGATTGCTACCAGCCCGTCGAACGCAAATTGAAACTCACGCGAGCCTGCCTGGAAGTGCTCGCCGAGTTCCGCAATCCCGTCGCCATCATCACCAAAAATGCCCTGGTCACGCGGGATGTGGATGTGCTGGCCCGACTCGCCAGCTTTCAGGCGGCCGCCGTTTGCCTCTCCATCACGACCCTGGATGCCGAATTGCGCAGTGTCATGGAACCCCGCACGTCGCCCGCCCGCGCCCGGCTGGCGGCCATCCGGACCCTGGCCGAGGCCGGCATTCGCGTCAGCGTGAACGTGGCCCCCATCATCCCGGGACTAAACGACCACGAAATCCCCGCCATTCTGGCCGCGGCGGCGGCAGCCGGGGCCACGGCGGCCGGATACACCCTACTCCGGCTCCCCCATGCGAACACCGAACTCTTTGTCCAATGGCTGGAAACCCACTTTCCCCAGCGCAAGGACAAGGTGCTGAATCAATTGCGCACCATGCGGGACGGCAAACTCTATGACGCCGCATGGGCCACCCGCATGCACGGCGCCGGTATTTTCGCGGAGCAAATCAAGCGCATCTTCGAGGTGGCCCGGCGCAAAGCGGGCATTAAAAATAATCAGCCGCCCCTCTCCACGGCGGCCTTTCGTCGCCCGGGCGGCACCCAACTCGAGTTGCTTTAAGCGCTGTGGTTTAATCGTCCGTCGCCGCCAGGAACACCGTCACGAGCTGGCTCAGGCCCGCCGCGTCGGCGGCATCAAAGCGACCCGGCACAGGACTGTCGAGATCCAGCACCCCCACCGCCCGGTCCTGCCGCACCAGCGGCACGACAATTTCCGAACGGGAAGCCGCGTCACAGGCGATGTGTCCGGGAAAGGCATGCACATCCGGCACCACCACCGTTCGGACCTCGGCCGCCGCCGTCCCGCACACGCCCTTGCCAAGCGCAATGCGCACACAGGCGGGCTTGCCGTGAAACGGCCCCAGCACCAACTGCTCGCCCACACGGCGGTAGAATCCCGCCCAGTTGAGGTCCGGCAGGGAGTGCCCCAGCAGCGCGGCCGTGTTGGCGGCATTGGCCACCCAATCGCGCTCCCCCTGGAGCAACGCCGCCAGCTGCCCGGCTAATTCCGCATAGGCCGCCGGTTTGTCCGCCCGGGAGAGATCCTTTAATTCAAACATTGCCGGCAATCTGCCCGCCAGCGGGGGGCGGCGTCCAGCAAAACCCGCCGCGCCGGCACTGCACTTTTAATTCGCAACCTGGTCCGGCTGTAGTAATGATGGAGACGTAAATTAGGGATTGCCAGCAGTTGCCCGAGGGCGGAATGGGTGGGGCCATCCGCCCCCCGGATAAAACGGCCGCTGGCCGGCCCGCTTGACTTGTGCAAACGCTCATCGAAGATTTCCTGCAATACCTGCGCCATGAGCGCGGGCAGGCGGAACACACCCAGCGAACCTATGCGGCGCTGCTGGGCAAATTCACCACCTGGGCCGCCAACCACCAACTCACCGACTGGCACGCCGTGGAATTGCGGCATCTCATGGATTTCCTGCGCCACGAACGCCTCCGCCCGCTGGCCGATGCGCCAGCCAATGCGACCCAGCGGCTCAGCAGTGAAAGTGTCTACCTGGAAATTGCCGCGCTCCGGGCGTTTTACCGGTTCGCGGAAAACGAAAAAAAACTTCCCGCCAATATTGCCGAGAACCTCTCCCTGCCGCGCCGCTGGAAACGCCTGCCCAAGGCACTCTCCCATGCGGAAATCAAACAACTACTGGCGCCGGAACTGCCGGAAACCCCGGAAAACCTGTGCACCCAGGCGATCCTCGAGCTGGCCTACGCCTCGGGCCTGCGGCTGGCAGAATTGAAAAATTTACGCCTGGAACAACTCCATTTGGAAGCCGGCTTCCTCAATGTCATTGGCAAGGGCAATAAGGAACGCGTGGTGCCCGTGGGCAAGACCGCCGTGACCGCCATTCAGCATTATCTCGCGGCCGGACGCCCTAAACTCGTCACCCCCAAGTCCCCGGCGGCCGTCTTTCTAACCAGTCGCAGCACGCCCTTTGCGTCCGTGACCATGTGGAAGCGCATCAAAGACCGCGTGCGCCGCGCGGGCGTGGAGCGGAACCTCACCCCGCACATGTTGCGGCACAGTTTTGCCACCCATCTGCTGGAACACGGGGCGGATTTGCGGGTGATCCAGGAATTACTCGGCCACGCCACCATCAGCACCACGGAAGTCTACACCCACGTCACCGGCAATCGCCTGCGGGAAATCCATCAAAAATTCCATCCCCGCGCCTGACCGGCCGGCCGGTTCTGGCACCCCAGCTTTAGCCGGTCACCACCCTGGCGGTTCAGCCAAACGCAATGCCATGGTCATGCGTTGAAAAATCATGGTGCGCACGAGAGGACTTGAACCTCCACGCCTTTCGGCACCAGATCCTAAGTCTGGCGTGTCTGCCATTCCACCACGCGCGCTTGAAACCATTGTCGCCACTTGGCACCGTCCAAATATTATGGCGGAGGCAAAGGGGGCGGCAAGCGGATTCGGGTGCCGCTGACCAATTGGCAGCCCCTCTCCGCTGGAACCTTCGCCGCCACGATCCGCCATTTCTTGGCGCCTTTCATAAACCGCGCGCAAAAATATTTCCCCATCCGCTCCCCTTGAGGCAGACTTGCCCCATCGTCTTGTCATGCAACGCATCCTGCTCATCACGTTCGGACGCCTCGCCGCCGGCCCGCTTCGCGCCGCACTCAAACTGCCAGCCATTATCGGCGATCACCTCGTTGCCTTGTGGTACGCTGCCGTTCCCTCCCGCGTCGCGGCTCGCCATGCCTGGGCGGACCATCCGGTTTGCCCTCTGTTTTCAAACGCGGGTTTGCCAGTCACACCGTTTCACACCGATGCTTTTGCCTTGAGCACCAAGCCCGCATAGCACTGAAACCGCACCACTTTATGTTTCGTTTCAATCCCGGCCCCGTCGCCACACTCCTGTTGGTCATTGCGTTCACCACGGCTGCCGCTGCTGCGGCTGCCCCGCCGCCGCTGCCACCCGGCGTGACCGTCACTCACCCCGCCGGCAATCCCCTCCGCGCCGCCCTTCAGCCCGTGCCAGCCTCGGCAATTTTCAAAATGGACGGCTGGTATCTGTGGGACCCGTCGGTGATCAAGGTCGGCGATACCTGGCACCTGTTCGCATCCCGCTGGCCCGCTGCGGACAAGATGAACGGCTGGCTCAAGAGCCACGTTATCCACGCCACGGCCAAGTCCCTGTTCGGACCCTATGCGTTTCAGGAAGTCGTCCTCTCCCCGCCATCCCACCCGTGGGCCACCCAGGCGATTCATAATCCCAAGGTAATGAAGAGCGGCAACCGGTTCCTCATCTACCACCTCGGCATCCCTGTTTGGCAGACCGGATTCGCCTGGGCCGATTCCATCGCCGGCCCGTGGACACCTGTGCCCAAGCCGGTCATCCCGATCAACAACCCGGCCATCCTCGAGCGTCCGGACGGCTCGATCTACGCCGTGGGCAAGTTCAAGGCCAGGTCAACCAATGAAGGCGCCTTGCACGCCTATATGCGCGCCTTCGCAGCTGACAAGCTCACTGGCCCCTACCGCATCGTCGGCGGTCCCGGCAACCGGCTCCCCGGCAACTTTGAACTGGAAGACCCCACTGTCTGGTTCGCGGGCGGCCGCTACCAGGTCGTTTGCACCGATTGGGAGTCGAAGGCCACTGGCATCCGCAAAGCCATTGTTTATTACACCTCGAAGAACGGGATTGACTACGAACTCGTTTCGCAAACACCCGTCTGGTCACAGAATGACCCCGTGCCGCTTGCCGACGGCCGGTCCCTTGGGATTGCTGGCGTCGAGCGCCCGCAGGTCTGCCTCGACGAAAGCGGCGCCGTCATCGCCTTGCTTGCCTCCGCCTATCCGTCCGAAAAGAGCCAGCCAACCTTCATCATCATCCGCCCCGTTGCGCACTTCCTGCCCGCCGGCGATCCATGAACCGCACACATCAAATCCGCGGATTGTCTTGCTGATGCAACCCGCCCGCGCTGCCGGCCTTCCTCGACCACCCACCGCCACATAGGGGTCGGTTCTCAAAGGGGTCGGTTCTTGATATTGACATATCGAGCTTCACGCCTGTATCTCGGCGTTCCCAGATTGCGACATTGCTCCTCGATCCAGACTGGCCCAAACAAAAGGCATGGCGCCACTCCGCACCATCCAAATAGCCATAATGGCACGGGACCAACCAGCGCCATAATTTTCCCGCAGAAATCCGTACGGTTGGTCGTCGCGCCATGAACATACGATCTTCAAGTTTGCAAAAATATCGCCACTCCAAAAAATCCCGCCAAAAAATTTGCTTTTCCGCCGCCTGACGATTAGTTTCGATTGTTTTTATTGGGTTAAATTATAACTTTATAAAATATGTTTAGCGAAACGACACCCTGGCCCGGGCGGGCCGCCGCGCTAATTGAAAAACTGGCGGATAGCGAAGCGGCGATTACCCGAGAATTCGTAAACATGAAGGTCGCCGCGCCCAGTATGGCCGGTTCCGGTATTCCTCAAATGCCGGAGTGGACCGGTGCGCTCGTCTTGGCACACGCAGGAAAGTGGGTGGCCACGCTGCCGGCCGATTGGAATGTATCAACCATCCATTGAGCCGCCCGCCGTGGAGCGCGCGCTTCGGCACGTTCCGTGGCCAGCCTGGGAAATGAAAAATTCCCCTTTAATTTGAGTAAATTGAGCAGCGCATGGCCGGGCAGCATAATCATGAATTTAAACAACTCAACCGTTGGTGTTTTTGGTCTCTCGGGGCCAACTAACGTTTGGTCGCAGTCGTTGCGTTTGCCGTTCGCATTTGAAGTTGCATCTACCCACCTCGAACCCGCTCGTCTTAATTGAATTCTTCAAACACCTCAGCGATGCCTCCCGATAGCCCAAAGCCGATGTTCCCCGCTACCAGGGCCGCAGCCAGGGCTCAAATGGAAGCCTTCCTGCCGTTCCTGGCTCATTATGCGGCCAAAAGAAACGCCGTCGGGCCCGGACACCGTGCCGTCTCCCGGTTGTCCCCCGCCCTGCGCCATCGCCTCTTGTTGGAGGAAGAAGTCGTGGCAACCGTGCTAAATCGCTTTCGCTTCCCGACGGTGGAAAAGTTTCTCCAGGAAATCCATTGGCGTACCTATTGGAAAGGCTGGCTGGAGCTGCGCCCGCAAGTGTGGCGCCATTACCGGGAGCGCGTCAAATGGTTGCACGCTAATCTGGATAAGCCGGAGTTGCGGCGGGCGGAAGCGGTAGGGAATGGCCAGAGTGGGACAGCCATTATGGATCGCTTCGCCCGGGAACTGACTGCCACCGGCTACCTCCACAACCACGCCCGGATGTGGTGGGCGGGATTTTGGGTTCATGTCGAAAAACTCCCGTGGGAACTCGGGGCGGACTTTTTCCTGCGGCACTTGCTCGATGCGGATCCCGCCAGTAACACCCTGAGTTGGCGTTGGGTGGCGGGCCTTCAAACGCCGGGGAAAACCTATTTGCCCCGCCGTTCCAATCTCGAAAAATATTGCGCTCCCGAATGGCTGCAGGACGAATCCGGTTTGCATCGGCTCGCGGACGAGATCGTCCTGCCGTTCCGGGCCAGCGAAACCACCTCCTTGGAAATTCAGCCCCTCCCCGAACTGCTTTCCGCCCCGGTTCCCCGACTTGGACGCGTGGGACTGTGGTTGCACGAGGACGACTGCGCTCCGGAAATGGGTCCCCTCCAGGCCGTGCCCTTCGCGGCCATCGCCGCCTTTCGCCCGGCGGTGCCTAGTCAATCCCCGGACATGAGCTCCTTGCGCCGGACGCATCTGGCAAGCGTCCTGCAAGATGGGTGCAACCGGGCCGCCCGTCATTTCTCATGCGCGGTGACCCTCGAAGATTCCGCGTCGCTGGCTGCAAGCCTCACCGCGTGGGCGGTGGCCGAGAAACTGGAAAGCATCGTGGCTTACTCCCCTTTTGTCGGACCGCTCGGAGATCAGCTCGATTCCATTCGCACCGCTCTTGCCGAACGCGGCATCCAGCTTTGCTTGTTGCGTCGACCATGGGATGCGCAATGGTTCCCTTTGGCCAAATCAGGCTTCTTTCCCTATTGGGCCAAAGTGGCGGCTCGCCTGCGCATGCATTCAGCCCCTCAATCACAACCGGAATTACTTTAACATGCGGGGAGTCAAAAAAGCCAACCTGCCCACCAAGATCTGTCTTCATTGCGGCCGGGATTTTGCCTGGCGCAAAAAATGGGCCCGGGACTGGGACCACGTCCAATATTGCAGTGACGCGTGCCGCAAGGGCCGGCCCGTCCCGGTCCCGCTCCCGGTCCAAAATGCCAAATCCATTCTTCCCAAGCCCAAAGGGGTCGGTTCTTCATATTGACATATCGGGGCGGGTTGGCCAGGATCGGGCCATGGCGCGCCAGCTCAGAGTGGAATATCCGGGGGCGATTTATCACGTGCTGAATCGCGGGGACCGGCAGGAGGCGATTTTCCGGGATGACCGGGACCGGGAGACGTTTCTGGCGACGCTGGAGGAGGCGTGCGGCAAAACGGCCTGGCAAGTCCATGCCTTTTGTTTCATGGGGAATCACTTCCATTTGGTAATCGAGACCCCGCAAGGGAACCTGGTGGCGGGGATGAAGTGGCTGCTGGGCACCTACACCGGCCGGTTTAACCGGCGGCACCAGGTGGTTGGGCATCTGTTTGGCGGTCGCTACAAAGCGTTGCTGGTGGCTGGCAGCGGCAATGGCTATCTCAAGACGGTCTGCGATTATGTGCATTTGAATCCCGTGCGGGCGAAACTGGTCCGCCCCGGCCAGCCGTTGACGGCGTTTGCCTGGAGCAGCTGGCCGGGCTACTTGGAGCCGCCCCGGCGGCGGTGGCCGTGGTTGCGGGTCGATCGGTTGCTGGGTGAATACGGGATTCCGCGCGACAGCGCGGCGGGCCGGCGACAGTTGTTGGCCGCCCTGGAGGCGCGGCGGGCCGGGGAAGCCGGCGCCGATTACACAGGGGTGCGCCGCGGCTGGTGCCTGGGGGATGCGGCGTTCAAGCGGGAATTGCTGGGGCGCATGGCGGAACGGGTGGGGGCGGAACATTACGGCGCCGAACGGGCGGAGACCGCCGTGGCCCGGGCCGAACGCATCGTGGCGGAGGAACTCCAGCGGTTGGGCTGGCAGGAGGCGGATTTGGCCCGGATGGCCAAAGGAGATGCCGGCAAGGTGGCGGCCGCCGTCCGCCTGCGGGCGGAGACCGTGCTGCCGGTGAAATGGATTGCCGAGCGTTTGCACATGGGCGCGCCAGGATATGTGAACCTGCTGCTCTACCGGCAGCGCAAGGGAATATGACACTATCAAGAACCGACTCTTTTACGGGCGATGGCTACCGAGCCTTGCAAAAGTCAGTGACCAGAAGGAACTTTTCAATACGGATCATGTCCAGATCGTTTTCAATGTTGAGGCTGAACTTGAGCAAAAATTGAAGCAATAGCATTATGAAGCCCAAAATTCCTTCTGCTGCCAATTTGGCGCTCGTTCTCGGAGTGCTGGTGTTTGCCTTAGTGGGGTGTGCTAACCAATCCGTTCGCATTGAGGCAGTGGACGCAAACACGCGAGCGCCTTTGGCTGGTGTGACTGTTGAATGGATGGAACACCGCCATCAGATGTTTCGGCCCTTGACTCATTATGGGCCGACGAATTTTCTTCCTTCGGATCAAGACGGCATGATTGAAGTCCATGGTCTGCATCAGAATTGGTTCAGCACTTTCGTCTTTTCATGCCCCGGACGCTCAAAAGTTTACGGACGATTTGCAAGGGGCGTCTTGAATGTAGCGACAAATGTTGTTTATTACCCGCCTGGGGAGCTTGACAGTGAGTTTCGATTCGCAGGCGATACGGAAACAGCCATCAAGACCAACGGATGTTTTCTTATCGCGATCCCGAAGTGAAACGCGAATGTAAGCCCTTGATCTTTGCATTTGGCCGAGGATTTTTGCACATAAAGGAAAGTGAACTCGACAAGCCATAAAGGGGACGGTTCTTGAGATTAATTTATTGGGAAAAGTTTACCAGGGATTGCGCATGGCGGCACGGGTGGGGGCGGAACATTACAGCGCCAAACGGGCGGAGACCGCCGTGGCCCGGGCCGAACGCATCGTGGCGGAGGAACTCCAGCGGCTGGGCTGGCGGGAGGCGGATTTGGCCCGGCTGGCCAAAGGGGATGCCGGCAAGGTGGCGGCGGCCGTCCGCCGAACGGGCGGAGACCGTGCTGCCGGTGAAATGGATTGCCGAGCGTTTGCAC
>CAIZWI010000104.1 GCA_903936645.1 uncultured Verrucomicrobia subdivision 3 bacterium
CATGAACGGAAGCAAGGCTGCCCGGAGGTCCATCCAGCAGGACAAATTGTCCCGCGCCCAAAGGCGCGATGCCGGTGAACGAATCCCCGTTGGCCGCGCCGGCAGTGTACCTGGGCGAAAACGCCGGCACACCACCGGTCAGGCTCATGCCTTCCATGCCATCGCTAAACAAAATCAGGGCTTCACCATTGCCATGGCCGGTCAAATCCAGGTAATAAACCCCTACAATCGGTTCGGCCACGCTGCAAATTTGGGCAGGGCCAAAGGCCAGGCTCCCGCTGGCGTTGGTCAGCGGAACGAGGGTCAAATTGGTGCCGCCCGGTCGGTAGAAAATAAACCAAGGCAGGGTTTGTTGATTAAAAATGCCAAAGGCATAGTCGCCACCGGAGACCAGATTGGTAATGGAGAGCATCAAGGCCGGCGAATTAGTGAACTGCCAGACATCCAGTGTGTCATTGGTGGCGCCCCGGACCAAGCCCACAGCGAAGGTAGCCGGCGTCCCGCTCAATTGCAGCGCGTTGCCCCGGTCATACGGCCCGCTCTCTTGGAATTCGCCCGCCGCCGCGCCCGCGCCGGCGTTCAGACTCAAAAGATCGAGGTACTCGGCGTTGGAGGAGTTTTCCGAACTCGCGATGAGCAGACTGTTGAAGGGCGGCGGCACGCCGCCAGCCGCATTGGCCAGCGGCAGGACCATATGCGGTCCGATCCCGAGCGGCGTCACCGCCACCGGAGCGCCAGCGGCGGTGGGCGGGGACAAGTCCACGAGATTGACGGAGTTGAAAGCGGGGGCGGTCACGGCCACGGTGTCGTAGGCGGTCTGCTGGAATCGCCCCACCGCACAGCCGCTCAGGTTTTGCACGCCGGTGGGCAAAGGCGATGACCAAGCGAGTGAGCCACCGGCGCCACTGTAACCCACCCGGGCATTGCCGGTGGCTTTATCCAGCACCAGGATATCGTTCGTTCCATCACCATTAAAATCCCCGGCGGCGGTGAACTCGCCGGGGGTTTCATACACAAACGAAGGGCCGGCCGCGGCGCCGAGCCGGGCAAAGCCGCAGACCAACGCCGGGACGAGAAGGAGGATGGCTCGAAAGGAGTTCATGGCGCAGGAAGGGTGACCGTGCCCGCCGGGATGATTTCTTCAATCTCGCGCCGGGTGTTCAGGTGAACGACAAAGTATTGGTAACGGGCGCCGAGCAGCACCGGCTGCTGGTCGCGCAGGTAGAGGAATTGACCGGTCAGACCGCCAGAATTTTCGACGCCCCCCCCGATCAACCGGTCATAGACCGTATTGGTATAGGTGATGAAGATACCATTTGTAAGGTACTGCTGGCCATAGGCCAGCCGTTCAATGAGGGGAGTGACCTGAGTCAGGGTGCCGGAGACCTTGGGAAACGCGGCATTGGCGACTTGCTGGCGGTAAACCACCAGGGGCAACAAGGAATTGCCCTTGCGGGCGGGGTGGTGGGACAGTCGCTGGAAAATCAAGCCATTGGGATCAATGGCGGCCGGCAGGCGCGCGGCGTTGGTACTCAGAAAGGGGCTGGCGACGTCCAGATTATTGGCCAGTCCATAGCTGAAAAAATTCGTGGTGCCGAGGTTGGGCGTGATTGTCGAGCCACGGTGACCAAAAAAAAATGGGCGTAAGATCCCCGATGCGAATGCCCAC
>CAIZWI010000105.1 GCA_903936645.1 uncultured Verrucomicrobia subdivision 3 bacterium
TCTTGGGCAAACTGGGCCTCCCGGTTTAAGCTGGCGGGCCGCCCGTTGCAAGCCGGTATTGGCGAGGCTTGGCGCAAAGAAAGTTGCCCGGAGACCGTTTCTCCTTCATACTGGGTGACTGTGTCCGAGGCGGGCCCAAACCTTCATTCATTGCGCCAGGGCCGCTCGGAAAACCGGCGGTTGGAGTGGGCGCTTGTCCTGTCGCTGGCCATTCATCTGGCGGGCTGGGGCGGTTATGAACTTGGCAAGCGACTCGGCTGGTGGGAGCACTGGCCCGTCATCGCGTGGTTGCATAAAACTCTCCATTTAACCCCGCCCCCCGTGCCCGCCTCGCCGCCCCCGGCGGTGCCCACCGAGCCCCAGCTCATGTTTGTGGAAGTGCCGCAACCGGATCCAGAGGCACCCAAACAGGCAAAGTATTATGCCAACAACAATTCCCATGCCGCCAATCCGGACCCGGTCCACAATTTGGACACGCCAAAGCTGAACGGTCAGCAAAAGGACGTGCCCAAAACCGAAACCGCCCGGCGCACCCAAGTGGCCAAAACGGTGCCCCAACCGCAACCGCAACCGTCGCCCAAACCGGAACCCAGTCAGTCCGCCTCGCCGCCCCCGGCCTTGAAACCGGGTGATTTGACCCCGGGCAAACCCCAGGAAGCCCAGCCTCAGCCCCAAACTCCCCAACCGGCGCATCCGTTGCGCCCCCGCACCCTCAAGCAGGCGCGGGAACAGGATCCCAATCACCTTGCCGGGGTGGCCATGCAGCAGGATGGCGGGGCACACCGGGCGGCCATCCAGGCCTTTGATGCCAAAGCCACCCCGTTTGGCGATTACGACGCCCAATTTGTGGAGGCTGTCACCCAGAAATGGTATGACTTGCTCGATAGCCAGGGCTTTGCCCGGGATCGCACCGGGCATGTGACCCTTCATTTCAACCTCAATTATGATGGCAGCATCTCCGACCTGACCACCACGGATCAAAACGTGGGCCCGCTCTATGAATTGCTCTGCCAGCGGGCCTTGACCGAGCCGGCCCCGTTCGCCAAATGGCCGGAGGAAATGCGCCGGATGATTGGTGGCACCAAACGGGAAATGACGTTTACTTTTTTCTATTATTGAACCACGGTTGGCAAAGTTATTTATGGATATATTAATTTACGTGTTACTTGGACTGACTTCGGTGATCGGCCTGGCGATCATCGGCGAACGCGCCCTGGCCTTGCGCTGGCCCAAGGTGATTCCCCCGGAAGTTGCCGCCGCCCTCGCTTCCTGCCGGACCCGGGCGGATGTGAAAATGCTGGCACGGGTCTGCGAGGGCCAGCCCTCGCCCCTGAGCCGGTTGCTGCTGCAGGCGGCAGAACACCTGGACTGGAGCAAGGAGGAGAATGTGGAATCCCTGCAAACGGCGGCGCGCCATGAAATTGTCCGGTTGGAGCGGCGCTTGGTAATCCTGGAAATCATCGTGGGCATCGCCCCGCTCCTCGGGCTGGTGGGCACCATCCTGGGCATGATGACGCTGTTTGACAACGTGGGGCAAACCGGCCTGAACGACGTGGCCCGGCTGGCGGCGGGGATTGGGTTGATTCTCAAGTCAACGCTGATTGGCCTGCTGATCGCCATTCCCGCGCTGATCGCCTGGAGTTATTTTAGCAAAAAGGTGGAGGTCTTCGCCGTGGAATTGGAGGCCTTGTGCGAGGACTTCATCCGCCGGCAGTATCTCGACAAACGGCCCTGATCATGAATTTTCGCGTGCGTAAACGGCGGTCCGCCCCCACGGTTATCATCGTGGCACTGATTGACGTGTTGATTGTGCTGGTGATTTTTTTGATGGTCACCACGACCTTTAAACAGCAGCAGTCGTTGCGGTTAAGCCTGCCCCAATCGTCGCAGGCGCAGAAAACCGGGGCCAACGACAATCCCCCCCTGGTGGTCAGCATCGGGCCGGACGGGCAGTTTTTTGAGAATAAAACCCCCCGTACCTTTGACCAAATTGAGGCCGACCTCCGCGCCGGGGTGGCGAAAAACCCGCAACTGGTCCTCGCCATCAATGCGGATGAAAAAGCGCCTTGGGGTAAAATGGTGAAATTACGCGATGCCGCCGCCGCGGCCAAAATCAAAACCTTGGTGGCGTTTACCAAAGACGCTGGCCAACCGTGACCCTTGGCCACCCCACCCGCCGCCCGGATGCGCCGGAGGACGTTAAATCGGGGGCGAATCGCGCAAACAACTGTAAAAGCAGTTGCGTCTCGTGAAAAATTGGCGTAAAAAATCCCCATGCAAATTTCCAAGTTGAGTGTGACCGTGTGCGCCGCAGTGCTCTGTGGCACCTTGGCTGGGCTGCACGCTGCGGATGAAACCCCGGCCCAAGCAGCGGCCATGGCGGCCATCCGTCAAAAAATTGCCCAAGCCGATGGTTCCGTCAGTCCATCGGCCAAGCCGGCCAATGGCACCTCTGCCCCCGCTACGACTGCGGCGGAAACCCCGGCCCAAGCGGCGGCCATTGCGGGTTTGCGCCAGAAAATTCAGCAAGCGGATGGCACGGCCGCCCCAACCACCCCCGCTCCCATAGTGGTGGATGGCAAGGGTTTGGTCTCCCCTCGGGATGCCGCTGCCGATGCCGCCCAAGCCAAGGCCATTGCCGAGGTTCAGGAAAAGGCGAAACAGCAAGCGTTTGCGCTCGAACAAAAACAGGCCGAGCTTACCGAGAAGCTGGCCAAGGCTGCCGCCGAAGCGGCCGCCAAGGCCGAAGCGGCCCGGGTGAAAGCGGTCGCCGCCGAGCAGGCCCGCCAAGCCGCCGCAGCCCAGGCTGCGGCCAAAGTGGAAGCCGCCCGGGTGGCCGCCGCGCAGAAGCAAGCCGCCCGTGAAGCTGCCCAAGCCAAAGCCGCCGCCGCTGCGGAAGCCAAAAAAATCGCCGTGGCCAATGCCGCTGCCCAAAAAGCGGCTGCTGACAAAGCCGCTGCCCAAAAGCTGGCCGCTGAGAAAGCCGCCGCCGAACAGGCCAAGGCCGCCCAAGCCGCTGCGGATGCCGTTTATTTCCCGGGCAAAGAACTGGGCTTTAAACCCATCCAAACCCCGGCCCTCCCCATTTCCGCCGACAAACAGGCCAAGCTGGATGCCCTGCTGGTGCAATACCAAGCCGACAAGATTTCCCCTGAGGAATATCACAAACAGCGCGCGGACATCCTGGCTCAGCCCTGAAAGTCTTAAGTCTGTTTGAAAACAAAAAAGCCCGCTGGTTTGAACCAGCGGGCTTTTTGTTTCAGTGCGGATTAGATAAATTCGTTGATCAGGTTTTCCAGGTACTCCTGACGACCGCTGGTGTTGGGCGTTACTTCACCCTGCTTCAGAATGTAAGCCTCGATCTCTTTCATGGTGGCTTTGCCCGATTCAATTTTCTTGCCGATGCCGGTGTCCCAGGAAGCGTACCGTTGTTTCACAAACTCCGCCAGACGGCCGTCCTTGTGAATGGCCGCCGCGATCTTCAAACCGCGCGCAAACGCATCCATGCCCCCGATGTGGGCATAGAATAAATCCAACGGCTCAAAACTTTCGCGCCGCACCTTGGCGTCAAAGTTCACCCCGCCAGTGGTAAAGCCGCCGTATTTGAGCACGGACAGCATGGTGTAGGTGGTCAGATAAATGTTGGTGGGGAACTGGTCCGTGTCCCAGCCGAGCAGTTCGTCGCCCGTGTTGGCATCAATGGAGCCGAGCGCCTTGGCCGCCCCGGCCACTTCCAGCTCATGCTGCATGCTGTGGCCCGCCAGGGTCGCATGGTTGGTTTCAATGTTCAGTTTGAAATGCGGCAGCAGGTCGTATTCCCGCAGGAAGTTCAGGCAGGCCGCGGCATCGGAATCGTACTGGTGCTTGGTCGGTTCCTTGGGCTTGGGTTCAATATAGAACTGGCCCTTGAACCCGATTTGTTTTTTGTACGCCACGGCGAGATGCAGGAGGCGGGCCAGGTGGGCCTGCTCGCGTTTCATGTCGGTGTTGAGCAGGGTCTGGTAGCCTTCGCGGCCGCCCCAGAAGGTGTAGCCTTCGCCGCCCAGTTCATGGGTTACTTCCATCGCCTTTTTGACCTGGGCGGCGGCAAACGCGAACACATCGGCATTGCAACTGGTGCTGGCGCCATGCACGAAGCGCGGGTTGGAAAACAAATTGGCCGTGCCCCAGAGCAGTTTCACGCCCGTGCGCTCCTGTTCTTCTTTCAGAACCGCGGCCACTGCATCAAAGTTCTTGTTGGATTCACCCAGGGTGGCCCCTTCCGGCGCCACGTCGCGGTCATGCCAGCAGTAATAAGGCGCGCCGAGTTTTTCAATGAATTCAAAAGCCACCCGGGCGCGGTTTTGCGCGTTCGCCACGGTGTTGCTGCCATCATCCCACGGGCGCTGCATGGTGCCGGCGCCGAAGGGGTCCGAACCAGTCCCGCGAAAGGTATGCCAGTAAACCACGGCAAAGCGCAGATGGTCATGCATGGTTTTGCCAGCCACCACTTCCTTGGCGTTGTAATGTTTGAACGCCAGTGGATTGCGGGATTTGGGCCCTTCGAATTTTATTTTGGAAATAGTGGGAAATGCTGCAGGCATATGAGGTATGTTGTCGTTGTTTGACGTTTGTATGAATTATTAACGTGCTCAAAAAGCGCCGCCAAGTCCATACGACATTTGTCTGATAATTGTCGCGCCCTGGCAAGCTGGAAAAACTTCACTTTGACAAATGGGTGGATAAACCAAACACTTTCGCTGGTGCAGTTGGTCGAAGCCAATGCCAATGGGTGCTCCCGCCGCCTTGATTGCCCGGGGTCAGGCCGGTGAACAACGCCACCGTCCGGTGTTAAATAGTCCCGTCCGCAGCCGGCGGCTGGCCGCCTGCCCGCCGAAACTAAAACATGAAACGAATCCGAAAAATGATGCTCATCGGTGCCGCCGTGCTGGTCTTTATCTTGGTGACGTTTGGTGCCCTGGTGGTCTACGTGCTGCATGAGCAGCGCGCCTATAACAACCTGATTGACACCCATGACTTGTCCCAGCGCACGGCCCAACTGGGCGTCAACTACCTCACCCAGCGGCCGCATGCCGGGCTGGTGATTGGCGTCTACCAGCACGGGCAGGCCAATATTTGCGGCTTTGGGGAGGTCAGCGCCAGCCAGACCAACCCGCCCGACGGCCAGACCTTGTTTGAACTGGGCTCCCTTACCAAGGTGCTCACCGGCGTCACACTGGCCCAACTGGCGCAGGCGGGCTTGGTCAAACTTAGCGATCCCATCAGCCTGTATCTGCCCCCGGGCGTGGTCGACCCGCGCAAGGATGGCGTGGAAATCACCCTGGAACAACTGGCCACCCACACGGCGGGCCTGCCGCGGCTGCCTCCCAATTTGGAATACACGGGAACCAATGCCGACAACCCCTATGCCCGCTACTCCGCCCATGACTTGTATCAAAGCCTGGCCACGGTCACGCTCAATGCGGTGCCCGGCAAAAAATCCGACTACTCCAATTACGGTTTTGGTCTCTTGGGCCATTTGCTCGCCCTCAAAACCGGCCTGCCCTATGAAACCCTCGTCAAACAAAGTGTCTGCGAGCCGCTGGGTATGACCGACACCGTGATCCAACTCTCCCCGGAACAACGCGCCCGGCTGTCGCCCGGTCACAATCCGGCGGGGCAGGTGGTGCCCAATTGGGACATGGATGCACTGGCGGGCTGTGGGGCGTTTCGCGCCGATGCGCGCGATCTCCTCGCATTCGTCGCGGCCAATGTGGCGACCAATCAAGCCCCCATTTACCAGGCCTTGGCGGAAGCCCGCAAATATCATTTCAAACAACTGGCAGGCGGGGTCGGGCTCGGCTGGCAAATTTCCCAGACCGTGGATAAACGGGTGATTCACTGGCACAATGGCGGCACCGGTGGCTACTACAGTTTCCTGGCCTTTGACCGCCAGCATCAGGTCGGCGTGGTGCTGCTCTCCAATTATGGCGATGCTTTCGCTGGTGATAATACGCTGGACAAGGCGGGCCTGGAAATTTTGAAACTGGCCGGGAAAGTGTCCTGGCAGTGAAGTGGCTGCGGTTTTCCTGGGAGCCGGTCGACTCGTTCGCTCATGCCTTGACGGGAACGGCCGGCCACCGCATTTTACCGGAAGTATTCGTCCTTAAAAACGGGTGCATGGTTGCGTTGCCCGTGCCCCGGCTCATGAAACCGCAGCGCTGATCGTTGATTCCGAACTATGGCAGATTTATTTGGTTCCACCCGCACCGTGGTCAAAGGGCGCTATGCCCTGTTTACGCCCGATAGTTTTGTGCCCGGCAGTGTGCCGGGCTGGCAGCATGTCCGCGCCGTGATTAACATTTCCCCGGCCCTGGGGGCTCGCTTTGTGCAATTGCAGGTAAACCTCGGGCGCGTGGGGGTGGGGGAGGGGAACACTGGCACTCATGAATTTTTCATTTATGTCGCGGAGGGTGGCGGCAGTATTTTGGTGGATCAAAAACGCCATCGCCTTGAAGCCGGCAGTTATGTGTTCGTGCCACCCGGGCAGGACCTCCAAATCAAAAGCAACGGCATCGGCCTGGCCGTGGTGATTTTTCAGAAAATTCACGAGCGCGTCAAAGGCCTGCCGCTGCCCCGCACCGTGGTCGGCCATGAGCGCGACATCAAGGGACAGCCCGTGGCTGGTAACGAGGATGTCCGACAGCAAGTCTTGTTGCCCGATGAACCGGAATTTGACCTGGCGGTCAATATTTTCACCTATCTACCCGGGGCGGCCCAACCCTGCGTGGCCTCCCATAACATGGAAAAGGGCGTGCTCCTGCTGAAAGGCCAGGGCCTTTATCGCCTGGATGCAGATCATCATCCCGTGCAAGCTGGCGATGCGATCTGGCTGGGCTCTTATTGCCCGCATTGGTTTGTGGCCATGGGCAAAACGCCGGCCAGTTATATTCAATATCAAGATATCAACCGCGACCCCATGCCGGGCTAAGCCGGATCCAGTCCCCGTGCCACGGCCTGCTCGCCCTGGTTCCGAACCCCGCGCGCCGGGTTATCGCGGCTGCTGCTGCGTGAGGCAGTGTAGTGAGCCAAAGCCCCAGACCAAATCCAGCGCGTGGATGCCCACCACCGGCCGGTCCTTGAACAGCTCACCCAAAATGCCCAGGGCCACCCGGTCGTTCGGATCATTGAACGTCGGCACGATCACCGCGGCGTTGCAGATGTAAAAATTCGCGTAGCTGGCCGGGAGGCGCACCCCCTCAAAAAACAGTGGCGCCGGCATGGGCAGGGCAACCACTTGCGGCTTGGTCCCATCCTCCAGGCGCAAATCCTGGATGCGGTCCCAATTTTCCGCGAGCGGCCGGAAATTCTCGTCCTTCCGGTCGTTTTCCTGCACCAGCACCAGGGTGTTGGCATTCACGAACCGGCAGATGTCGTCGATGTGCCCGTGCGTATCATCCCCTTTGGGGCCTTTGGCCAGCCAGAAGATGTTCGTGACGCCCAAATACTGCTTCAGGGTGGACTCAATTTCCGCGCGGCCCAAACCCGGGTTGCGCACCTGGATTTTCGGGTCCAGGTAGCATTCCTCGGTGGAGAGCAGCGTGCCGCGACCGTTGATTTCAATCCCGCCCCCCTCGATCACAAATGGTTTGCCGCGGTATGCCGCCGAAAACAATGGTTTGCGCAACAATTTGGCCGCCGTTTCCGGCACCTTCGTGTCCTTCCGCCAGTTGTCATATTTGGCCCAGCCATTGAAATGAAAATGCACAATCGCCGTTTCCGCCTCCGCCTTGGAACCGCCCTTGACAAAAATTGGCCCCGTGTCCCGGGTCCAGCCGCGGTTCGTCGGATGCAGCACAAACTGAATTTTGCGCAAATCCACCCCCACCAGCTTGAGCACCCGACGGGCGGCGGCCTTGTCGGCCTCGTGCCGGATGATCAGGCGCACGTTTTCGCCAGCGGAAATTTTGCGGATCATTTCGCCGTAAATCCATGGGATGACCTCAAATTTGCCCGGCCAGTCGGACTGGTTATGGGGCCAGCCCAGCCAGGTGGCCGCGTGCGGCTCCCATTCGGCGGGCATGGCATACCCCAGTTCAGCAGGCGTGGCGGCGGGCAATTGTTTGGGTGACGGCATAACGATTGGCGGAAGCTTAAAAAGTTTGTCCGCCGCTGGCAAATGATTCCGGTGGCCCGGATCGCTGCTTTGCCTTGATTCCTGGCCCGGGGAACGCTACGTTTTCGGAATCTAATATGGCCAAAAAATCTAAGCAGCCCGAAATTTCCGGCGGACCCGTGTCGCAATTCATTCAGCACCACTACCGGCACTTCAATGCCGCCGCCCTGGTCGACGCCGCCAAAGGCTACGTCGCCCACCTCGACAAGGGGGGCCGCATGATGATCACGCTCGGTGGGGCCATGAGCACCGCGGAGCTTGGCCTCTCCCTGGCCGAAATGATCCGCCAGGACAAGGTGCATCTCATCACCTGCACCGGCGCCAACCTCGAGGAAGACGTGTTCAACCTCGTTGCCCATGATTTCTACGAACGCGTGCCGCACTACCGCATGCTCACCGCCGAGGACGAACAAAAGTTGCTCGAGCGCCACATGAACCGCGTCACCGACACCTGCATCCCCGAGGGCGAGGCCATGCGCCGCATGGAAAAAGCCATGCTCGAGGTCTGGACCAAGGCCGATAAAAAGGGCGAGCGCTATTTCCCCCACGAATTCTTCTATCAAGTGCTGCTTAGCGGCAAGTACGAGAAATATTACCAGATTGATCCGAAAAACTCCTGGATGCTCGCCGCCGCCGAGAAAAACCTGCCCATCGTCGTGCCCGGCTGGGAAGATGCCACCCTCGGCAACATGTACGCCGCCGCCGTGATCCGGGGCGATGTCAAGAATGTCCACACGGTCCGCACCGGCATTGAATACATGACCTGGCTCGCGGAATTCTACACCCGCACCGCCACCAAAAAGAGCACCATCGGCATGTTCCAGATCGGCGGGGGCATCTCCGGCGACTTCCCCATTTGCGTCGTGCCCATGCTGCACCAGGATCTGCTCCGCACCAACGTCCCGCTCTGGGGTTACTTCTGCCAGATCAGCGATTCCACCACCAGCTACGGCAGCTATTCCGGGGCCGTCCCCAATGAGAAAATCACCTGGGGCAAGCTCGGGGTGAAAACCCCCAAGTTCATCATCGAATCCGACGCCACCATCGTGGCTCCGCTGATTTTCGCCCACGTTCTGGGCTGGTAAGTCATGATGACCCCCGATGATTTTTCCCAGGCCCGCGTCCTCGTCACCGGGGGCGCGGGTTTCATCGGGAGCGCGCTCGTTTGGGCCCTCAACCGGCGCGGTTGCGATAATATTGTCGTGTGCGACCTCCTCGGCACCACCGAGAAATGGCGCAACATCGTCCCGCTGCGCTTTGCCGATTATGTGGAGGCCGAGACCCTGCCCGCCCGCCTGCACAACGGCTCGCTCGGCCGGTTCGACCTCGTCCTGCATCTCGGCGCCTGCTCCGCCACCACGGAAAAAGACGCCAGTTATCTCATTCGTAACAATTACGAATTTACCAAGGACCTCGCCGCCTGGAGCCTCGCGAACGGTGCGCGCTTCGTCTACGCTTCCTCCGCCGCCACCTATGGCGATGGCTCGTCCGGCATGGCCGATGATGCGACGAAGTTGTCCACGCTCCGTCCGCTGAACATGTACGGCTACTCGAAGCACCTCTTCGATGTCCATGCCCGGCACGCCGGCTTTCTGCCCCAGATCGTCGGCCTGAAATACTTCAACGTCTTCGGCCCCAACGAGGATCACAAGGCCGACATGCGGTCGCTCGTGCATAAATCCACCGCCCAAGTCCAGGCCGAGGGGCTCATCCGGCTCTTCAAAAGCCACCGGCCGGACTATCGCGATGGCGAGCAAAAGCGCGATTTTCTGTACGTCAAGGACGCCGTGGCCATGACCTTGCACCTCGCTGCCACCCCCGCCGCCGGCGGCCTTTTCAACATCGGCAGCGGCGGCGCGCGCACCTGGATCGATCTCGCCAACGCCGTGTTCGCCGCTCTGGAGAAAAAGCCCGACATTCGGTTCATCGAGATGCCCGAGGTCATTCGCGACAAATACCAATATTTTACCGAGGCCAACCTCACCCGCCTGCGCGCCACCGGCTACACCGCCCCGGTGACCTCCCTGGAACACGCCGTGGCCGATTACGTCCGCAACTACCTCGTCCCCGACCGCCGCCTCGATCCGGCCGTGGCTTAATAGTGTTTGAATTCTAGCCGAATTTCGTCTCCGGCTGAGCCCCAACCGGCCGTAAGGCCTGAGCCCAGGCAAAATCGCCCCCGCCCCGCTGCCCTGAGCCACCTCGCATCAACCGTTTTAGCACTTGCGGCGCAACTAAAACTCTCCCGAATATGACCATTAATGGGTGATGTGGCCCCGGTAATTGATATTTGGCGTTTGGCGTTTGCATATTCCCTGGAGCTTGGATATCGGAGCTTGGAACTTGGATGTTGGCGCTTTCCTGTCATCTAAACTGGCTAAAATTGAACGAAACGCGCTTTTTTCAATCAATATCGCATTGTGAGTCTGAATTCATCTGGTCCGCAACGAAACGGGCCGCCGCTCCGGAAGGCCGGCGGCGCTCCGGTCGCCTTGGCTTTGTCCCAATCCGGCTTTTTGCCGCTCCGGGGCACGGTTTTGCCGGTCCAGGGGAATTAACCGTTTGATTTTGGGCTTAAACCCGGTAATCTCCGGGGTTCAAATATCTGACATGCGACAATTTTTGACCATCGCGGGCAACGCGTTTATGGAACTGGTCCGACAGCCGGTCTTCCTGCTGTTGATGACCGGGTCGCTGTTGTTTGAAATTTTTCTCGCCGTTCCCTATTACTTTGCCTTTGGCGACGAACCCAAACTCGTTGAAAACAGCGCCCTCGCCGTCATGCTGCTCACCGGGCTGTTCGGTGCCGTGTCCTGTGCCTCCTCTTCGCTCGCCCGGGAAATTCGCACCGGCACCGCCCTGGCAGTCCTCTCCAAGCCGGTTGGCCGCACCCGCTTCCTCGTGGCCAAATACGTTGGTCTGGCCGGGGCGCTCACCTTGCTGGCCTATGTCAATTTGATCGGCGTGCTGCTGGCCAGTTGGATGGCCTTTGACGCGTACGGCAAGACGGACATCACGGCGCTTGGTATCATCGGCGGGGCGGTGGCGCTGGCCTATCTGGCCGGCGGTTTCAGTAACTTTTTTCTCCGGCGCAACTTTGTGAGTGACGCCGTGCTCGCCCTGGTCTTTTGCGTCACCCTCGCCGCCATCTGGATCCTGCAATTCACCAAGCAGATGGCCAGTTTGGGCACCGCCTCCCATGTGGACTGGCGCCTGCTCCCCGCCGGGGTTTTGATCCTCTTTGCCCTCTGGATTTTGGCGGCGCTGGCCATTGCCTGCTCCACCCGGCTGGACATTATCCCCACCCTGGCCATTTGCACGGCGTTTTTCCTGCTTGGTCTGATGTCGGACTATTTCTTTGGCCGGCCTGCCGACCTGGGCAGTTGGTGGGGTTCCACGCTTTACACTCTCGTGCCAAACTGGCAGCTTTTTTGGCTCGCCGATGCCCTGGAAACGAGCAAAGATAACTTTCACTGGGATTACGTCGGCAAAGCCTTTGGGTATGTCATCGGCTATGCCGGGGCGGCTCTGGCGGTGGGCACGGCTTTGTTTGAAGAACGGGAATTAAGTTAAAATGGAACGCAACGTCCAAAAAAATGGTCTGGTAAATCTGCTGGCGGCGGGAATCGTGTTTGTCGCGGTTTTCTTCGTGGCGGTCTACGTCAACTCCCTGGCCGGGCGGGCCGCCGCCGTGTTCCTGGGCCTGAGCATGCTCGTGGCCCTGATCAGTTGGTTCCAGATGCGCCTGGGCGAAAATGAGCGCCTGGAAAAACTCGAAGTCGATGAGCTGGCCCGGGCCAAGGGTGATTCCACCTTGTTTGAGGCGCGGGACTCCGAAGTCTTCCCCGCCCGGCGTTCCCGGGAGCAATTCGAAAAGTTTCTCGTCCCCGCGTTCTGCGTGCTATTGTGCCTCCTCGAAGCCGGTGGGGCCTGGCTCTTCTGGAATATCTCCGCCAAGCCGCTCCTGCCCCTCTACGGCGAGCGCGCCCTCCCCGCCCTGGCGATTTTTGCGGTATTTGCCTTGGTGCTGTTCATCCTTGGCCGGTTTTCCGTCACGATTGCCCGGTTGGAAAACGAGCGTTTGCTCCGGCCCAGTGCCAGCTTTCTGCTGGCGGCCGCCTACATTTGCTTTCTCGCCGCCCTGGCCATCGCCGGGGTCAAGGCCGACATGCCCCGTGCCGACTTCTTTGTAACCCGTGGTTTGTGCGTGTTGCTGGGCTTGATGGCCGCCGAACTCCTCGTCACCCTGTTGCTGGAAATTTACCGGCCGCGCTTGAAAGGCCGCGTCTCCCGTCCCCTGTACGACAGCCGCCTCGTGGGCTTGCTCGGCCAGCCGGAAGGATTGTTCACCACCGCCGCCCAGGCGCTTGATTATCAATTTGGCTTCAAAGTATCGGACACCTGGCTGTTCCAGATTCTCAAGCAGGGCCTCCCCATGCTGCTCCTGGCCCAGTTGGTGGTGCTGCTATTGTCCTCGTGCCTGGTGTTCATTGATGCCGGCGAACAGGGGATTCTGGAATATTATGGCCGGCCGGTCGCCGGTGGCGTGCTGCTGCCCGGCGCGCATTTCAAACTGCCCTGGCCCGTCGAAAAGGTTTACCGCTTTCGCACCGACCAAATCCAGTCTTTCTCCATTGGTTTCACGCCGGATGCCCAGAGCGAAAATGAGCGGGTGATTTTGTGGACCGTGGCCCATAACAAGGAGGAAAACTTCCTGGTCGCCAATCGCGAAACCCCCACGGTCAAGGCCAGTCTGGCCGATACGAATGACGTGCTCAAGGCCCCGCCCGTCAGCCTCATCACGGTCAGCATCCCGGTGCAGTATCAAATCACCAATGTCCTGGACTGGGCCTACCGCAACAGCGAGCCCACCAACCTCCTGGCCGATCTGGCCACGCGCGAGGTCGTGCGTTATCTCGCCTCGGTGGACCTGAACGACATCATGTCCCATACCCGTTTGGAAGCCGCTGATATTTTGCGCAAACGCATTCAAGGCTCCGCCGATCAGTTATCGCTCGGGGTCAAAATCTTGTTCGTTGGTTTGCAGGATATTCATCCCCCCACCAAGGTGGCGGCCGATTATGAGAAGGTGGTCAGCACCGAGCAAACCCGGCTGGCGGCCATTTTGAATGCCCAGGCCCAGGCGATTCGCACCAATTCCCTGGCCGGTGCCCATGCGTTTGCCACCACCAACATCGCCGCCTCCACCCGGCAGCGCCTCGAAGTCGAGGCTTATGCCCGCGCCGCCTTGTTCACCAACCAGATTCCGGCCTTTGAAGCCGCCCCCTCCGTTTACCGTCAGCGCGCTTATTTCCAAGCCTTCGCCAGCGCGACCGCCAATGCGCGCAAATACATCCTCCTGGTGACCAACACCGACGATGTGATCATCTTTAACCTCGAGGATAAAATCTCCGAGGACATGTTGAATTTGAACGTAGAAAAATAATTACAAGCCATGAATCGTAATGTCCTGACCCTGGTAATCGGCGCCGTCCTGGTGGTGATCTTTGCGCTGTTGCTGTTTGTGTTCCAAGTCCGCAAATCCGAGGTGGCGGTGGTTACCACCTTTGGCCGCCCGGTCGACAATATCACCGAGCCCGGCCCCTATTTTAAATGGCCCTGGCCGATTCAAAATGTCTACAAGTTCGACCAGCGCGTGCAGAATTTTGAGGACAAGTTCAGCCAGACCTTCACCGCCGACAATAACACCCTGCTGTTGAGCGTCTATGTGGGCTGGAAAATCAGCGATGCCTCCGCCTTCTTCCGGAAAATCCCCGGCGCCTCCGTCCCCGCCGCCCAACAGTTGCTCGAAGGCATCCTGCGCAATTCCAAAAACCAGGTGATCGGCAAACATCCTCTGTCCGAGTTGGTGAATGCCAATCCGGCCGACCTGAAATTCGAGGAAATCGAAACCAATATCCTCCAGGCCGTGGTCAGCGAGCTGAGCACCAATAATTACGGCATTGAAATTCAGTTTTTGGGCATCAAAAAATTGGGCCTCCCGGACAGTGTGGTGCAAACGGTGTTTCAGCGCATGACCTCCGAGCGCCAGGTCTTGATCAGCAAATTGCAATATGACGGCGAAGCGCAGGCCACCATCATTAAATCTGCCGCTGACCGGCAGGCCTCGGAAACCGTCAATAACGCCGTCGCCACCGCGACCCGCATCCGGGCCGAGGGCGAGGCCGAAGCCGCCCAAACCCTGCCAACCTTTGAGCGCAATCCCCAGTTGGCCAACTTTTTGCTCCGCGTCGATGCCCTCAAGCAGTCCTTGAACCAGCGCTCCACTCTGATCTTCGACGAGCGCACCGCGCCGTTCGATTTGTTCCGCAGTCTGCCGGCCAATCCGCCCAGCCAGTAACATGAAGCACGATCACGATCACCCGCATCCTCACGACCATGATCATGATCATGGCCACGCCCATGGCCATGGGGAGCACACGAATGCCGCTGCCGCCGCCGCGCCCACCCCGGTGCTGGCGGAAGACGCCAGTTCCCAGGCCTTGGAAGAGGCCCTGCGCAGCAGTTTCTTCATCGTCAAACTGGCGATGGTCATCATGGTGCTGGTCTTTTTGGGCTCCGGCTTTTTCACCGTGGGTCCCCAGGAGAAGGCCGTCATTCTGCGCTTCGGCCGGCCCGTGGGGGAAGGGCAGAAAGCCTTGCTGACCGCTGGCTTGCACTGGGCCTTTCCCTATCCCATTGATGAAGTGGTCAAGATTCCCATCACGGAAAGCCAGGTCATTTCGTCCACGGTGGGTTGGTATTTCACCACTCCCGAGCAAGAATTAAGCGGTGAGGAACTCCCGCCCGGTCAGGGGCTGAACCCCGCCATTGATGGCTACCTCATCACCGCCGATCGGAACATTGTGCATTCCCGGGCCACCATTCACTATCACATCGTCGACCCGCTGCATTATGTGTTCGATTTCACGAACGCCTCCGTGGCCGTGCAAAACGCCTTGAACACGGCCCTCGTTGCCACGGCGGCCCGCTTCAAGGTGGATGATATTTATCCAGACAACATTGCCTTCCAGGATGCCGTTCTCCAGCGCGTCACGGAACTCGCGGATGAGGAAAATCTCGGTATCTCTGTTGAACTCGGCGATGTTCACAGCATTCCGCCGCGGCAGTTGACCGCGGCCTTCACCCAGGTCACCACCGCCCGGGAAAATCGCAACAAGCTCCTGAACGATGCCCAAAGTTACAGGAATCAGATGGTGAGTTCATCCAGTGCCCAGGCGGTGACCATCACCAACCTGGCCGCCACTGACCGCGATAATTACGTCAAATCCCTGACTGCCGAGGCCAAGCGGTTTACCGATTTGCTCCCCCAGTACGAGAAATATCCCAACTTGTTTGCGCAACAGCAGTTGGTGCTGGCCATGGCCCAGGTCCTTACCAATGTGCAGGACAAAATGTTCCTGCCGGAACGGCAGGACGGCAAACCGCGCGAACTTCGCTTACAGTTGAATCGTGAGCCGCCCCAGAAAAAGACTGGCTCGGCCGGCCAGTAATCCTGCCCTCGCCCAATACCATGCAAGTCACCTCGCTTTTAAGTCGGCATGACCACGATCACAACCATGATCATGGCCACCACCATCATCATGAGCACGGCCCCGACTGCGGCTGCGGGCATGACCACGAGCACTCCACGGTGCATCTCTGGCAGGCCATCCTGGGCGCGGTTTTCGTGCTGAATGCCTTTGTGGTCGACTGGTTTTTTGAACAGGGCCACACCGTGGCCAGTGTCAGCGGCTGTCTCGGGGCCGTGATTCTGGGCTATCCCATCGTTGTGACCGCCGTCAAGGATTTGCGCAAAGGCCGCCTGACCATCAATGAACTGGTCGCCATCGCCGTGCTCGCCGCCTTCGCTTCCGCCGCCTTCGGCGTGGGTGATTACAAAACCGCCGGCATCATCGCCTTCTTCATGCTCATCGGCGAGCTCATCGAAACCCGCACCGCCGAGGGCGCCCGGAATTCCATTGAATCCCTGATCAAGCTCACGCCCACCAAGGCCCGGCGCCTCAAGGCCGACCGCACCGAGGAGGAAGTTCCCGCCAGCCAGCTCCTCGTCGGCGATGTCATTCGCATCCGTCCGGGGGATAATGTGGCGGCGGACGGTGTCATTGTCTCCGGTCAGGGCTCCTTCAATCAAGCCACCATCACAGGGGAATCTCTCCCGGCCGATAAAAAGGCGGGCGACGAAGTGTTCGCCGGCACGCAAAATCTCACGGGCGTTTTGGAAATCAAAGTCAGCCGCGCCGGCACCGACACCACCTTGGGCCGGGTCCGCGAACTGATTCTCGCGGCGGAAAAAACCAAGCTGCCCATCATGAAAATTGTGGACCAGTACATGGGCTTTTATACCCCTCTGGTCCTGGTCATCGGCGCGCTGGTCTGGGCGTTTACCCACGACTTGAACCGCGTCATTGCCGTGTTCGTCGTGTCCTGTCCCTGCGCCTTCATCCTGGCCACGCCCACCGCCATGGTCGCGGCGCTCTCCGCTGCCGCTCGCTTGGGCATCTTGATTAAAAACGTGGCCGACATCGAACTGGCCGCCAAGATCAACGCCTTCGTTTTCGATAAAACCGGCACCCTCACCACGGGTATTCTGGCGGTCAGCCGGCTAATGCCCTTGGGCGACGCCAAGCCCGCTGAATTATTGTTGCTCGCCGCCTCCGCGGAAAAATACAGCAACCATCCCACCGCCAAAGCCCTGTCCCAGCTCGCGAGCGAAGCGGGTGTGCCCCTGGCCGAACCAAAGGACTTTGCCGAGACCGCTGGTCGCGGCGTCAAGGCGCAGATTAACGGGGATACCGTGCTGGTGGGCCGCGCCCAATGGCTCAAGGACAATGGCGTGCCAGATGACTTTCTCAAGTCCGTGGACCTCAACGAGACCGAGGGCTGGAGTCTGGTGTTTGTGGCCCGCAACGGCCATTGCATCGGCTGGGTCGGCATGCAGGACCAAACCCGCCCCGAGGCCAGGGAAGCCCTGGCCGAATTGAAACTCGCCGGCGTCCGGCGGGTGGCCATGGTCTCTGGCGACCGCCAGGCCGTGGCCAGTCGCGTGGCGGGTGAGATTGCCTGCGAGGAAGCCAAGGGCGATTGCCTGCCGCAGAACAAGGTGGAGTTTGTCCGCGCCATGAAAGCCAAGGGCTACAAAGTGGCCGTGATCGGTGATGGGGTGAATGACGCCCCGGCTTTGGCGGCGGGTGACATCGGCATCGCCATGGGCGCTGCCGGCAGCGAAGTGGCCATCCACAGCGCGACCATTGCGCTCATGAACAACGACCTCCGCCGTTTGCCGTTCCTTGTCAAACTGTCCCGCAGCACCCGCCTGGTCATTAACCAAAATTTTCTCTTCGGCCTGCTGTTCATCGTCGTCGGTCTCTCGGCCGCCTCGTTCGGTTACATCAACGGCATTACCGCGGCGATTCTGCACAACGTGGGCTCGCTCATCGTGATTTTTAACAGCGCCCGCCTCGTGCGCAAAGGTGAGGAACTGGAGCATTTTCAACCGGAACCCGCGCCCGCCAAAGCGGCCCCGGCCAATGCTGGCCGCATGGAACCCAAGCTGGCGTAATCTCTCCCCGCCACCTCAGGTCGCGTATTCGCGAATTGAGGTGGGCGGGTTTTTCGTCTCAAGCGTTCCGCCGCCCCGTGCCGGCTACGGTGATTCGGGGAATCAACTGGCCGGTGGCCCGCCAAAATGCGCCGCGTGGGTGGCATAGGCCGCCGCATCCTGCAGCATCGCGTCAATGGTCGCGCTGATGGGGGTGGCCTTGGCCAGTCCCGAGAAAACCGCGCGGTCGCCGATGTTACTCTCCAGCACAAACGCCGGGCGTTGCGTCACCTGCAAGGCATGAAACGCTGCGGTGGAAGCGCGCACCCGTTGCTCAATGGCCGGAGTTTGGGCCTTGGCAAGCAGGTCTGCCGCCGCCAAACCGCCCGCCTGGGCCCCCACGGCGGCGGCGATTTCCCATTGATTGATTTTTTGACCCGCCCGTAAACCGGCTTCCGCCAGGGCCAGCCGCACCCGGTCCCCCGGCACTCCCAATTCTCTGGCCGCCACCGCCACGCAATTGGGCACGAGATATTCGGGACACCCCGGCTCAAACCAGCCGGAGTTGAGCATGAAGGGCGACCGGACAATGGTGCCGCTCCGCCGGTAAAACCAGTCCAATTGGGCGCGCGATACCGCCAGGCCGGCCTGATCCAGCAGGGCAATCTCCCACTGAAACTCCACCGGCTCCTGCGCGTGGCGTTCCTGCAACGTGGCCCACGCCGGCTCCGCCCAATAACACCAGGAGGAGGTGACTTCCACGTAATAGGTGACGGTGATTTTCATAGCCGTGATTGGATCGGTTGTTGTTGCCGGGTCCAACTATGGCAACCCCGGAAACCGCTGGCCACTTTTTAATGAATTCGTCGTGAAAAATCCCCCCGCCCGGTCTCCCATCACCTCGCGTGGCTGCTTGAAATTTGCCGTTTCGCGCCCCCCGCGTTCGGTTATCGCATCGTGCGAAACTGCCGCAGCGCAATATACGGATCAATCCGCGCCAGCAAAAAATGTGCCCACCGATTCCGGGTGCGCTGCCAGAAGGTGAGGGATTTCCGCCAGCCGTCCAGTTCGATTTTGCGCGCATTGGTCAGGGCCGCCGCAAACAGCGCGCGCGCCGCGCTCCCGGTCCCGGAATCCTCGATCCGGACCATCAGTTCGTAATTCAAATTAAGACTCCGGATGTCCAAATTCGAGGAGCCGGCATAGGTTACGCCATCCGTCAGGATCAGTTTGCCGTGTAAAATTTGCGGCTGGTATTCATAAATCTCCACCCCGGCCTTTAACAGCTTCAGGTACAAGCTGCGGGCCGCCATTTGTGAAACGGGCACATCCGAACGGCCGGCGAGCAAGAGTTGCACCCGCCCGCCCCGCCGGACCACCCGCACCAAATCCCGCCGCACCCGGCGCGTGGGCAGAAAATAGGCGCTGATGATCCGCACCTCGCGGGCCGCCGCCAAATCCTGGCTCAGGGCCTTTTGAAACGGGCTGGCCCCCCGCCCGGGGTGCGTGGATAAAAACTGGCCGGTCGCTGTCAGCTGGCGCGCCTGCTTGCCCCGGAACGGACGCAGGCGGCGGAGTGGCTGCCGCTGAAAATCTGCCAGGGCAAATAATTCTTCAAAAGATGCCGCCAATTCCCCCGCCAGCCCGGGGTTTTCCAGCCGCAAGCCCAGATCGTACCACCCGTGGGTAATCCCATCCCCGTCATATTCATCCGCCACATTGAACCCGCCCACGAACACCACCATGCCATCGCACACCAGTAATTTGCGATGATCCCGCACCCCGAAGCGCCACAGGTGCAGGCGATTGAACTGGCGCACCTCTCCGCCGGCGGCCACCAGCATGTCAAAAAAGTTGCCCGGCAGAAACCAGGAGCCCACCGCATCCACCAGCACCCGCACCTTTACCCCCCGTTCCGCCGCCGCCACCAGGGCGTCCCGCACCGCCCGGCCCAGCGTGCCATTCGCATAAATGTACGTTTCCAGTTGGATGGAAGTGCGCGCCGCCGCCAGGGCCGCGAGCACGGCGGGGAAAATTTCCCGGCCCGCGCACAACCATCGGGGGGCCGGTGGTGGGGTGTCGGTCATGGCTTGCGCGGCATCGGGGGCCGGTTCGAACGCCGGAATGCCTCGCGCTGCGCGCGGTTGTAATGTTCCAAATCCTCCTGCAAATCATCCCGCGCCCCGCCGATCCGCCGGATGAAATTTTCACAACTCGAAAAAGAGCTGCCAAAGCCGCTCACCAAATCCCGCTCCGTCAGGTCATTCGTCACCACCAGCACCTCCCCAAAATCCTGAAACCGGTGCGCCGCCCGCTCGATCAAATCATCCGCCGTCTGGCCCGGACCGGAGAACAACACTTCCATCCCCCGGCTGGAATGCGCCTTCGGCGTGCCCGGCGGCGCGCCCGCCCCGTCAAAAAAAATCGTGATGGGCTCGCCCGTGGCATCGTGAAATTGCGTGAGAATCTGGACCAGCTCCTCCCGCGCCCGCGCCGAATGCCGCGCCGCTCCTGGCGCCAGCTCCGGCCAGGCATGCAACAGACTGTACCCGTCCACCAAAATTCGCACCAAAGCCATGCCCTGAGCATACCCTCTCCCCCAGCACTTGCGCAAGGGATGCCCGCCCGGCTCTCCCGGCAGAAGGATCATTGCTCCGGATATGCTGTCCGGGGAAAGGGCCATTTCATTTTATCGGCCCTCTGCTTTCTCCGGTCCAAACCCAAGTTGACAATCCCCCCCGGCTGAAATACAAACATTCCGTGCCGCCACACCATCCTTCCCCGCCATGAACTTTATCCGCTACTTCCTATCCATCCTGGCCGGCGCGCTGGCCTCGTCCGTGATCGGCGGCCTCTTTGCCGGCGTGGTCGCCTTGGTTTCCCCCGATTTCGTCAAAGGCCTGTTTTCCCCGGCGGCCGGGGCGGATTTGCCGCGTTATGCCGCCGCCGTGGGAATGATTTGGGGCATTTTTCTCGGCACCGCCGTCATGGCGTTTTCCCTGCTGTTAGTCACCGCCCTCCAGGTGGCCAAACTCCTGAAGAAGCGGTCCGATGAGAAATCGGATGCCTGACGCTCGGAACGCCAAATCCAGTTTTACTCGCACAACTTCCTAAAATGCCAGGGCTGCCTGCCATCACCGCTTCCCTCCTTGCCAACACCTTGATCTCCTATGAACCCCACTGCCAATCCCCACTTCCAAGGCCTTCGCACGGTTCTTTACCATGCGCCTAATCTAGACCAGGCCAAAACCTGGTATTCTGCCGTACTGGGCATGCCACCCTACTTCGACCAGCCCTTTTACGTCGGCTTCAATGTCGGTGGCTATGAGCTTGGCTTGGATCCCGATGCCACCAGCACGCCCGGCGGCCATGCCGGCACCATCGCCTATTGGGGGGTTGCCGATGCCCCGGCGGCCTTTGCCCGCCTCCTGTCCCTGGGGGCCATGGAGCGTTCTGCCGTGCAAGAGGTGGGCGAAGGCATTCGCGTCGCCACTGTATTCGATCCCTTTGGCAACATCCTCGGCATCATCCAAAACCCCCATTTTAGCCTGCCTCAGCCGTAAGCACATCGCCCGATCCCGCCGCGCCGCCCTTCATTCCCCGCCCCACGGCGGGCAATTCTCCAACCACTGGAAGCTTTCGCTTGTCCCGGCCTGATATTGGCATGCTTCGGCAGGCCGACCTTCTCGTGCTTGCCCCTCCTGGCTGCAACCTCCATTTGATATTTGAATCTTGAAGCTTCAACGGCCATTCCGCCAAAACTTGGGCGGTGGCAGAAGTTAGGATGTAGCTGCTTGGAGGTTTCTCCCGCCTGCGCACAGAGCTATGGCGGACAGGTGCCCCCGGCTAATTTCCGGCGCCCCTCCGGGGCAAGGCTCGGGCGAAGGAAGAAATTTGTCTCACACCCGCGCGGTTGCTAAAGTATGGAGCGGGGCGGGGGTTGATGTCCATCTTTGCGCAGGCGGGAGAAACCTCCAAGCAGCTACATCCTAACTTCTGCCA
>CAIZWI010000106.1 GCA_903936645.1 uncultured Verrucomicrobia subdivision 3 bacterium
GACAACACCCTCTTCCTCGACCACCTCCGCCTCACCCCCACCCTCCAACCCACCCGCACCCCATGATGCCCAAGGCCCGCTCCCCCCGGACACCAACCCCAGACGCCCCGCACCCCGGCAGGGGTGCCAGATCCCAGAGCCTTTTTCCAAGCCCAGAGCCCAGAACCTAAAGCCTACCGTCTCCCTCCTCCCCGTCAAATGCCGCCACCCGCCCCGCTCTTTCTGTGATCTTTGTGTTCCTTCGTGGCCAAACCCCGCCCCCCTGAAGTTTGAACATTGGATTTTGAAGTTTCTCTGGAGGTTGGATGTTGGTGCTTGGAGCTTTCCTCCCCTCCATTCGTGGTGATTCGTGTCATTCGCGGGCCAAGTATTTGCTGCAGTCAATACCCGGCTCCCCTGTGGCACCCCCTTCCCGCTTTGTGCTCCTTGTGTTCTTTCGTGGCCCAACCCCGCCCCCTGAAGTTTGAACATTGGATTTTGAAGTTTCTCTGAATATTGGATGTTGGGGTTTGAAGCTTTCCTCCCCGAATTCGTGGTGATTCGTGTCATGCGCGGGCCAAGTACTTGCTGCAGTCAATACCCGGCTCCCCTGTGGCACCCCCTTCCCGCTTTGTGCTCCTTGTGTTCTTTCGTGGCCAACCCCCGCCCCCCTGAAGTTTGAACATTGAATTTTGAAGTTTCTCTGAATATTGGATATTGGGGCTTGAAGCTTTCCTCCCCCCATTCGTGGTGATTCATGTCATGCGCGGGCCACCATGTTCGCGTCCCGGTAGCTCGTCCCCACCTTAAGGTCCCAGCCGGACCCGGAAAAAATACTGTGGATTCAGGACATTCGTCGCCGTCCATTGAAACGGCACCGCCGGCGCATTGGTTGTGAACAGCGACTGCCAGGCCAGCGCCCCCAGATTCGTCGTGCCCTCAAGGGTGTAATCCGGGCCGGCATCACCGTGGATGGTGAAATGCAACGGGCCGCCTGCAATTGCCGCCACGGCTAACGTTGGCTTTTGTGGTGCCAGCACGCCCACCCAGAAGGTTTGTGCGGCCCACAAACTGGCCGTATTGGAGACCACAACAGTGAACTGATTACTCCCATCGCTTTGGCCGGCCGGCGGACGCCAGGTGACGAGGCCGTTCGTGGGGTTGCTGCTGGCACCGGCCGGTGCCACCAACAAACTGTAGGCCAGCGCCAGCGCCGGGGCATTGAAATCCGTCGCCTGATTCGTGACCGTCAACGTCGCCCCGGCGATGAGGGACCGATTGGCCAGGGGCGCTAGTTTGGGCGGCAGCAGCGGCTGCAACCACACCGCACTCATGGGCAGGACGGTAAGGCTCACCTGCCCATTGGTCGCTGGAAGGGGGGGCTCAAAGTCCCCCGCCCACGAGCCGTCCGGGTGGATGGGCGCGCCCCCCAGCGTATAACCACTTGTGCTCTGCAGAGAGGAGCCGATGAGCACCATGGCTTGCGCGGCGGCCACATTTGTCCCCAAATTAATCGTTACTTGCACCCCGGTGTTCGTTTCTTTGTTCAGCAACACCGCGCTCATCGCCCCATTCGTCGCCCGGACGCCATAGGCCGTGAAATTAACCGTGGGCACCGGCGCCAGACTCGCGGGCAGCGCACTGCCCTGGGCGGCGAGCGAGAACAATTTTAGCCCATAAAACTCGGGCCCAATCCCCACCACCGTGGCACCCGAGGTCCAGATGGGACTGTACGTTCCCGCCCAGCCGCCGTGAAAATTGACCCCCTGGCAGCCTCCGACAGCCTCGGTGAACATCACGTCCAACGTCCACAGGGCGGCGCCATACTGACTGCTGACCCCGTTCCCGCCGCCGGCAAATGAACCCGCTTCGTCCATCCGAAAGCCCAGGGGCAGATGATTGGCCGCTGCCGCCACCACTAGGTTGCTCACCGTCACCGGCAGGTTCGGATCCGGCGTCAGCAACACTGCCATGGTGGCGTTGCTGGCCGCCGCACTGTTGCGGTAATAATGTTGCGTGACCAGCGAAACCACCCCCGCCTCGTTGCTGGCGAACGGCACGGTATAACCCGCCGTATTATACGAAGCAGCCGGACCGGTCAGTGTCCAGCCCTGACCGGCATTCGTCACCGCCCAGCCCGGCACCGCCTTGGTAATGCCGGCCGCGAGCGACCGCCAGGCCGGCAGAAAATTCCCATAATTATAACTGGCCGGGAAATAATTCGTATTGTCGTGATAAAGGTCCGGCTCATTGCCAATCTCAAAACCCAGCAACCGGGGGCCCAGCACCGCCGCAGCATAAGCCGCCTCGGCCGCGCAATTGGTCGGCGAATTCACCGCCATGTTAATGCCATAGATGACCTGCCAGCCGGGCGGCAAGGCATTCACGAACCCCGCAAAAGTGCTCACTTGCGCCGGAGTGATGGCGGTCAAATTCGACACCCCGCCCCAGCAACACCCCATGTCCACTGAATTCCCCCCCACCCGCAGCACACCGGCCGGCAGTTGGCCAAACACCCGGAGCAGCGCCGTGTTGCCGCTGGAAAACAGGCTGCCGGCCAGCTGGCTCTTCTCATAACTCAGCCCGCAAAACGCGGGGTTGATCACACTGCCCGCGTTCGTGGAGGCGAAGCTGACCCTTTCCGTTACGGTCGGATTGCCCGCCGCAGTGATCACCAGTTGGAGTTGCGAGCCGGTATCATGCAAAGTGGCCGCCATGCCCGGCGGCAGGACGCCCAGGACCCAACTGCCGCTCCCGCGCTTGCTCGTATAGGCGAGCAAGGGAATGGTTCCGGCGGCATAAGCAAAGGCCGGGCCGTAAATATTGACCGTGTTGCTTCCATTCAAGACCAGGTTCGTGGCCAGCATCATCGGGGCCACCGGATTGGCCAGCACCAAATTATTGAATTCCATCGTCGCGCCGCTGCGCGCCCCCAGCGTGAGGCTGCCCGTGATCAGGGTCTGCCCCGGCGTGCTGACCTGCACCTGATTCGTCGCGCCATCCGCCACGCTCACTGCCCCCGCCCCCGTGCTGGCAGTGGTGGTGATGAGCCTGCCGGCCAGCACCGTCGTGGTGCCGGTATATTGGTTCGCGCCCCCCAGCGTCAGCGAGCCGGCACCGGTCTTCGTCAGCGAACCCGGCCCGGTCAGCCCGCCCCCCAGCGTGGTGCTGGCCTGGTTGCCTCCCACCGTGAGGGCAATGGGCGCCGGTGGCACGGCATTATTTTGCAGGGCCAACCCCGCCGTTCCGGCCAAACCGCCCAGCGTGAAAGCATTGCCCTGCACCGCCTGGTCAAACTGGAGGGTGCCGCCATTTACCGTCAGTGTGGCGAACTGGGCGGCCTGGGCCTGGGCCAGGTCTACCGTTCCGGCCGTCATGGTCAAAGCCCCGGTAAACGTATTCGCATTGGAAAGAATGAGTTCCCCCGCACTGCTCCAGAGCAAACCCGCGCCCGCGGGATTCTCATTAATGACGCCCGGAATCACCAAGGTATAAGCGGCCCCACCCACCGCGACCTGCGCCTGCGCGCCCGCCAGGGTCAGGGTGCGCGCCGGCGATAGCCAGAATACCCCGCCATTCGCACTGCTGGCTTCATTCAAGCTCGCGCCGTTGGTGATGATGACGGGGTTGTTCGTATTGCCCAGGCTGTAATCCGCCTGAATCCCCAGCGCTCCTCCCAGGATGGCGACCGTGCCCGTGTACGGCTGCGTCATGCCATTATATCGAAACGTCAGCGTGCCCGGCCCGGTCTTCACGAAGCCTTGCGTGCCGGACAGCCGGACGTAAAAATAAACATTCCCCCCGTTGGTCACGTAGCAGGTGGGGGCGCCGGTGCTCGTTTGGGCCGTGAGCAGGTCATTACTGGTGTTATCCCCCAAAGCCAGACTGCCGCTGCCTGTCAAAAAATTCACCGTGCCCATCGTAAAGGGACCTCCCACCGTCAAATAAGGTTGCACATTATTGGTCCAATTAATCACGGCGTTCACCGCATTGGGAGTGCCATTGGGCGACCAGTTGGTGGCCACCCCCCATTGCCCCCCCGCCGGCCCGGTCCAGGTGCTTTGGGCCGGCACCCCCAGGTCCGCCCCCAGCCAAAAGCCCAGCAGGATCAGGATGCGTCTCACAGGGTAATTTACGGTTAAGGGTGATGCGGAGTTTAATAAGAATTAACCCCCATGAAGTCCGCTTGATCGCCCCGCAATGCCTGCCAATTCCATTTCTCCACATGCCCATCGCAACAGACAAACACCGCCCGCGTATTGCTGTCATGCCGGATCGCCGGCTGCTTCTGGGGATTGTCCCCATTCCAGCCCGTCAGACTGGCCCCAAAAGTGACATCCGTCCAATACCCGCACTTAGGCTGGGTATCCGGCCAGGTTACCTTGGGCGTGCCCACATCCCCAAACAACCAGAGCTGGGAGGAGCGCCGCAAACTGCCCAGTTTCTTGCTGCCCGAACCATTGGGCACCGTGGGATAGTTAAAATACTGCCCCTGGCAGGGCCCATAACCCTGCCAGGTCACACCAAAATAGGCCGTATCCCCGGCATTAATGTCCGCCCCCGTCACCACGGGACAGCGCCACACCGTGCCATTGTTGGTGGTGTTCAAACCGGCAATATAGCCTTTGATCATGATAAACCACCAATTCGTGTAGTTAATCATGCCCCCTTGATAAGGCTGGGAATTGATGGACGGTAAAAAATCCTGATTTTCGCCAGCGTACAGCATGGCCGCCAAACCCAGTTGCTTGGTATTGCTCACACATTGAATGGATTTGGCATGGTCCTTTGCCTTGGCCAGCGCCGGAAGCAGCATGGCCGCCAGAATGGCGATGATGGCAATCACCACGAGCAATTCGATCAACGTAAACGCCCGGGGACCAATCGCCACCGCCAGCCGCCGGGAATCCTCGCGGTTTGTCGCTGGCGTCAATGGTTGGCGGGAGGGAGCGGCAGAAATTAATTTGGGCATAAATGAGTCAGTGCTTGAGTTACCCGCCCATAGTAGCGCGCCAGGCGCCCGCGCAACAAAGGACGGTTTGCGCAAACCTGGGGTAATTTGCGCAAGCTCCCCATTTTTTACTGTTACTTATTATTATACTTATATTTTTCAGCTCGTCTTATGTCTATTCGCCGATCTAGCTCAGAGCTTTCCTGTAACCGCCTTGTTGGTATTCCCCATTGGTCTTTGTAGTCACCCCCTCATTCCAGGCTCCACCTGCCCTCCTGACGCTGTCAGCTTGATTGCAAACTTATCAAAACCGGCCAATTTAATGATATTTTCTGCTATTTAATGATTTTGCACCAATCGCCTGGAAAACTGTGCCGGCTGTTTGACGCCCGGATTCATCTCGACACCAACCGGGCTGTGGAACCGTTGGAACGCAACCGCCGGGGGGATCAAGGCGCACTGCCCCAAACCTATCCCGAAGGACTTTGCGCCACCAACGTCCACGCCTTTGACCATGGTTCGGTCGCCACCATTCGTTTGGCGCGCGCGTCACCGCACCCGTCATCCATAAAAAGCAAAACGCGGGGCGCCCAACCCAATCGGCGCCCCGCGACTGTCCCTACCCAAACCCGGCCAAACCCAAACTGGCCAGGCTAATTCATTTACGGATAGACCATCCGGAAGAACACCGTGGGATTGCCCGGGTTCAACGGAATACTCACACTGTTGAGATTCGTCGAATTCGGCCAGTCATACCAAACGCTGTTGAGACCCGTGGTCACCGCATTGGTCTGCACCTGCAAACGCCAGCCCAAGCGGTCCGCCGGCCAGCTTAGGTTCAGGTTGCCACCGCCCAGGCTGCTGGTCAGGGTGAAGGGGTTGGCATTCACCGTGATTTGCGTGAGGTTTACCACATAGAGATTGGTGGTAACCCCATCCTGCGCCGTAACCAGCACTTTCAGAACGTTCGTCGTGCCCGGCCCCAGATTGGTGATGACCAGACTGGGCACGCCCGAGGCCAGTAACTGCAAGTTGCGTCCGTTGAGGATCAGCTGGTTGGTGGCTGTCACATCCGCGTTTACCACCGTCACGGTTGGTTTGACCCCCGAACCATTGGTCGCATTATAAGCGAACACGTTGGTGGCAAACGCCGGTGTGAGATTGTCCTCGGGGTTGAGCGCCAGGGAGGTCAGCCAGGCATTAGTGTGAACCGGCACCACGACCAAACTGCCCGGCCCGGCCAGCAAACCAGGGTGGGTGCTGCTGTTATAAAGCCCCGGGGTCTGGCTGACACCATTGATGACAAGCGCTGCGATTTGATTGGTGCCCGCAAAATCCAGTTGCAATACCGCGCCGTTGGACACCGTGACACTGGACCGCCAGAACAAATCCGGCTGCACGATTTCCAAGGTGCCCGCACCCGCCGTGGTGTTGCCGGTATAATTGTTCGTGCCCGCGAGGATTACGAGTCCGGGACCGCTGGCGGTCAACCCGCCACTGCCACTTATCTGCACGGAGGGTTCTTCGGTGATGGTGTACCCGCTTTCGGCATAAAAATGATGCGTGCCTGTCGCCGCCAGCACAATGTGCAGGGTGGTGGAATTATTGGCCACCTCAGCACCGGCCTGGCCGGCAATATCCAGGTTTTCCGGGCTGGTCGAGCCGCCATTCACCACCCCAAGGCTGTCCGCCTGGCCCAAAGCAGGATCATAATTTTCAATCGTTCCATTGATAAAGTTGAGCGTGGCACTGCTGTTCGTGATGGGCTGGGTGGCCCCAATGCTGATGGCAGCGGCGCTTAACAGGCCGGTGCCGTTCACTCCAAAGCCAAGATTGTAGGTGGAAATCAGGGACGGAATTCCCGTCGATGTATTCGCATTGAGTTTCAGATTGCCGGCCAGCATGGTGCCGCCATTCTGATTGACCACCGCCGAGCCACCCGTGGCGGCGGTTGAGCCATTGTCGTAGCCCATATAAATGGTGCCCGCCGTGAATATCCCGTTCGAAAGGCTGAGCGTATCCACCCAAGTGCCGCCGCCGGAGTTGTTATTGAGAATATAAAGGTTATTAACCACGGCATCAATCGTACCCGCCCGGGTGTCAAACGAGAATGCGGGGTTGCTGCCGTTATTATTGACCCCAATATTAAAATTCGCAACCGCCGAACCGGAGCCATTCAGGCCACGCAAAACCAGCGTTGGATTGCTCCAGCCCCCATTGAAAGCGATCGTGCCCGATGCATTATGGTAACCGCCCAACTGGATGGTGGAGATATTGAAGACATTGGACTGGCCAAGCAACAGCGTGGCCGTGTCGCTGGGAGCCGCAGCCGTCAGGCCGCCATTGGCCAAGTAAAGCGCGTTGAGCGTGAGATAGTTCGTTTGTGCCAGTTTGACCGTCGAATTGGCGGCTAGGGAGCCGTAGAAGGTCATGCTTCCGGCGTTTTGCGTGAGACTGTTCAAGCCACTCAAATCAATGGTCGTGGCCAGTGGTGCCGTTGTGTTGGCCGTTAAATTTACCCCCGGACCGGCCACGGTCAGATTGCCGTTGGTTAAAATGATACTGCCACCGGACAAGCCGGACTGGTTCAAATTGCCAACCGTCTGACTATGGCCCCCCAAATCAAGCGTGGCCGGGGCGGTGAAGGCCACAGTAGTGCCAGCGGGAAGCACCTCATCCGCATTGGTAATGGCCAGGGTGCCACCAGCCAGCGTGGTGTTCCCGGAATAGCCGCAGGTGCCGGCCGCCCCATCGATGGTTAAATTGCCGCTTCCATTCTTGGCAAAGCCGTCGCTACTGCCACCCAGGGCCCCGACGATGAGGTTGCCGGCGGGCGTGTTGAGCTGCGAACCGGAGGTCAGGTTGATCGGCACATCCAGGGACTCAGTGGCAGGCGAATCATTTTCCACCACGCCATTGGCAGCCAATGTCAGGGTGTTACCTGCCGTGGTAATATTAAAGGCACCCGCGCTGTTGCTGAAGGTGACCGCAGCAACATTATATGAATTGTCCATCACCGGGGCGAGCCGGGTGTTCCCGGTAAACACCAAGGCATCGCCGGTATCACCCGAAGTGTCGGGGGTGGCCCCATTGAGCCAGTTCAAACCGCTCCAGTTATTGTTGCCGGCCGCGCCATTCCAAACCAAAGTGCCATTAACGATGGTCAGATAGAAATACCCGTTAAAGCTGTCGGCTTGAGCATCCGTCACCGTGAAGGGCACGGCATAATTCCCCGGGGCCACGGATCCTGGCACATCATAAGTGTAATTATAAACATTGCCGGAATGCGCGAAGGTTTGCACCGCGCCGCCTAGCATCGAAAAATCAGCCGTCACGCCAATGCCAGTGCTACCGGTGCCGGGGGTCACCAATACCGTGAAGGAATAGTTCTGGTGGGTGCCAATTACCGGGGTCACCGCGCCCGCGCCGGACAGTAATACCCCTTGGGAGTAATGCAGTGTGACCGTGTTCGCCGAGGTTACGACCGTGTAATGGGCATAGTTGGCCGGTTTGGCTCCCACCCAGTTCGGCACTGCGTTAAAGGTGCCGGAAATGGTATTGTTAGGGGAGGAAATCAGGAGGTAATCAGTGCCGGTATCCAGAGTGGCCGGGGCCGCCGGACCTTGAATATTAATCGTGTTGCCATTGGGATCGTTCGCGTTTAATTGGCCCAGCACCAACAGCCGGTCGTTGTTGGCGCTCGCGGCTGTCGGGGCAACATTGAGGTTGCATGTGGCCGCCGGGTCCAGGGTCAAATTATTGCTAAATGTCAGCGTGCCGTGGTTCAACGTCGCGCCCAGGGCATCCGGTTGGATGGCGGAGAGTCCGGGAACCTCCACATTGCCGTTGACCTTGCCAATGCCGTTCAAGCTAGCGCCCGGACTGACCGCATAAGTAATGCCGGCTACATCCAGCAGCGAACCAGCGGCCACCGTGATGTTCGTCGAGGTAAGGGAACCCGTCACATAGAGTTTAGCCCCATTGGTAATGGTGGTGATGTTTGTGTAAGTATTCTGCCCGGCCAAAGTTAAAGCCCCGCCGGCAACGGTGAGAGAAACGGCCTGGCCGCCATTGGCACCATTCGCCGTGCCATCCACGATACTCCCAGCGAAAGTGCTCGTGCCGCCATTGTAAACCAGGATGGCAGGCGAAAGCTTGCTGCTATTGGTGATGGTGGCGGCGCTGGCATTGGGATTGAAGGTTAAACCACTCAATTGCTGGCTGAAGCCGGCCAGATCGAGGGTGCCGGACGTTCCATCATCGCCGCCGAGCGACAGGGCGGTGGTTACCGGCAGAGCGTTGGCGATGCCTAACCTGAGGGTGCCACTGTTCGTGGTATTGCCAGTATAGGTACTAGCGGCCTTCAACGTCAGCAGGCCATTACCCGCCACGGTCAAGCTGCCGCCAATGCTGGTCAGCGGCGTGGCCAGCGCAACACTCTTGCCCCCGGTGTTCAGGGAGTAGGCCTGATTGGCGGCCGTACTGAACCGGCTGGAATAATCATTGGTGTTGTTGGCGGTGAACTGCAGGGTGCCGCCATTGAAATTAATGGTGCCGAAAGCCGCATTGGCCCCACCGTTGGTGCCGACCGCACCCAAGGCGAGAATATTGTTAAGCACCAGCGTACCCGCGTTGAGAACCGTGTTGCCGAAATAGGTGTTGGCCTGACTGTTGGTCACGTAACCACTGCCATTTAAGGTAACACTGGCATTGTTCTCGATGCCCCCGCTGCCCAGCAAGGTGTAGTTGTGGGTCGAGTTATTAAACACCACACTATTCGGCGAAAGATATGTGTTGTTGGTGACTTGAATACTGGGGCCGGCCGGGGCGAGGGAATCATCAAAAACCACCGCCGGGCCAAATTGCACCGTTTCGGTATAAGCCTGTCCGGTGGCCCCACCGCTTAATGTCCAGTTGCCGGCCGCCGTCCAGTTGGCATTGGCCGTGCTCGGGCTCCATACCAGGGGGGCGATGGCCGAAATGTTTAAATTGATTTGGTTGCTGGCAGTGCCATCCACCAATGCGGCCGTGAAGCCTTTGGGCAGCGCCCCCAGCGTAAACGAGCCAAACACCCCGGCGGCATTGGTGTTTGCCAGACTGCCAAACTGCAGTAAAGGAATGGCACTGCCAGTTTGCCAACCGCCGCCGGTCAGCAAAATCGGCGCGGGTGCATTAGTGACAAATATGAGTTGGTTCGTTACCACCAGCATGGGCACCGTGGGTGTGCCCAGCCACCCCCCGCTAAATTCCAAAACTGAATTGTTGGTTCCGGTCAGGGTCAAATTGGAAACCGTCAAAGAGCTGCCGGGCACCGTTGCCAGCACCCCGTTGGTGGCATTCGCAGCCACCGTTATGGAACCGTAATTGGTGGTGGCGGTGCTGATGACCAGGTTGCCGCTGCCAACGGTCAGACCCGCCAGCGTGTTGGTGCCCGCCAGGACGCCGAAGCCCGGCCCGTTCCATTTTACCGCCGTGCCGGAACTGCTCTGCACGTTGCCAGGAATGATCAAGCTTTGCCCAACATAACTGGACGCCAGGGTCACCGTGCCGCCCCCGGTGAGATTAACCGGAAATGGTTGCAGCACGGCATTGATGCCGGCGGTCGAGGCGTTGGCACTGTTCTGCAGGAGCAGAGTCGTGCCGTTGGAAAGCGTTAGGCTGCTGGCATTGCCCAAATTATACCCCCAATTAAGCCCGAGCGTACCCTGGACTACGTTGATCGGCCCGGTGAATGGGTTGGGTGTGTTGCTGAAACGGCCTGTCAAAGATCCCCCGCCCAGTTTGGTGAAGCCCTGCGTGCCGGACTGAGTCCAATACCAATACACGCCCCCATTGTTGTACACATTAATCACCGGCGTGCCGACGGAGGTCTGGAAGTTTAAGCCCAGGTTGGCACCCGCCAGACCAATGGTGGAGCCCCCGGTCAGATTCAGCGTGCCCACTGTGTACTTCACACTGGAACTGGGATTGTTGATCGTATTGGTGGTGTTGTTGAATGTGACTACGGAATCCACTGCGTTGGGAATATTGGCCGGTGACCAGGCGCTGGAAGTTCCCCAGACCGTGTTGGAACCAACCCAAGTATTGGTGGTTTGGGCCTGGAGCGCCGGTACTGTGCCCAGTAGCAAGCAAAGGCAGGTGATCCACGCCGCCAGCGTGCGGGAGCGGGTTCGAATTATGGTTTGCATAGTCATTACTCTTTTATCGTTGGGTTTGGTGTTCATGGTTGCGGATTGAAGGAATTATTTAAAACGAACGCAGGTTGGGTGGCACAAGCGAGGGTGATTTGGCACTGGGATGAGAATTTTCACGAGTTCGGGTTTCCCCACTGCAAATCGGCATCCGGATACAATGGTACAAAATATCGTAGGCATCGATGGTTCAGAGTTTTTGGATAACAGGCCTTACATTAAAGTAATAGGCACGCGTAGCAATGGACGTTTTGCGCAAAACCAGGAGTTTTTGCGCACCAAACGCATTTCCCCGACCAGGCGGGTTAAAAATCGAGCCGGGTTCACCCAATGGATGCCGCACTGGCTCGCCAGGGCAATTACGCCAAACTCACAGACTGAGACGGCGGTCAGCAGACTGATCACTTTTGCGGTGACTTTGCGGAGGTTTGGAAAGGTCTTTTGCATCGCAGGGTCTGGATCTGGTTTAGAAGGTGCCGGTTTCGCTGTTGAAGGAATTTCCATTTTTTGGAATTTTCCTTGGGGCGGCCAGAGTCCGGTGCGTGAACGAAGAAATTAGGATTTCAGCAAGGTCGGATCCACGTCATTGGTTGCCGCGAAAGGCGTACCCAGAAATCAGAAAAACCGCGTCGCGGTCCGTCGGCGGCGGGGGGTTGTTGTATTTAGAAATATTCATGCTGGCCGCATAAGCAATAGTGGCGCTATCCAGCCAGCGGCGCGAGGTGGCATGGCCGTCCGACCAACTGAAGGTGCTGGATGTGCCGTGAAAGGCGGCCGGCGAATCCAAAATGGTGGTGCCCGACCAGTTATTGGCCGCCGAACCACTGACATTCATCACCCAAGTGCCTTCATTTTGTCCGCGTGGATCGTTTTCCTCCACGAAAACGAACTTGTCGGTCGGGTGGAGCACATCAGAAATTTTGGTGAGGATTTCTGCCTTGCTGGGATCGTTGCCCCAGGCCTGGCCATTAAGACCAGTGGCACCCGAGTAAGAGCAGAAAGCATAATTCGCGGTGCTCAATTGTTTGCGCGTGTCCCCCGGGCAATTCACCACATCGGGATTTTTCAAATAGAGCCCAAAGGCACCTTGGATGACGCATTGCTCGGTCAGAAGCTTGGTGTAAGTTTGGGCATCCATCGAGCCTTGCACCGGTACTTTGGGCAGGTTGTTGGGTTCCTGGCTGGACGCGTATTGAAAGCGCCAGGGAACTTGGTTGAGACCACTGGTGTAGGAGGGGTCGGAGTTGGTCATGTTATTCATGTTGACCAGGTAATCTTTGTTATCATTACTGTACATGGTCCAAGCCAGCCCCATTTGCTTTTGATTGCTGAGACAGGCCGCCGAAGCGGCTTTCTGCTTCGCCTTGGCAAGGGCCGGCAGCAACATGGCGGCCAGGATGGCGATGATGGCAATCACGACCAGCAGTTCAATCAGGGTGAATCCGGCCCGCCATGGGCGGTCACTCCCACTCCTGCCCGCGGGCATTTCCCGCCAACTGCCAACGGACCCGCCGGTGGGTTGATTGGGGCAGGACCGGCGCTCAGCGGAAATAAAGGGACGAAATAACGCGTTCATCGGTGGTTGACAATTTTGGTTTACGAACTCTACCTTAAATTATTCGCCGCGCGTAGCAATGGACAATTTGCGCAAGAGTGGTATATTTTGCGCAAACCCAATTTGCATCATGAGCCGACCTCTCAAAATCGCCGTCGCCCTGCCGGACTCCAAACCCTGGGGCATTACCCGTTTCTTCAATGGGGTTAATGAGTACGCCCACGAGCGCAAATGGCTGCTGACCTCCTGCCCGGTGAACCCGGATAGTGCCGATGATTTCCCCCTCGACTGGTCCCGGCTGAAATCTTGGCAGGTGGATGGCATTATTTTACAGGCCAATGATCGCAAGCAATCCGAGCAATTGCGCAAATGGGACATCCCCATGGTCAATATTGGGGAGGATCTGGGAGTTGATTGCGACATTCCGCGGCTGGCGCAGAACAACCAGCTCGTCGGCCGGCTGGCCGCTGAGCACCTCATCGGCCTGGGCCTGAAAAACCTGGCCTACCACGGCGTTCAGGGGCGGTGGTATTCGGACGAACGCTTGAAAGGGTTCAAGCTCGCCGCCCGCGAGGCGCGCCTGAAAGTCAACAGCTTCTGCCTGCCCCACATGACCCGTGACGCCCTGTGGAATGAGCGCTACGAGCCGATTAAACGCTGGTTAAGGACCCTCCCCCTGCCCGTCGGCTTGTTTGCAGTGCATGATTACCGTGCCCTGATCGTCCTTTCCGCCTGCCGCGAAATCGGTCTCAAGGTGCCCGAAGAAGTGGCCGTGATTGGCTCGGACAACGACTTGATGGTCTGCGAGTTTTCCACCCCCACCCTCACCAGCGTCTGCGTCAACGCGTACCGCATGGGGTACGAGGCCGCCCGTTTGCTGGACCGGTTGATTCAAGGCCGCCTGGCCCACCACGAACCCATTTTGATCGATCCCTCCGAAGTGGCCGCCCGTGCCTCCACGGATGTGCTGCACGTGGACAACCCGGCCATCAGGAAGGCCATTCAATTCATGCAGCAGAATTTTGCGGGGGCTTTCAAAATTAATGCCGTTGCCGAGGCCGCCGGGGTTTCCCGCCGGTTCCTCGAAACCCGCTTTCGTGAGGAGCGCCAAACCTCGCCCGGCGAATTTCTCATCAACTTGCGCCTCCAAAAAGCGCGCGCCATGCTCACCGCCCATAACCGCCGCTCGGCGGAGGATATTGCCCGTGATTGCGGTTTTGGCACTGGAAAAAATCTGCGGGCGGCCTTTAAACGAGTGCTCAATGCCTCCCCGAACGATTTCCGCCCCGAGTAAATGCGTCATTGATCACGCAGGGAGATATTTTCAAGAAACACCCCTGGGTCCAGAAAATTAACAGCAAACCTCCCGGGGACGCCTCATTCCGGCATGGCTAGATTATCCACCAGCGACAAGCTTAACTACAGCGAAAAGGAGGTGGTGGCAATAATTATGAACCGAGCTATGAAATGGCTGATGAATACCCTGGCCAGCATTGCCCTCTGGGCGCTCACCGCCGGTGCGCAAACCAGCCAGATCACATTTAATGGTCAGAATTTATTCCTGAATGGCGCCAATATTGCCTGGCGAAATTATGCTAACGATGTTGGTCCCAACGCCAGAACCGACATGGCGTATTTCAACCGCATTTTCGGCAAGGTCCACGCCAGCGGCGGCAATTGCCTGAGACTCTGGGTGCATATTCATGGTGGAAACACTCCCGTTTGGAGTGGAAACAAGGTCACAGGACCGGGGGTAAACACAGTCCGCGATCTGAAGCAAATTCTCGCTTGCGCCTGGACGAACCAGGTTGGACTGATTTTATGTCTTTGGTCGTTTGATATGTTGCAGGGCAAGTTCAATACCGAGTTTGCCGGACTCACGGCCCGTTCTTATGCCATTCTTACAAACGACACTTGCCGCAGTTATTACCTCACCAACGCCCTGACCCCTATGGTTAAAGGACTGAAAGGGCATCCGGCAATTGTGGCCTGGGAAATTTTCAATGAGCCGGAGGGCATGACCCCGCAATTCGGCTGGAGCACTTATCGGGTGAACATTACTTACGTGCAAAAATTTGTCAATCAGTGTGCCGGGACTATCCACCGGGCGGATCCATCCGCCCGGGTGTCCAACGGTGCCTGGGCGCTGTTCTCCACCACCGACGTAACACTTCCCGGCAGCGCCCACCCCGACAATTTTAATTATTACCGGGATGACCGGTTGATTGCCGCTGGCGGGGATGCCCAAGGCACCCTGGATTTTTATATGGTGCATTATTATGACTGGGCCGGTGGTAACAAACGTTCGCCCTTTCAGCACGCCGCCGCCACCTGGAAACTAGACAAGCCACTGGTCGTGGCAGAATTCTCATTTGTGGGTTGCACCAACTGTGGCAAGAATTTGCACATCGCACTCCATGACCGCGGCTACGCCGGTGCCCTGGACTGGTCCTTTACGGATGAAAACCCAGCCGGCATTCTCGACCAAATCGCCGGCATGGCGGCCGCTTACCCGGAAGCTGTGCTGGTGAGCACCAACCGCCCGGCGGGACCTTGAAGATGCTGATTTAATACTGACCTTACTAATGCGTCCGCAGATCAATCTCCCAGCCACCGGGAGCAATCAGATTCAGCGCTTCAGTAGACCTAAACAGAGTTGACGTTGAATGTTTTAAAATTCAGTATGACAAAATCTGGCATTTACTTCGCTGGCATATTAAGAGGTGCAAATTCACCGAACATTTGTCCTTCTTTCAGCGCTTTCAGCCAGGCTGCCGATCGCTGGTTAAACGGCGTTTCACCCCGCTTGTCATTGTGCGCCTGGTGTCCCGCTTGCGGCAGAATCACCACTTCCACCGGACCGGACACCAAATTGCCCATCGCCAGCACATTCGAGGCCGGACACGTGGTTTCCATCAAGCCTGGACCTATCAATGTCGGACATTTAACCCGATGCGCAAAATTGATGGCATCAAAATAGCGACTGGTCTCCATGATCTCCGCCGCCTCGGGCCCCTGGGCATGCGCCTGCCAGTAAGGCCAGCCCCACGCCCGCCCACTGCTTTGCGCCGTGTTGCCGCAACCCGCCGGTTCCAACGCCATGATGGCAGTCACCTTGGGGTCCAGAGCCGCCGCCACAATCGACTGCAACCCGCCCTGGCTCGTCCCCTTAACCAACAAGACCCGGCCGTTCCAATCCTCCCGCATGGTGAGATATTCAACCGCCCGCTGGCAGCCAATGAACATTCTCAAAAAATAACTGGTCTCCCGATTCGTCTGACCGATTGTCGTGTATTCCTTAAGCGCACCATCCGCGAGTTTTTGCATCTCATTATCCGGCAAATCAAAGGGCAAATCATGCGCACTGATATTCAACACCAACCAGCCTTCCCGGGCCAGGCCGGTGACATTGTCTCGCTTGAGCGGATACACCCCGGCATACTGCACCAGTAAGATGGCGGGATATTTTCCCGCTTTGTGCGGATGCGCTAGCTGGCCGTAAACGTGCGAGCCATGAATATTATCCAGCGTGACTTTGCGGTAATCAATCCCAGGTTCCGCCGGCAGGGGTACCGGCTCCTCCCGGGCATTCAGCGGCAAATGCGCCGACTCGGCCAGTTTGGCATCCCAGAATGCATCAAAATCATCCGGCGCCGGTTGTGGCCAGCGAATTTCCCGATAGTCGGCCACCGCCCCGGCCAGGGTAGAAAACTTCTGGCCGGCGGCATTGGTGCCGCTGATGGTAAAGAGCATGGATCCCGGTTCGGTGAGCTTTGTGGTGAATTCCGCCACGCCATTTGTCAGCGGGAGCTCGCCGCCGGCCAGCCACTTCGCCCCGTGCAACTTAACCGTGTAGTCAATTGTTCGCACAGCTTCATCCGCTGGTCGGCGCGCTTGAATCCGCACCTGGATGGGCTCGCCCACTTGGTAAATTCCACTGGACCGGCTGGTCGACACACTCACTGGTGCCAGGGCGGTGACGGCATTGGTCGGGCCAGCTTGCGCACCGGTGGTAATTGCCAGGCTCAAGCAGCCCACCAGTAACGCTTCACACATGAAGGCCAAGGGCCGAGCACCAGCCAGCCACCAGTCAGTGAAAATGTCCGGGGAAAATATCCTACTGCACCGCGATTTCATTTCGCTTGGCTCCATGCGGGGTTGGGTTTGTCGGAGAGTAAAAAATTCAACTGTGCACCCTGATTGATCTGCGCCTGGGTGATCACCAGTTTGCTGAGCCGTTGCCCGTTGAGGGTGACCGACTGAATATAGGGATTTTTTTCGGGATCCGGCCCCGCCGTGATAACCAAGTCCTTTGCCTGATAACAGTCAGGTTGCAAGTGAATGCAAACCCGGTCCAGCATGGGAGCCGTGAGTTCATAGCTCGGATTGACCTCGCACCCCCCGCGCAATTGAAACAAACCCATGGCCATGAGTGCGCTCAGTGCCCCCATCTGGCCTTGATCCTCATCGTCGTGGGCATAAGCATCGGACGAGGCATTGGTCAGGCTGTAATTGGCCTGATAAACCTCGCGGACCCAGCGCTGGGACTTCACGGGATCACCGAGCAAATTGAATAGATGCGCATGATGAAAGCCGGTGTTGTTCTCATATTGCAACCAGCCGAAGCGAAAATGCTGCGGCTCGGCGCGCTCAAATTGCTCGTTGAGCCGTTGGATGGTTTTCTCCCGTCCGCCCATGATTTGCATCATGCCAGACAGGTCGTTCACGGGAAACCATGTCAGCACCGCGGAAAAACTCTCGAGAAAACCCGGGCTATTATACGGCAGCGGATCGAAGGGCTCAACCCACGTGCCATCCGAATTCCGCGGTTGGAGCCAGCCGCTCGCCGGATTGTACAAGTTGGTCCAGCCCAGCGAGCGGCGCAGATAAATGTCCGCGTCGGCGGCATGCCCCAGCTTTTGCGCAACCTCCCCGAGAATCCAGTCGCAAAAGGAATTTTCCACGGTGCGGGTGACCGACCATTTGTGTTCGCCCAAATTCGCCGGCATCCAGCCGCCATACTTCGCGTAGATGTCCACATCACCCATCGGTCGATTATTGCCTTGGTGCAGGGCTTTCATCGCCCTCAAAGCGTGTTCGCCATCCACCCCCGGCAGTCCCATCTGTACCGCCCGGCCGAGCAAGGGCGCAGCCTGGTCACCCGACATAATGTGATCCAGCCGCCCGGCAGTCGCCCCCATGGGCAGTTCGCCAGTGTCGTCATAAAACCGCAGCCAAGAATTGCAAAACTCGCGCAGCACCTCGGGATAAGCCAGCCCCCAGGTCGTGTCGAGATTTTGCTGTGTCCACCAAAAGGAATCCGAAACATGCATCGCAAAGGCCGGCTGGCCCCTGGGGTCCAGCGGCACGGTTTTGATTTCGAACAACGGTTGTTTGCTGCCCACGGGATACTGCCCATTGACATCATGATTGATCTCACTGTACTGGTCGTCATGGTAAATCGGATATTTTCCATTCACGTCGCTGAAGATGCCTCGGCCCAGCAGGCTGTGCCAAAGGTCAGTGTAAAACTTGACTTTGCGCTGGTCCGAGCCGGCGATTTCGATGCGGCTCAGCGCGGTGTTCCACTCCTCACGGGCAGCGTTGCGCACCGCCGCAAAGTCCCAGCCGGGCAGTTCGGTGTTCAGGTTCAAACGCGCTTGCTCAACCGAACAATAGGAAATGGCCACTTTCATTTGCACCGTGGTGCCGGCGCGAACGGTGCCGAAATCCAGCACCAGGCCGCTGTTCTCCCCATTGATGCCACTGATGTTTCCCAACAGTTGCTGCGTATGCCAGCCATTCAGCACCTTCCCGGGGCGGTCCGTTGTGATCACAAAGAAAACCTTCGTCGGAATGACCAGCCGGGAATCCGTGGAGAGCCGAGCGTCTGCGAATATCAGGCTGCCCTCCAGGGTTTCCCGCGCCGTGCGTTTGACCTCCGCCACGTACATCCTCCCCTCGTTCCACACCCCGGAAAGCGGCAGGAGGATGGCGGCCTCGTCCGCCCGCTCATAGGTGTAGCGATGAAAACCCACCCGCCGCGTGGCAGTAAGCTCAACATCAATGCCATAGCGGTCCAGATGCACTCGCTGATAGCCTGGAGCCACGGTCTGTGCCTCCGGACAAAATGGAGATTTCCATCGTTCCGGCCCTGGCATCGGGTTAACCGTGCCTGACACCGGCATGACTGCCAGCCCACCCATCTGGAATTCATGAATATGGCTGAAACCAAAGATATTGGTCTGGGCGTTTTGGTAGCCGGTGTGGTAATAGCCGGTAATTTCCGTATCCGGGGCGAGTTTCACCATGCCGAATGGCCGGGCCGCCGCCGTCATGAAGAAGTTGCGGCAGCGCTCGGACCCAATCAGCGGATGCACCCAATCCACCGGGGCCTCGGGCATCGGCTCGGCGACCATATGCAGGGTGGCAAACGCGGCGACCACCCCGGTAACCAATCCCGATAAATATTTATTATTCCCGGTTCTCATAAGATTAAGATTGGTTGCACCGGTTGGGTCGCCTGTTCGGCAACCAGCCCAGTTGATTGAGTTCAATTTGCAACCGTCGCCGGCTGAAGGTCCATTCCGGTAATTTTTAGGGCAAAAATACGCTGGTTCGGTTTTTGTGGTGGCAGCACAACTACGAGTCCTTCCGCCGTTTGCCGCCAATGAATTTGACCCGCCTGCCCAAGCAGGTTGAGCTCGTTGATCGTTCCCGCGGCACTTGCCAGTGACTTCACCACCAGCCTGCCACTAGTCGGCCAGTCCAGGGCGATGGTATAGAGCGTCTTTTTGTCCTTCGATTGTGTGAATCGCAGGTCGCTGGCAGTGTATGCGAGCTTTCCCTCGTTAAAGCTGCCGGCTTTGACCACATTCGAGAGACCTTCGCCATAAGTATTCCATGGACGAGTGCCAAAGATCGCCGCGCCATTAATCTTCATCCAGTCCGACAGCTCCCCCAGAATCTTCTCCTCTTGCTCGTCCAGCGTGCCATCGGGACGTGGCGGAAAGTTTAGGAGCAGGTTCCCGTTCTTGCTCACAATGTCCGCCAGCATCTGAAGCACGGTCGTGGTGGATTTGTAGTTGCAACCCGCTTTGTAATACCAGTTGCCCACACAAGTGTCGGTCTGCCAAGGATGCGGATCAATCCCATCCTTCACCCCGCGCTCTAGGTCCTGCACCCAGCGCCCTTGGGATTCTTCCTTGCAGTTGTAAACTGCTTCCAACTTGCCGTCGTGCTGTTGCAAGTTCTCGTTGTAATAATGCGCCAGTAACTTCCGGCCCACATCATCGGGATAGGGCAGCGGGCTGTCCGAATACAGCAGGTCCGGATGGTACCGGTCTATCATGTCGCTGATCCGGTTGTACCAATTCAATTTGTAAGCGAGAGGCACTTCCGTTCCGTAATAGTGGAAGCTGGGGTGCTCGTTGCCGGACCAGTACAAGTCCGCAAACCGGGGATCATTCCCATCGTAAGGCACTCCCGCCAGTGAACCATTCGTGTCGCTGCCTTTGTTGGCACTGTAAAACCACCAACTGGCCGCCAGGTGTTCGGTCATGCCAAAACGTAATCCATGGTTCCGCGCCGCCTGCTGCCATTCACCAGCGATGTCCCGCTTCGGACCCATGTTCAAACTATTCCATTTCGGCTGATACTTCGAATTCCAACAGTCAAAATTGTCATGATGCATGGCGATCATGCAGAAATATTTGGCCCCCGCCTGCTGATAAAGCCGCATTAAGCGATTGGGATCCCACTTCTCTGCTTTCCATAGTGGGATAACATCCTTGAACCCGAATTTTGACGGCGGACCGTAGTGCTCGACGTGGAATTTATTTTGACTGCTGCCCTGCAGGTAGAGATTGCGCGCATACCAATCACCCTGGCTCGGCACCGACTCCGGCCCCCATACCGCCCAGATACCCAGCTTGGCGTCGCGGAACCATTCTGGGCATTGGTAATTCCTCAGTGATTCGTCTTCCGACCTGAAGGGTTTTGCCTTGGCCGGCCATGATTGCCCACCGCTGGCCTGCCCCACCGCCAACGTGGCCGCGCCCGCCAGCAGGAGCGCGGATATGTTAAGCCGGTCGCATTTCATCATGTCAATGCTGGTTCTCGCCCCTTATGGCAAAGGGGCGGGTTTAAGGTTGCTGCCGGTGATGCGGAGCGAGCAAGTCATGTCCATCCGTGCCGTGTCCGGCAGTTGCACCGCTAGCCCGTCCCCGGTTTGGGTGAATTTCAAGCTGTTGCCACCCAACAACCGATGGAAGAAGTTGCCCCTTGCACTCAAGAGTTCGACCCTCTGAATTCTATTCACACTGGCATCCGCCATCTTGGCCAGGGACCTGATGACCAAGTTGCCGTCATCCGGCCAGCCCAAGGCAATCGCGTAGAGTGTCGCGCCCTTCGTTGTGAAGCGAATGTCTTTGGCTGAGAAATCAAATTTTTCACTGAAAGAACCGCCCTTTGGTTTCACCGCCCCTTCACCATAGACAAACCAGGGACGCGAACCATAAATCGCCTCGCCATTCACCGCTGTCCAGTCGGCCAGCCGGTGGAGAATCGCCTCGGCATCGGGGTCCAGCGAGCCGTCCGGACGCAGCACGACATTCAACAGCAAGTTGCCATTTTTGCTGACAATGTCCACCAGTGTCCGCACCACCCATTCCGGCGAACCATACATTTTACCGGTTTGTTTGTCCTTGTAATTCTTATTGTAAAACCAGTCCCCAATGGAAGTGTCAGTCTGCCACGGATACGGATCAATCCCGCCCCCGACCCCGCGTTCATAGTCCTGCACCCAGCGGCCTTCGGAAACCTGTTTGCAATTATAAACCGCCAGCTGCCGGCCGCCATGTTGTTGAAGGCTGTCATTATATAAATTCGCAATCTGGCTCAAGCCCACCTCATTGCCAAACGGCACAGGGCCGTCGCTGTACAACAGGTCGGGATGATAATTATCCACCAGTTCCTTGATTTCATAATACCATTCCTGCTGCCAGCGGGGATTTTTGGAATACCAGCCATTATCCCCCTTGTCTGCCGGAAAATGATAGAGTTCCCAGTTGTTGGAATTCGCACCATCATACGGCACGCCCGCCAGGGAACCGGTCTTGTCCGACCGGTGCGCGTCCTGAAACCAGGTGAAGCTGGCGCCGAGATGTTCGGACACCCCGAACGGCAGGCCATTGGCCTTCGCCGCCTTCTGCCACTCACCAACCACATCCCGATGCGGACCCATCTGCATCGCATTCCAGCGATGCAGCTTGGAATTCCACATGAAAAAATTATCATGATGCGACCCCATGCTGACGAAATATTTCGCGCCGGCTTGCTTGTAACGTTTCATCAATTGCTCCGGCTCCCACTTCTCCGCTTTCCATAATGGGATGATGTCCTTATAGCCATTGGTGGAGGGATGGCCGAACCGGGCCAGATGGTCCTTGTAATCCGCGCTCGGCCCCTTGTGCTCGCCGGTCTTGCGGTTCACCTCGTCCGAAACATACATCTTGCGCGCATACCAGTCCCCCATCTCCGGCACGGCCTGCGGCCCCCAATGCGCCCAAATGCCAAACTTGGCGTCCCGGAACCAGGCCGGACACGCATAATTAGTCAGCGATTGCATCGTACCCGCATAGGGACCGGCCGTGATGGGAAGATCCAAGGCACTGGCGCCCAGCGGCAAGGTTAGCACTAACGACCAAAAGAGACTTTTTATTTTCATTTTTAGGAATGCCCGCAGGGGATTAAATCCAGCAAGCGTTGCATTTGATGAGGTTGACCTCTATTTTACGGTTGTAAAAATCACCACGCTCCGCGCCGGCAGGTTTGCGGTCAATCCCGCCTCTAAATCAATCTCGTGCATGTATTTTGCCGGCAGCGGAAAACCCTGGGCGTCCACCTTCCGGGCATCGGCAAAATAATCATAACGCTGTAATTCCGGAATGGTTAGGCCGCCTGGAACCGTGACGCTTACGTCCTGCGGGATATCCGAATCGTTAACCAGCGCCAGAGAAAATTCATTTCCCCAGCGGGCCGCGAGCGTGCGCAGTCCGGTCACCAGGGTTTCCGGGGTTTTCACCATCCGGCAGCCCGGCGGAAAACTCCGGGACATCAACGACCAGGGGTAATACCACGGCCGCAGATTTGCATCCTCCGGATGCCCGATCTCATTCGCCAGGCTGTTCCAGAAACCCCATTTCTTAAACAAAGTTCGCGTCACATCCGGCCAGTGTGTGTCCTTGTCCTTGTTGATGTGCATGGCATCATCCAGATCCCAGGCAATGGTTCCCGCCATGCCGGCCCGCGCACACTGAATGTTGTAATCCGCCATCCACACGCCGTAATTATGTTCGTAAATATGGGGCTGGCTGTCATTACCTCCGTGTGGTTGGACCGGACCGCCCGTCATGCCGGCTTCCCCCATGAAAAATGGTTTTGCTCTTCCTTTGGGATCAAAACGGTCAATGTAATCCTTCTTCATCCAGCAATACTTTTCCAAATAATCTGATTCCAGGTCGGCTACCGGCACATAATAATGAAAATCATACGCCGCCACCTGTTCCGGGCATTGCTGCACCGTCAAATCAATCCAGAAACCATCGCGTGGCAGGAAACAAACATCCGGCCCGATGATTTTTACCTCCTCCCCCAATCCCCGCCGGGCAAATTCCGCATTCAGCGACGTGATGGCGGACTTCCATTTGCCAAACTCAATATGCCCGGAGGAATTGCTGTTCGGCTCATTCAACAGGTTGAAATAAACAATACAGGTGTAATGCTTGTCATTCCTCAGGTGAATCACCAAGTCCCCGATGATCCGGTGCCAGCGTGGATCATTCTCGTCCATGTGGTATGCCTGCAACTTGTCCGTCGCGATGTCCGGCCGGTCCTGCTGCGACGATGGATGATCCCACTCACCCAGAATGACTTTTACGTGCCGGCTTTCGCAGTAGTCGAGCAGCCGGTACATTTTCTTCATCCGGTTGTTATCCCATTGATAAATGGGCTGGCCCTGTGTGTCAAAACCATCGCAATACGTATAAGCTCGGGTCATCAACCGGACCATCGGCACCCGCATGTAATCCAGCCGGTCAAACATCGTCTGCCAGGCGGCCTCGGAAATGTCAAACCAGGGGTACGCACTCCATTGCACGCCGAACCCAAGAAAGTTGGTACACACCGGCGTGCGCGTGTCCACTGTGACCGACACGGGCTTCGCCAGCGCGCCCTTTGTCAGGAGCGCCGCTGCCAGCACCAGGGCGGGAATCGCTATTTTCATGAAAATGGGATGCGGGATTTAAGCCTTGAACTGCAAAACGTAATTGACCAAGGCGTCAAAACCCACCGTGGCGACGCCGATAAATTTGTCCGCACACCCGTAATAAACAAACAGCCGGCCGTCCACCACCACGTTGGCCGTCGGAAACACCACCCCGTGCGGATAAAGACCCTCCCACTCATATTTGGCCTCGGGCGACATGATCGGCTCCGGCGTCCGGGCTAGGACTTTGCGCGGATCTTTCAAATCCAGCATCATCGCGCCCACATGATAGACCCCCTTGGCATCCACCGCGTGATAAATCATCAACCAGCCCTTTTTGTGTTTGAGCGGCGGGGTGGATCCGCCAATTTTGCGCTCCCAGGGAAACTGCGCCTTGGCTAGCAAGTAATCCTGGCCCCATTTTAAAGGATCATCCCCAAAACAAATCCAGATGGCCGGATACTTAGTCCCGTACTTTGCCCCGGTCCATTGCATCGGCCGCCGCAAGAGCACAAACTTGCCATTGATTTTCTCAGGAAATAAAATCACGTCCCGATCATCCAGGGTAGGATCGGTGATCCGGCCCAACCGCCGGAAGGTCTTGAGATCGGTGGACATTAAAAGCCCCGAGGAAGTCAGGTTTTCGCCAAACGCCCTTGGCTGGCTTTTGTCCCGCGGATTGAACGCCGCATTCCCGGGTGCCAGCCAGTACTGCTGCGGGAAATAGGGCCGGTACGCATAAGTAATGAGAAAATGCCCGTTCGTCTTTACAATCCGCGGATCCTCAATACACCCCGCATCCTCGCCATCCGCACTGGGGGAAAGTACTGGCCTTTTTTGGGCTCGCTTGAAATTGAATCCGTCTTTGCTGCGTGCCAGCCCAAACCGGATCACATGTTCGGCATCATTTCCCGCCGCCCGGTAAAGCATGTGAAACTCACCCTGGTCATAGATCACTCCCGGATTGCATACGACCAGGCTCTCCCAGGCCTGCTTGGGATTCGGGGAAAGAATCGGATTGCCGGAAAACTTTTCAAGTTTCATATAAAAATCATCGCCAGATAAAAACAAACACGCCCGCGGCCCCCAATAAGAGCAGCGATAGAATTCGGAAATTTTTGAACCAGGGCACCCCGGCTAATTCCCGCGATTCCTCACGGAACACGGCCGGATTCCAGACATAGCGGCTGACCACCGCCTCGCTGGGCGGGGGCGTCGCGAGGCTGGCCGCAATAATGATGACCAGCGTCAGCAACAACACCACCGGAGCGACATATAAAAAATTCCAATTGCCCAGCGGCGTGTGCTGGATGCCCAGCATCAAGCTGATGCCGATGACCAAACCCGCCAGGAGGCCCGCAAACGCTCCAGTGGCACTGGCCCGTTTCCAGAACAACCCCGTGAGAAACACGGCCACCACTGGCGGGGCCATGTAAGCCAGGATTTGCTGGAAATACTTCACAATGGAGTCAAATTGATGGATGTGCGGTGCCCAAAAGGCCGCCACAGCAATGATGATCACTCCCGCTATGCTGCCAGCGGTCACTTGTTGCCGGCTGGTCATTCCCGGCCACCATTTGCTGAGCAAATCCATCGTCACCAATGTCTGCGCCGAATTGAGCGTGGAAGTCAGCACCGAAGTCATGGCGGCAATAAAGCCGATCAACACCAGCCCCAGAATCCCCGGCGGCAGCATGTCAAACACCAGCGTGGGATAAACTTGGTCACCTTTTTCGAGATGGGGATAAAGCACCCGGCCGGCAATCCCCGGCAATACCATCAGGAAAAAAATCACAAAATTAAGCGCTCCCGCCAGCAAATTGCCCCAGCGGCCATGGTTCGTATTGCGCGCGCTCAAAGTGCGCTGCACCATCGTCTGGCTCAATCCCCAAAAATAAAAACCCGCCAACGGCAGGCTGATCAACAAGGCCGGCCAGGGCACCGACGCATCATTCACCGGCCGGATTAAACTCAGGTGCCCGGGCGGGACCGCCTGCATAACGGCCGTCCAACCACCCGCCCGGGCAAAGGCGGTCACCGTCAAAACCGCCGACCCGCCCATCAGCACGAATGCCTGGATTAATTCCACGCGCATGACCGCCGAAAGCCCGCCCACGAGCGTGTACGAAGCCCCTAAAATGGCCAGTGCCCAGATAAAAACTGGCAGGCTAAATTGCGGCAAGACCATTTTCAGCATCAACGAGCCCGCATACAAGGTGACCGCCAGGTCGGCGAACATGTAGGCCACCACCGTCAGCACCGAGAGATAAATCCGGCTGCGCGCGTCAAAACGCCCCTCCAAAAATTCCGGCAGGGTGTAAATCTTGTTCCGCAAATAAAACGGCAGAAAAAACACCAAAAAAAACACAATGGGCACAATCGCCGCCGAAATCCCATAATTAAACACCGCGATGCCGGTGTCATAGGCATCCCCCGACCACCCCACCAGCGAAGAACTCGAGACCACCGTGGCAAACATCGAAAGCCCCACCACGAACCACGGCATCCCCCGCCCGCCCAGAAAATACTCCTCCGCGTTCCGCCGCTTTGTATTGAACAATCCCCAGCCCACAATCGCGAGCAGGTATATCAACATGACGACCAAGTCGACGGCCGAAATTTTTGGATTGAACATAGTATAGTCGCATTAGGCTAGCCACTACCTCCCTGCGGGCCAACGACCATTTTGCGCAAAGGTGGGACATATTGCGCAAATAATTCCCCTTCACGAGACCCTGGCATTCCTCTTTGCCGCTCCATCGAAAGCGTGAAGATAGCCCCCCTCTTTTGGAAGTCCAGGCACTTGGTGCAATTGGGTGCCAACCGAATATTTTATGAGCGGCATCCCGCGCCGCCGTGCCTGAATAACCTTGGCAGCCCTCGTGGCTCGGGATAACCTTGTACCATGGACGCAAGCCCATTAATGCCCGGCCAGTCGGCCACCGAAGGCCAAACCGCGTGAGTAGTAAATCCTCGAAATCCCAATGGGACTTTGGCGAGCTGTTTCCCGCTGCCGAACTGCGCAAGGTTCTCTCCGTCAGCGAACTCACCACCCAGGTCAAACGGCTGCTCGAAAAATCCATCGGGCTGGTCTGGATCAGCGGCGAAATCACCAATCTCCGGGCTCAAAGTTCCGGGCACGTTTATTTTTCGCTCAAGGATGCCTCCGCCCAGTTGAGCTGCGTGTTGTTTCGGGGCACGGCCAGCGAGGCCCGGGCCTTGCTGGCGGATGGCCAGAAGGTCCTGCTGCAAGGCGACCTCACGGTTTACGAGGCCCGCGGCCAGTATCAAATGATCGTCCGGGCGGTAGAATTGCAAGGCATCGGGGCGCTCCAGCTGGCCTTTGAAAAACTCAAACAAAAGCTGGCCGCCGCCGGCCTGTTTGCCCCGGAACGGAAACGTCCCCTGCCCCGTTATCCCCAACGCCTCGGCTTGGTGACTTCGCCCACCGGCGCGGCCATCCGCGATGTGCTCCACGTGATTGAACGGCGGCACCCCGGTCTGGAAATTGTGCTGGTCCCCTGCCGGGTGCAGGGGGATGGCGCCGCCGCGCAAATCGCCGAGGCCATCCGCTGGCTGAACGCATTCAACCTCGCGCCCCCCGCCGGCCAGGCACCGCTGGACCTGATTCTGATCACGCGCGGCGGCGGCAGCCTGGAGGATTTGTGGGCGTTCAATGAGGAAGTCGTCGCCCGGGCGGTTTTTGAATCATCGCTGCCTGTGGTTTCCGCCATCGGCCATGAAATTGATTTTACCATCAGCGATTTCGTCGCCGACTTCCGGGCCGCCACCCCCAGCGCGGCGGCGGAAATCATTACGGAAGGTTTCTTTGCCAGCCGCTCATTTATCGCCGACGCCCCCGCCTGGCTGCGCAACCGCGTGCAGCGCCGCATGCGGTCGGTCCGGGAGGACCTGGCTGCGTGGCACCTGCGCCTGACCCGCCGCCATCCCCGCCGCCGGTTGGACGATGCCTTGCAGCGGCTGGATGATTTGCAAACCAGCCTGCTGCGCTCCATCCAGACGGGCACCGCGGCCCGGACCGTGGCGCTGGAAAATCTGGCCGGTCGTTTTCACCGGGTGCGACCGGCCCAGGTGATCAAACAGCGGCGCGAGTCGCTCCGCCAGTTGGAACGCCGCCTAAACCTGCTGGGTCCCGACCAAGTGCTGGCCCGGGGCTATTCCATCACCCTGGACGCCGCCACCGGCAAAATCCTGCGCCAGCCGGCGGAATGCCGGCCCGGCCAGCAGCTCCGCACGAAATTAAGCGGCGGCGACGTCCTGAGCCGGGTGGAGCCGGAGCCAGCGCCGGTAAAAAAGCGGAAGGCTGGTAAAACGTCCCCCGCCCCGGTTCCCCCCCTCGAGCCGGGCCGGCAGATAGAATTTTGAAATTTGCAATTTAACTCCGCGCCCCCAGCAAACGAATAATCGCGCTTTCATTTCCGGGGAATTTTTTTTAACACTACATGGTGCAAGATTTAATCGCCAAAGCGGACACGCTCCTCGAAGCGCTGCCCTACCTCCAAAAATTTTGTGGAGCCACGTTCGTCGTGAAATACGGCGGCAGCTTCATGGACTCGCCCGATCCCGCCGTGCGCAACGGCGTGGCGCGCGACATTGTCTTTCTGGAAGCCGCCGGCATCAACCCCGTGGTGGTCCACGGCGGCGGCAAGGCCATCACTCGCGCCATGGAAGAATCCGGCCTCCAGGCCAGCTTCATTCAGGGCCAGCGCGTCACGGATGAAGCCATTGTCGCCATTGTGGATGAAGTGCTTTCCCGCCAGATCAATCCCGAGGTGGTCGCCACCATCGCCGCCCTGGGCGGCCGGGTGCAAGGCTTTGCCGGCACGGACATCTTCACCTGCCGCAAGTTGTTATTGGACGACAAACAAAATCCCGGCCGCAAAATTGATATCGGCTACGTCGGCGAGGTCATTGCCGTGAACACCGCCCCGCTGCTGGAATGCATCGCCCGGGGCATTACCCCCGTCATCAGCCCCACGGCACGCGATGCCGAGGGCAAGGTTTACAATTGCAATGCGGACGTCGCCGCCGCCCAGGCCGCCATCGCCCTGCAAGCCAAGCGCCTGGTGTTCATGAGTGACGTGCCGGGGCTCATGCGGGACCCCAAAAACCCCGCCACGGTCATCGCCCATTTGCCCGTCAGCGAGGTGGCTGCGCTCAAGCAATCCGGAGTCATTGACAAGGGCATGATTCCCAAAGCCGATAGCGCTGTGGCCGCATTGCAATCCGGGGTGGAAAAGGTGTCCTTCGTGGATGGCCGGGTGCCGCACGCCGTGTTGCTCGAAATTTTCACCGACCAGGGCGTGGGCACGGAAATCGTGCCCTGAGCGTTTTTCCAAGGAAATCCTTGCCATTCCGCCAGCATTCGCTAAAAACGCACCCATGCAATGCCATTTAACCACCGGACGGGTGTTTTAACATGAAGGAAATTGTTCCCATCCCGCCGGCCATCGTGCACAACGAATTTGAAAAAATTCGGGAATTGTTTAAAACCAATGTGATCCCGAGCTACGGCCGTTTTGAACTGGTGTTCAGCCACGGCCAGGGCAGTTATTTGTTCGATGTCGGTGGCCGACCCTATTTGGATCTAGGCAGCGGCATCGCCGTGTGCTGCCTGGGCCATGCCCACCCGGCCATCACCGAGGCGCTGCTGGAGCAATCGCGGAAACTGATCCATGTTTCCAACCTCTACTTCACCGAACCGCAAGGCCGGCTGGCCGCCGAACTCGTCAAACGCATCGGCCCCGGCAAATGTTTTTTTGCGAACAGCGGTGCGGAGGCCAATGAAGGCTTGTTCAAGTTGGCCCGGAAATTTGGCCACGACGAGGGCCGGTTCGAAATTCTCACCGCCGTGAATTCGTTCCACGGCCGCACCTTGGGAGGGATTGCCGCCACGGGTCAGGACAAGGTGAAAAAAGGGTTTGAACCCATCATGCCCGGCTTCCGGCACATTCCGTATAATGATTTGGCGGCGGCCCGCGCGGCCATCAGCCCGGCCACCGTGGCCATCATGATCGAAGGGGTGCAAGGCGAGGGCGGCGTGACTCCCGCCACGCCGGAGTACCTGCTGGGCCTGCGCGCGCTGTGCGACGAAAAGAAATTATTGCTCCTCATGGATGGCGTGCAGTGCGGGCATTACCGGACCGGACGGTTTCAGAGCTACGAGCGGATTCTTGAAGGTTATCCTCAGGGGCAAACGTTCCTGCCGGATGGTATTTCCATGGCCAAGTCGCTCGGCGGCGGCTTTCCCATCGGCGCGTTTTGGGTCCGGGCACCGTATGCTGATTTGCTGGGGCCGGGCACGCATGGCTCGACCTATGGCGGCACGCCGCTGGCCTGCGCAGTGGCCCTGCGAATTCTGGAAGTCATTGAAGCCGAGCAACTGGCGAACAACTCGCGAAAACTCGGCGAATGGCTGGCCAATGAACTTGGCCGGCTGGCCGTTCAGTACCCGACCGTGGTCAAGCGCGTGCGGGGGCTGGGCTTTATGCTGGGCATTGAGCTGGCCGAGAACATTCCCGCTTTCCAGAAAACGGACAAAACGGCGGCGCTCCAATTCGTCAACCGGCTGCACCTGGCCGGGGTGCTCGCCGTGCCAGCCGGGACCCAAATCGTGCGCTTGCTGCCGCCGTTGAACCTCAAGCCCCAGGAAGCGGGCGAAGGCCTGAGCTTGATCGAGGAAATTGTCAAATCCCTGGTTTGATCGGGATGAACGCCGCCGCCCTGCAGCACCTGTCCGCCGCCGATCCCGTCATGCGGCGGCTCATTCAGGAAATCGGCGCGTGCGGTCTGGTCCCGGAAACCCGGCGGCCGCCCTTTCAATCGCTGGTCCAAGCGGTGGCGCACCAGCAACTGCATGGCACGGCGGCCGAGACCATTCTCGGCCGCTTCAAAAAGCTGTTTCCCGGCCGCCGCTTCCCGCGCGCGGCCGACCTGGCGGGGGTGACGGATGACCAGTTGCGCGGCTGCGGCTTTTCTTTCGCCAAAATCAAAGCTATCCGGGACATTGCCGAGAAGACCCTTTCCGGGGTCGTGCCGGCTTCGCGACAAATTGTGAAATTGTCCGATGAGGCGATCATCGCCCGGCTGACCGAAGTGCGCGGGGTGGGCCGCTGGACGGTGGAGATGCTGCTCATTTTCCAGTTGGGCCGACCGGATGTCCTGCCCGTGGATGATTTTGGCGTGCGTAATGGTTTCGGCATTGCCTACCAAAAGGGGGTCATGCCCCGGCCGAAAGAACTGCTGGCCTTTGGCGAATGCTGGCGGCCCTACCGCACCACGGCCGCGTGGTATCTCTGGCGGGCGGCGGATGCCAAGAAAAAGAAGTGACGAGTTACCCTGTTTTGGTCTATAAAGCTACTTTGGGTGGTACTCCCGAAAAATTTGCGACATGAAAAGTTTGTTGTCTCTTGAGAAATTAGCGGCGCCGGAATTCACCCGCATCCTGCAGGATGCGGTCAGGTTCAAACGCGAACGCGGCCAGCACGCCACCCAGCCGCTGGCGGGCCAGACGTGGGCCCTGATCTTTTCCAAATCCTCCACCCGCACCCGGGTGTCCTTCGAGGTCGGCATTCGCGAACTCGGCGGCCAGGTGATGTTTTTGAATGCCAATGACATCCAGCTCGGTCGCGGTGAACCGATTAAGGATACCGCCCGCGTGCTGGGCCGGATGATTCACGGTGCCGTCATCCGCACCTATGCCCAGTCTGACGTGGAAGAGTTTGCGGAATATTCCCGGGTTCCAACCATCAATGCCCTGACGGACGACGAGCATCCCTGCCAGGTATTGACGGATATTTTCACCTTCGAGGAAACCAACGGCCCCATCGCCGGCAAAGTGGTCACCTTCATTGGTGACGGGGCCTGCAACATGCCGGTCTCCTGGATTTTTGCCGCCGCCAAACTCGGCTTTGAACTGCGGATCGCCGCGCCCAAGGAGTTTCAACCCGCGCCGGAAATCCTCGCCCGCGCCGGCGGCAATATTCATTGCACCACCGATTTGGACGCGGCAGCGGCAGGCGCCGATTTATTATATACGGACGTTTGGGTTTCCATGGGCAAGGAAGCGGAAGCGGCGGACCGCCTGGCCCTGTTAAAAGGGTATCAAATCAATGCCCGGCTGGTAACCCTCGCCCGCCCGGGAGCCTTGGTAATGCATTGCCTGCCCGCCTATCGCGGCAAGGAAATCGACGCCGAAACGTTCGAGGCGCATGCGAACACCATTTTCACCCAGGCCGAAAACCGCCTGCACGTGCAGAAAGCCATTTTGAACTGGTCGGTGAGTTAACCCAACCGCCCGGAATAATCCCGCGGCCACCCATCCGCGAAAACGGGCGGGGCATCGGAACCCAAACCGATGCCCCGCCGTCTTGCCGAACCCATACCCGCATCCGACAAAACCTTGCGTCAAGGGTTACTGCCCCTGAAGGATGTAGAACTGCTGCTTCAGGCCGGAGTTCAACGCCCCGGTGACGGTATAGGTATAATTACCGCTAGCGTCGTAGTTACCCTGTGCAACCGTGGTCCACTGCGCCAGCGGCAGCGTGAGGTTCGTGGTGCTCAGCACGGTCACCGGATCACCCGCAATGCCACCGGAGGCATTGAGCACCAGATTATTGCCGGCAACCACGGGCGGACCCAGGACCACTGGCGGGGTGAACGGAACAATGCTGGTCACGTTCAAGGCCAGCGTGAGGTAGCCCGGAATGATGTTGAAATCATTGGTCAGGTTCCCGGTGACGCCCGGCGGCAGGGTGAGGCTGAAGCCCCCGCCGCTGTTCGTGATGATCCCGCCGCCCAGCTCGATGAGGGGATATTCATTACCCGCTGTAAGGTTGACTGCGTCCGCCACCTTGAGATTGCAATGGCCGTTCAAATCCATGTAATCCGCATGAAACGCCGCCAAGGTAGTGCTGGACAGGTTGGAAAAGAGCAGGCTGGCACCGGTCGCTTGACCCAGCGTGAGAGTGCCAATCTGCGGCGTGTCCGAGCCATCGAAGTACGCACCGAAGGCACGGCCATCGTTGACCGCAAAGTTTTCAGCGGAATTATTGAGCGCGCCGGAGATGAGCAGCGTGCCATTGCTCACGGTCGTCAGGCCACTGTAAGTGTTGGCGCCACTCAGAATCAGCGTGCCGGAACCAAGCTTGACCAGGCCGGCATCGCCGCCGCCTTTGAGCGGGGCCGCCACGGTGATGGTGTAATTGGAACTGCTAATGAAGGCCGGCACCGTCGCATTGGTCACATTAACGGTTAGATACGCCAGGACGGGAAGGAATGCACCGCCCGCGGGGTCATTGGTACCCGCCGCCAAAATACCGCCGTTGAAGTCGAAGTCGGCGGTTTGATTGCCGCCCCCGGTGGATTGCTGGATTTTATCCACAATCAGCGTGCCCCCGTTCAAATACACGGAGCAATTGCCGACGGTGCTGCCACCGGAGCTGTAAAACATGTCCAGCGCCCCATTGGCAGTCACCACAGTTTGGTCACCCATCCCGCCGCCCACTTGCAAATACTGGCCAATGCCGGGCCGGGCGTTGCCCGTGCCGAAGCTGATGGCGCGTCCGCTGGCATCCGCACCCGCCGTCACCGTGGCGTTGTTGGTAATGGTCAGGGTGCAAAGGTTGTTATAAACCCCGGAGGTGCCGGTGTAGCCGGTGGCGGAAAGGATATAGATGCCGTTGGTGGAGGTCAGGGAGCCACCGTTGACAACCACGATGGCCGAGTATCCAAACTGGACGACGCCGGAAATATCCAGCCGCCCGCTGGCGATATTGGGATGGTTAAAAATCAAATTGCCGCTGCCCACCACCGTGCCCCCGGTGTAAGTGGCGTCGGAAAGGATTTCCGTGCCGGAGCCCACCTTGAACAACGAACCAACACCGGATAAATTACCGGAAAAGCTCCCGCCCGAGTTGTCGTTGCCGATGGTGAGGGTCACCGCCGCCCCCGAGGCATTGACGAGCGCAAGGTTCTGCGCACCATTGAAACCGTCCACCGTGGCCGCCGTCAGGGAGCCGAAGCTCAAGACGCCGCCCTGGTTGTTGTAGAAGAGGGTGCTGTTCTGCAAGGCCAGGGGCGTTCCCAATTGCTCGGTGCCACCAGCGATGATATTCGTGCCGTTGAACGTGTCATTGCCGCCCAAGACCACCGTGCCCGTGCTCCCGGGCTGGCTGTTGACCGTGAGGTTGTTGGTGCCGACGTTGCCCGCCGTGCCGATAACCCCGCCAATGGTTAGCGTCTGGCCACTCGCCGCGTCAATCAAGGCGGTGGTCACTGCAGTGTTGGCGACCGAGGCGGAGCCAATGCCGAGGCCACGATTGGGATTCAAGGTCAGGGTCGCCGCGCCCAGCAAATCACCCCCGTTGAGGAGAATGTTATTAGGGGTGGGGAGCGCCGGCACCACGCCGAGGCTGCCCGGGTTTCCGGCCGCCGCGCCATCCGCCACAATACCCACCACCCCGGCGTTGAGGATGGTACCGCCTGCATAGGTATTATTGGCATTCCCAAGAATCACCGTGCCCGCACCGGCTCCCGTCAGACTCCCGTTGCCACTGATGACGCCATTGAGCGTCAGGGTGTTGGCCGGGCCACCCACGACCGCGAGGGTGTTCGCATTGGCCACCGCAATATTGTTGGCCAGGCTCAAGCCCGGGGCCGCCGCTTGCACCGTGGAACTGCCGGCGATACTCACATCACCCGCGCCCAGCGCATGGTTGTTCCCCACTTGCAGCGTGGCTCCCGCCAGCGTGGTGCCCACCGCACCTGCCGCCGGACCGTAACTATTCGCACCAGTGACAACCAGCGTGCCACCGCCATTTAGCGCCAGCGTCTTCGGGCTGGAGACATTGGCAATGGAACCGCCCAAGGTGAGCGTGTCGCCCGTACCCACCGTGGCCGAGACATTGTCATTCAAGGCGACCGCCGTGTTAAGGGCATTGCTGGTACCGGCGCTCACCCCGATGACCGCACCGTGACCGGACCCGTCCAGGGTCAGCGGGTTCGCCCCGGTGATGGTGTAGGAACTGGCGTTGTTAAAGGCGAGACCGCCAACCGTTTCCGGCTGGTTCAGATTAACGGGCAGACCCAGTCCCCCCGTGCCGAAGGTGGCGACGTCGCCGGCACGATGAGGCACGAAGGCACCGCTCCAGTTATTGACGGTGGCCCAGTTTTGGTCGCTCGCACCATCGGTCCAAGTTTCGGTCACCCCGGACTGGGTGACCGTCAGGATAACGGAATTGCCACTGAGGGAGACGACCCCGGCATAACCGGTGGCCACCACGCCCGCACCGCCGGGGGTGGCATTCACCGTGGAACCACCAGTAATGCCGCCCGTGGCGGTCAGCAACGTGTAAACCCCGGTGGTCAATCCGGAACTAATGACATTCACCGTGGTCCCGTTCAGCGTGACCGTCCCGGACACCGTCAACAGCCCCCCACTGTTCAGCACCGCAAATGCGCCGGTATTCCAAGTGACATTGCCACCGATGGTGCCCGTGCCGCCCAGCACCGCACCCGAGGCCACGATGGTCCCCCCGGTGTAAGAATCCCCGCCATTCAAGTACAGGCCCCCCACCCCAGGCGCGCCGGAGTTGGTCACGGTCAAAGCACCGGAACCACCATTGCCGATGGAACCGGCCAGCGTGATGGTCTTGCCATTAACATCCAGGATGGCCCCACCCGCGTTGACGGTAACTGTCTGGGCCGAAATATCCGGGCTGGTGCCGGTCCATTGCAACGTGCCACCATTGAACGTCACGCCGCCGGTGCCCAGCGACCCGGTGCCGATGCTCAAGACCCCGGTGTCCAGCACGGTGCCGCCGGTGTAGGAGTTGGCCCCCGTCAGGTTGACGGTTCCGGTGCCATAAACGGGCGTGAGGTTGGCGGTGCCCGGGCCGCTGCCCGGGAGCAGTCCCGCGGCGTTGCCGTTCGCGGTTGAAGCCGGAATGCCGATCACCAGCGGCCCCGTGCCGCCACTGATGAGACCGTCCACAGTCAGCGTATGACCCGCCGTGGCGGCGAGGCCGCCGCCTTGATTAAGCAACTGGATCGGCCGCGGGTTGAGCCCGCCGTTGTCCAGCGCCATGGTCAGATTGCCCACAATCGTGCCGCCGCTCAGCACGACCGCCGCCGCCGTGCTGGCCACACCCAAACAACTGTCATTCGTCACGACAGTGAAGCCACCGTTTAAGTAATTCAATCCCGTGTAGAGACTGGGTCCGCGCACGACCGTTCCCGGCCCCGCTTGGATGTATGACAGGGGCGCCCCCCCATTGTTGCGCCCATTGCACAGCGCGCCATTATCAATATAGTATGCCAGCGGGTTATTTTGCCAGAGATACAATTGCTGGGCATTGCCAGTGGAATAATCCGCATAATACATGCCCCCGCCCACCGCGCCGTTGCCACTCCAGATGGTGACATTGTCCGCTCCCATGTTGGGGGTGACCAGGATGGCGTTCACGACGATCCATTTTCCGTTGATACTAACGGAGTCAATGCCCGGGGTGTTGAACCGCAGGGTCGTGGTGCCCACATTGCCACCGGCGACATAATCAGCCTGCAGGTCCATGTTTTGCCCCTGGCCGGTGCCCCCCATGGTGGTCACATAACCAGCCGTCGCGGTCAAGTTCGTCACATCACCGCCAGTGGAACTGGCCCAATCATAGGCGCCAAACGTGGCAAAACCCGCGGTATCGTTGGCCCCCACGCCGGTGCCCAGCACATTGCCAGCCGCCGCGCCCGCCACGGTGCCGAAGATGGCTCCGCCGTTGGTGGGAAAGACCACCGTGGCGCCTTTGACGGCCGTGATGGCGCCGTTAAAGGTCAGGCTGGGATTGTTATTCCCAAACGTGACCAGCCCATTGCCGGAGGTAAAATTCGCACCCGCAAAGGTCTGGCTGCTGGGGGTCACCGCACTCCCCAAAATTTTCAAGGTGGCATTGCCCAGGGTCAGGCTGGAAGATCCCGGTATAATACCGGTGGACGGCGCCGCCGACTGGGTAAAATCCAGGGTCACCGTACCGTTGCTCACCTTGGTCGGGCCGGTGAGGGTATTGGCGGTGCCCAGCGTCACGGAGCCGGAACCCAATGCCGTGATGCCGGCCGTGCCCGTTATCCCACCCGTGCCCGTCAAAATGTAATTGTTCGCGTTGTTGGTAAAGGTGACCGAACTGGGAGTCACCGTGGAATTCAAAGTTACGTTGATCGGGCTCGCCCCGGTGGTGTCAGGAAAGGTGACCGCGTCCCCGTCCTTGTAAAGCAGTCCGCCCTGCCAGTTGGCGGCCGTGGTGTTCCAGATACCCGAACCAGTGCCCCAAGAAACGGGTCCGGTGCCGCTAGAAACCACGAGGTTGATCGTGCTGCCGCTTTGCACCACGGTGGCGGTAATGCCGGTCAAATTAATGATGACATTCCCATTCGCCGTGGTCGGCGCGGTGCCAGCGGCGGTGCCAGTCCAGGTAATCAGGGGATAAGTTCCGGTGGGAATCAACTGGCTGCCGTTGAGGGTCAGGGTCAGGGTGGTGGCGAAATTGATATTACCATTGATCTTGAGCGGGGCGTTGGTGGGGCTGAGAGTGGTGGAGAAATTCATCACCAGGGCAGGCGCACTGTCCTGAAAGACCAGGCCAGGGCAGGACCATTGGCCATTGACGGAGACAATACCCTCCGTGAAGGTGGTGCCACCCGCCAGGGTGATGGCACTGCTCAGGCTGGAGCCGCTCGAAATCACATTGAGATTCGCACCGCTGGCCACCGTGGTGGCCCCCGTGTACGTATTGGCCCCCGAAAGCGTGAGCGTTCCGGCATTGACATTGATAACCCCGGTTCCTTTGATGACCCCGGAGAAAGTCTGCAGGCCGCCGCCGTTGTAATTCAAGGTGCCGTTGTTCGTGATCAATCCCGCGTAAGCTCCAGTGGCGCCGCCCAGCAACGATCCGCTATTAATCGTCAGCGTTCCGGCGCTGATGGTGGTGGGACCCGAGTAAGTATTCACGGCATCCAGTTGCATGGTGCCATTGCCGGTCTTGACAATCCCCGTGTCCGCCTGGCTGCTGCCACGAATCAAGCTGCCTTGCACGTCCAGATCCGGGGTGCCGCCCGTGACGGCCACGTTGAAGACCGTGCCGCTGGCCTGGTCAGGAATGACATCATTGGCACTGATGACCGAAGTCGCAGTGCCGCCCACCACCACGCCATCGTCCAGATCCCAGGTGCCGAAGGCCCCCTGATTGGCCGTGCCGCCATCGGCAAGGGTGCCACCGTTGAGCGTCAACACGCCGCGAATATGGGAGGAATCGGTGGTGCCTTGGGAAGTAAGGATACCACCGGCATTGATGGTGACCGGCAGGCTGCCGAGCGTCGCGGTGGAGCCGGCCAGGGCATTGGCAGAGTAGGTCGTCACCGTGGCGCCATTGTTGATGATCAGGCCGCTGCTGGTGTAAATGCCACCGTTGCCCGTGTTGGGGAACGGCCCC
>CAIZWI010000107.1 GCA_903936645.1 uncultured Verrucomicrobia subdivision 3 bacterium
ACGAGCCTGATTAAAGTGGGGGAATGTTTTAAAAAACACGAGGTCACATTCGGTGATCACATTCTTTCAACGATTCCCTTATCGTTGCTGGCGTGCTTCAGGATGTGTATGCATTCACCCGGATCAAACGCACTCGCGCAAAGCACATCACGCGGCGAATTTGATATGCTCATGGATTCTCAGTTTCTTCGTTTCACGCTCTCCGCCCAAATCAGCGGATGTTTTCAAAAAAAGCCAATTTTGTTGGAAAAATTGGCGAAAGATTTGAATTGCGCAACCAACGCGCCCTTATCAGAAATCCCTATCTTGTTCCAAAAGTGGGTTGCTGAAACAGGCAGTGATTGCGAACCCGACTTTGAACCCGCAAGAAATCGGAGAGAAGTAACACGATATCGCCAATTCCTTCGGGCGTGGCATCAAATCAGTCCAGAGAGAAGAAAGGCATCGCATCCGTTTCATGTTGATCCTGCGACCGGCAGACAAGAAAGACTTGAAGTGGATCATGTGGTTTCCGTGGCGCTTTTCAAGGAACTGGTAGCGGAGTGGCCGCCGACGGAGGAAATTGATACTGAAGCAATCGTCAACAGCTTAGGTAACTGTTGGCTCCTGACAAAAGGACACAATATCTCAAAGTCGAAAAGCTGCATTTTGGATCACTTAAAAAAGTTTGATAGTGAAAGTGGAAGCCGAGTACGTTCCACAGATTTTCTTGCAGCACTTCAGATATGTGATGAACTTGCGAACCCGAGGGAGTCTCTTGCAAAGTTCGAAATCGGAAAACGAATTCAAAAACTAAAGGATGCGATTATGAACAGAGGAGAACTGATGAAAAAAACTTTCATTGAGTTTGCTTGCGAGCAGGCTAGAACTTATGTGAGACCAACCACTACCCAACCATGAACTACTACTGCAAACATTGCGGCAACAGAGCCTCCAGCATCGCCAGCCTGACGGCTGCAACTTGTTTCCGCCACCCGGTTGGTGCGCATAAAGGCAAACACGCTTTGTATGAAGGAGACGAGAGATCCAAATTCGAGTGCAAGCACTGCGGAACGGACGCATCAAGTATGTCGAGTTTGACCCCTGCCACCTGTTTCCGTGATCCGCTCGGCGCCAACAAAGGCCATCACGAGCCAGCCCGGTAACACGTACCCCATGCGTGACAACGCAGCGGTGCTCACCTGGCAGCAATTGGAACAGTTGGTGGCGGAGCGGGGGAAGTTGTGGCAACGGGTCAGAGTTCTTTACCGCCAAACAATTTTTGGGGACGGACGGACTTGTGTCTGGAGGCAATCGGGCCGGTCGGCCCGAGCCTGATCACCGCGCTGCCCCGGGTCATTCCCCGACCAAACGGTAGGGGCGGACGGTGTCGTCGCCGACTTTGGTGCGCGGGTTGAATTTGAGGGAGAAACTGAAGGCGATGGTGTAGTCGACCGGGCGGTTGAGGTTGTTGATGACGCGGAAGGTCAGGCCGCCGGTCCAACTGCGGAGGTCGCGGTAGAGGGTGTAGTTTTGTTCCTGGAGCCGGCCATCCTGGGCGTTAAAATAGTGGGCAATGCGCGCCGCGTAGTTGTCGTTCACGCGGAAGAAGAAGGTGCTGGTGACCAGGTTCTGGCTCTCGCCGCCCACGGCCGGGAAGCCATCGGCGAGGTACCAGTGGCCGAGTCCCCAGCTCCAGCGTTCATTGGGGGAAAAGGTGATTTCATGGAAGGCCAGGTTCAGCCGGTCGGAGTTGATGTCCTGGCGCAGTTGGGATTCGAGGGTGAGCCAGGTGCGGGGCCGGAAGAGGAGTTTGGAGTAGAGGTCGTCGAAGGTTTTTTGCGGTCCGGGCGCACCCAGGTTGTTGGTCCGGCCATTGGGGTCGAGCCGCCAGTCGAGCAGGATATTCCAGTCCAGCAGGTTCTCGACCTGGCCGTCGCGCTTGGTCTGGAGGGTGTTGCGCACGCCGAAGCGGATGACGTTCTGGCTGTCGACGGAATCAATATTGGCGTAGTCCGGGAAATCGAGGGGCAGGAGGAGGAGGCTGGGCTGGTCGGAATCAAATTGCGGGAGCTGGTTGGGGGTGGCGCTCGGGGTGGGCACGTAGACGTAGTTGGCCGAGGGTTCGATGACATGGCGCAGGCCATCCACCTGGAGCAGGGAATTGGTGGCGCCGGCCCAGAGCCGGGTGGATTTAAAGGAGGTGCCGACGCCGGTATTGAACACGGTGCGGTAGGTTTCGCTATTGGTGGCGGCGGGCCCGGATTCACTGCCGTAATAGGTCAGCCGCCCGCCCACGCGGGGGGCGACGTTCAGCCAGTTGAAGAAGGTCCAGGGCAGCAGGATTTGGTGGTAGGTATCGGCCCGGCCGGCGGAATATTGAAACTGGTCCAGACCGTTGGTTTCGGCCAGAAACTTCCGGTAGTAGCCGACGGAACTCTGGCTGTCGTAGTAGAGCGGGGTTTGGCCCAGTTCCTGGCGGAAGCCGGTGAGCCGGATATCCGGCAGGCGGGCGACTTCATCGAAAAAGGTGTTTACCCGCGGAGTGGCCTCGGCATCCAGGCTCCAGTTTTCCCACCAAGGATTCACTTCGACGAAGGTGTAGGGCTGGGGATTGTCGCGGAAGGCGCTTTCAAAAAAGTCGTGCTCCAGGAGCGGGTCGGTCTGGTAATCCACCACGGATTTGACATTCAAGTTGGTGGCGGGCGTGGCCTGGTAGGTTAAATTAAAGCGCTGGCGGTTTTGCGGGATGGGGCCGGGGTTGGTGACGCCATTGGTGCCATTGTAGGGCCGGTCATCGTGCAAATAATAATAGCGGAAGGTGGCATCGCCCCAGCGATCCAGATGGAGGTTGAAATCGGGGCCGACACCCACGCCCCGTTTGGTGCGGTAATCCAAATGCACCTTGCCATCGAGTTCGTCGCTGTAATACCAGGTGTAATCGTTCAACAAATAGGCCCCGTAGGAACTGCGGTAGCCGGGCAGGAAATTGAGGTTGTTGGCATGCAGTCCCAAATTGCGCTGGTAATAGGGGAAATAAAAGACGGGCACGCCTTTGGCCCAGAGGGTGGCGTTCCACATTTCCACGGATTTATTGGGAATGACGCGGATGCGCGTGGCGCGGAGGCGCACGGAGGGGTCGCTGTAATCATCGGTGGTGACGTAGACGTTGGTGCCGGTGAAGACGCTGGCATTCACATCGCCGCTCAAGCCTTGACCGCCGGCGAAAACCGGGAATTTGCCGGTGCGAAATTCCTCGGCATGCAACTGGCGGGTCTTGAGATTGTAGCGGGCATGTTCGCCCACCCAGAGGGCGTCGCCGGTTTGAATGCGCACATGGCCGTCGAGTTCGACTTCGAGGGTTTGGGAATCGACCGAGCCGCCGTCCGCCATCAGGGAAATGTCCTTATACTGAACGTAGATGCCGTTGGTGCCTTCCATCCGGCCGTTGCCGGGATTGTAATGCACGTCCCCTTTGACATTGCCTGGCAGGACTTTGTCGAGGGCTTCCACCACGAGCGAGGGCTCATCCTGGGCGGCGGCCGTGAGCGACAGCAGGGCCATGGCAAAAACCAGGGCGAAAATGGCGGGCAAACGTGTCATTAGGCGGGGTCAATTAAGCAGAATGGCCGCCGGGTGCCAAGCGGATTTGAGCGGCGGGTCAGGCTTTGGGCAAAAAGGTGAAGGCGACGGCGGCCAGAATACAGAGGAAGGCGGCCAGGTAATTCCAGCGGAAACGTTCGCCGAGGTACAGGAGGGCGAAGCCGGTGAACACCACCAGGGTGATGACTTCCTGGAGGATTTTGAGCTGAAACGGGGAGTAAACCGAGCTGCCCCAGCGGTTGGCGGGCACTTGCAGGACGTATTCAAACAAGGCAATGCCCCAACTGGCGAGGATGACCAGCAGGAGCGGTTTGCTTTTGAATTTCAAATGGCCGTACCAGGCGAGGGTCATGAAGACGTTCGAACAGGTCAGCAGGACAATGGGCAGCCAGCGGGATTGGGTGAGGTCGGGCATAAATTGGTTTATTCGGTCGATTCGACATCCCCGAGAGCCAGGCGCGCGCCATGGCGGACATGCAATATGTGAACTGTTTCCGCAGCGACCGTGAAGAGGATTCGGTATTTGTACGGGCGGCGACCGTGGAACATTTCACGAATTTCCGACCGAAAAAATTTACTCTCCGGTGCCAGTGGGCAGCGTTCGGGAAATGCCTCCAGCGAGCCAATGGTTTCAGTCAGGCGGTCAAGCCATCGATTAGCGGCTTCCGGGTTGCGTTCGGACAACCACAAATGAGCCGCCTCAATGTCCTGGAGGGCGGGAAGTTCGACCATGACTCGCCATCGCTTCATTTCCGGGCCCGCGGGAGCTTGGGTTTGGCGCGGATTTCATCCAGCGCCTGGCGAAAGGGTTTCCCGGTGCCGGCTTTCATGGCGTCCAACCCGCGTTGAATGCCGCGGATGGCATCCAGAGTCTCCTCGTAAGCAGCCGCATTTTGCACAATCAGCTCGGCCTTGCCGTTGACGGTCAAAACCTCCGGCCGGCCGGTGCTTTTGAGCCGGCGTAAATGGGCTTTGGTGTGGCGTTGAAAGTCGGTCAGTGAGCGAATGTCTGCCAGGGCGATCATAGCATTGAATTAACTGTTTTATGCATGCTGCCTTGGTGGTCGGGGAACGGCAAGCCAACAATTCACACCCGCTGGCACGCGGGTGTGAGACAAAATTCTTCCGGCAGGTTCATTTTCACGGGTTTTGGGATAATAAGCATCTATTGAGCCTCGCATAATAGGGAGACATCAAGGCCACAATTCAGCTTGGGTGTAACAGGCGGCAATGATGCGTTTGCGACGGCGCATCCGCCGCAGGGC
>CAIZWI010000108.1 GCA_903936645.1 uncultured Verrucomicrobia subdivision 3 bacterium
CAAAATAATCGCCGTTTCGCTGGCCTCCGCCGCCACCTTGGGAGCTGGCGCCCAAACGGCCACCCATGCCGCTCCGGTGCGCGAACTTTCGCTCAAAGACTGCGTTCAGCAGGCCCTCGCGCACAATTTTGATGTCCAGATTCAGCGGTACAACCCGATCATCCAGCAAAGCACCCTGAGCCTGGCCTACGCGGGATACGATCCCAGCCTCACCATTAGTGGGGCCCACACCCACGAAGCGCAGGGACCGGATGGCCAGCCGGCCATCGTCTCCGACGCGGATAATTTTTCCTCCCAAATCAACGGGGTTGCCCCCTGGGGTCTGCAATATGGGATCGGCGGGAATGTGGCGGAAAACATCGGGGCCTCGTATTCAACGACCACCCTCACCCGACCGGCGACCGACACCGCCAGCGGCAGCGTGGGCCTGAACGTCACCCAGCCACTGCTAAAAAACTTCTGGATCGACAGCACCCGGCTGAGCATCGCGGTGGCCAGAAACAACCTGCAACAATCCGAGCAGGGCGTGCGGCTCCAGTTCATCAACACCGTCGCCGCCGTTCAGAACGCGTATTACGAACTCGTTTATGCCCGGCAAAATATCATCGTTCAGCAAGAGGCCCTCACCCTGGCCCAGACCCAGTTAAACCAGGACCGGCAGCGCGTGCAGGTGGGCAGCCTGGCCCCGCTGGATGTCCAGCAGGACGAGGCGCAAGTGGCCTCCAGCCAGGCCGCCCTCATCACCGCGCAAAATACTTTGTCCATCGATGAGAACACGTTGAAAAACCTGCTGACGGACTCCTACCGGCAGTGGCAGGACATTAATATTCAGCCCACCGAGCAACTCACCTCCGACCTGCGGTTGTTTGATCTGCAGGATAGCTGGGGAAAGGGGATGACGAAACGACCCGACCTCTTGCAAGCCCGCCTCGAAGTGACCCAGCTTGGCATTGATTTGAAATTTGACCGCAACCAGCTTTACCCAGAACTGGATTTGAAAGGCACCTACGGCCTGAACGGCACGGGCCAGGAGTTCAATGATGCCTTCAATCAATATCGCGAAGGCAACCGTCCTTACTACAGTTACGGGGCGTCGGTCACCATTCCCTTGAGCAATATCAAGGCGCGCACCACCCTGAAATCGGACAAGGCCACCCTCGCGCAGAAATTACTCGCCTTGAAGCAACTCGAGCAAACGGTGATGGTGGATATTGACAACGCGGTGAAACAGGTCGCCTCGGATTATCAAAGTGTGCAGGCCTCCAAGCAGGCCCGCATCTATGCGGAGGCCGCGCTGGATGCCGAGCAGAAAAAATATAACGTCGGCAAGAGCACCACCTTCACCGTGCTCCAGTTGCAAAATACCCTGACCGCCGACCGCGGTGCGGAAATCCGCAGCATTGCCAATTACGACGAGGACATCGCCCGGCTGGCCCAGAAAGAGGGCACCACACTGGATGAATTGAATATCACCGTGGATATTCACTAACCATCCGCCGGCTCACCAAAAATTCCAGGCGCCGCGCCAGACCACCCAAAGGCCCAGCAGGCAGTTGGTAATGGCATGGGCGGTCATGGCATCGCCCAGGCGGTTTTTGCGAATGACCAGCCATTGATAGGCCGCCCCGCACAGAATCCCAGCGATCCATTCATTGTGCGAGACGCCAAAGACCAGGGCCGTGGCCACGAAGGGCAGCGGGAAAAACCGGCCCAGCGGTACGGCCGTAAAATCTGGCCGGGCAATGTAGCGGTATAAAAAAGACCGATAAAAAGCTTCCTCCAGCGGTGGCACCACCAGGGTGCTCCCCAGGATGCGCGTGATAATAAACAGCCAGGCCAGGGCCGAGTTATTGGCAAATTGAGCCAGCGGATTCCACGGCAGGTCCGCAGTGGTGGGAGGCTTGGACAAGCCGACTTTTACCCACAGAGTGTTTTGCGTGGTCCAGTCTCCCGAAATACCCACCCACAGGGCAAACACCCCAATTCCCACCACCACCGCCTCCCAGCTGAAGGCCCAGCGAATTTCCGTTACCACGGGAAACATCTCCCAAATCAACCAGATGCCCACCACGGTTTTGCCGAGGTAAAACCAATACCGCGAAGCCTCGCCAAACTGGCCTTGGGCTCCGGTTAATAATAGAAAAACTACAAAGGGTGCGACCCGCGCCACAGCAGGTGACCCGGCAAATAGTTCTTTGAGCAAACGCATATTAAATAAAGCATCGAGTTTTGGGCCTTCCCCACCGCCGTACCAGGGCGCACCAGCGGCGCGTCAGTCCAAGCTGTGTTTGGATTCCCCCCTGTTTTGGTCCCATCATTTCCGGGCGGCGGGCGCCCGGCGGCCACTGCCCAGAATTTTCCGCACGGCCTTTACCAGCGCCGCCGCCTCGGCGGGGGTGCCAATGGTGATGCGCAAATAATCCTGAATGGCGGGCGCGGAAAACCACCGCACCAAGATTTTTTCGGCACGGAGTTTTTGCAACCAGTCCGCCGCGGAAAACTGTGGTGGTTGGGTCAGAATGAAATTCGTCTGGCTGGGCAGCACGATGAACCCGAGACCAGCCAGGTCCCGGCTTAAACGCTCCCGCGTGGCGATGATGCGCTGGAAGTTTGCGCGATAATAAGGCAGGTCATCGAGAGTGGCTGCCGCGGCCACCTGTCCCAGGCCATTCACATTGTAACTGTCGCGGATTTTGTGCAGCGCGCCGATCAGATCCGCATGGCCGACAAAGTAGCCAACCCGTTGAAAACAGAGGGAATAAGCTTTGGAAAACGTGCGGGACACCAGCACGTGCGGATATTTCAGCGCCAGTGCCCCGGCATTTTCCGCGGCGAAATCGACATATGCCTCGTCCAGCACCACGACACCGCGCTGCGCCTGGCAGAGTTTTTCGAGTGCGACCGTGGCATAACCATGACCACTCGGGGCATTGGGTGTGGTCACCAGGCTCAAAGCGGCCTCAAAACTCCATTGGCGGCCCTTTTTCAGCTCGGCCACGGTTGGCAAATTAAAATCGGCCTTCAAGGGGACGGCATTTTTCGCCGCCCCATGGGTGTCGGCCAGCACCGGGTACAGGGAATAACTGGGGGTAAAATATTGCACCACTTCCGCCGGCCGGGGGCGCAAGGGCCGCCCGGTGGGTTCGACAAAACCCCGGATCGCCAGGGCCAGCAATTCGTCCGAGCCATTGCCGACGATGATATTCTCCGGCTGGCAGCCATGCAGGGTGGCCAACTTTTCCCGCACTAGCTCAGCCGTGGGATTGGGATACAGGCGCAGCCGGCCGTCCACGGCCGCCTTGACCGCGCGCAAGACCCGGGGCGAGGGCGGATACGGATTCTCATTCGTGTTCAGCTTGACCAACCCCTTGATCTTAGGCTGCTCCCCAGGCACGTAGGCGTGCAACTCCTGCACGAGGGGGCGGATCAAATGGTTTCGACGACTGGCAATCATGAGCGGGTATTATAACGCGAAAAGCACTAAAAGTCGAACCAAAGTATCCCCTTGACAAGCATAGCTATGTTAGGCATAGTGGTGCCATGCTTTCGAAAGAACTCGTAGCCGCTTCCACGGTCCCGCTGGTGCTATCGGTCCTCACCAGCGGGGAAAGTTATGGCTATGAACTCATCCAGCGCGTGCGCGACCTATCCGGCGGTAAGATCGAGTGGACCGAGGGCATGCTCTACCCGGTGCTGCATTGGATGCAGAAGGAAGGTCTGATTGAGGCCGAGTGGCGGGAAGCTGAAACCGGCCGCAAACGGAAATATTACCGCCTGCGCGAAGCGGGCCGCCAGGCATTGAACGAGGAACAACAACAGTGGCTGACAGTCCACACCACCCTGACCCAATTATGGAAAATCCAACCCACTTTGAGCTAAACCGCCACATTCTGGTTTGGCGGGAAAATCTCGGGCAGTCAGCCGCTTTTGCTGGCGAGCAACTCGCGGAACTGGAGGCCCACCTCCGCGACTCCATAGCGAGCTTGCAAAGTCGCGGACTCTCCGCCGCCGAAGCCTTCATGCTTGCCACCCAACGCGTCGGTTCCGACCGCGTATTGCAGGCGGAATTTGCCAAGGTCAACCGGCAGGTCATTTGGTGCCAGCGCATTTTGTGGATGCTGGTGGGTCTGCAACTATGGTCCCTGATAAATAGTTTCACCACCACATTGGGCCGCACCGGTTCCACGCTCTTTCTGGGTCTGTGGAGCCGGAGCCAGGGTGATGCCGCCTCCCACGCCTGGCTGGGGGGAACGGTTTATGCCACCACGCAATTACTGGCTTTCGTCGCCAGTTTGGTGATTGGCTGGTGGCTGGTGGTGCATCGATGGCCAGAATTATGCCAGCAGGCCTTCCGCTGGTCCCAGCGCTCGCGGTGGTTCTTCTGCACAGGACTGTTGGCGGTCAGTTTGGCTGGCCACATCATTTTTCCGGGCCTGTCCTCCATGATCATCGTGAAAATATTGCCCCAAGCAATTTATGCCCAGGTCATGCAATCCCAGTTGCACTATGGGTATGGGGTCGTTTTTGCAGGACACGCGGGGTTGCTGCTGATCGCCACGTGCTGGCTGGCCGGACGGCGCCTCGGGATAAATCTGGAGAGCCGAGTCGTCAGTCAACAACCCATTCCTGCTGTAAATATACCCGTTTTGACGGGAGCCATAGCCAACCGCGTGGCGGAGCTAAAAGCTTGCGGTCTTTCCGAGGCGGAGGCGCTCCTGGTGGCGCGGCACCGCGCCACCGAGGAGGGTGCTCCGGCATTATCCCAAGAACTCCAAAGCCACCTGGCCGCCGGCTATGAACGTGCGTTTTGGATGGTCTTGGGCCTGCAATTATGGCGCTTGATTGATCCGAATTTAACCATGGTGGCCAACGTGGCGGCGAACTTTGCGATGCCGGCGGCCAGCCAGTTGTTAAATCCGGCCCAAAGCCGTCCGGTATTCGATGTGGCACTTCCGGTGGCAACTTATGGGATGGTGCAATTAGTTTCCTTCGGCGCCAGCCTGGTCCTGGGTTGGTGGCTTACTTTCCGCCATGGTGCGCAACTTGCCGCTTGGTTCAACCAATTGCGGCAGCGTGGGAACTGGCTGGCTGGCGTGGGCGTGGCGCTGACGGTTTTGCTGGCGGAAATCTGGCTGCCCCTCGGGGCGCCAGTGTTTAATCCCCTGACGGGCGGCACCCCTGCCCCGCATTTATTGCGTGAATATATGAGCGTGACCTATTTGTTGAATGCCTTGGCACATTCCGCCACCCTGCTCGTCCTGACTTTCATTCTGGCCCGGAAACAACTTAAGTACGCAAACTAAAATGAAATAGTCAGGGCCGGCTTATTTCCGCACAGCCGCGGACTGCCCATGCGCGCTCAATCCCTCCAGCTCCGCAAATTTCTTTACTGCTGGCAGGGCTTTTTTCAAGGCTGCCCGATTGTATTCCACCACGCTGGTGCGCCGTTGGAACTGGTCCACCGTAAGGCCGGCAAAGGAGGCGCCGGCACCACCCGTTGGCAGGGTGTGACTGGGTCCCGCCACGTAATCCCCAAGGACCGTGGGCGACCACGAACCCAGAAAAATTGCCCCGGCGGTTAATACTCCCGTGGACACTTTGCGGGCACCACGCGTCATGATTTCGCAATGTTCCGGGGCCAATTGATTGGTGAGAGCCACGCCGTCGGCGATGGTCGCGACTTGGATTAGATAACTATTATTATCGAGCGCTTTTTTGATGAAGTCCCGCCGGGCCAGTTTGGGCAGTTGCCGGTCAATTTCCTGCGCCACCGCTTTCAACAATTTACCGGAAGTCGTCACCAGCCACACCCGCTCATGACCGGAACCATGTTCCGCCTGCGCCAGCAAATCGGCGGCCGCAAATTTTGGATTGGCCGTGTCATCCGCCAGTACCAGCACTTCACTTGGCCCCGGCAGCAAATCAATCGCGACATGCCCGACCAGCAAACGCTTGGCGGTGACCACATAGGCATTGCCGGGACCAAAAATCTTGGCCACCTGCCGGATGGTACCCGTGCCATACGCCATCGCCGCAATGGCTTGGGCACCCCCGACCCGGTAGATTTCCGTGGCCCCCGCCGCGCGCGCGGCAAAGAGCAAGGCCGCGTTAATGCTGCCATCCTTGCCACAAGGCGTGCACACCACGATTTCACGGCAGCCGGCCACCTTGGCCAGGGTAATCGTCATGAGGGCCGTCGAAACCAGCGGGGCCGTCCCGCCGGGAATGTATATCCCAACGCGCTGAAAGGCGTCAAACTTTTCGCCTACGGAAGCCCCGTGCGAATTTTTGGTCTCCCAATTGCGCCGTTTGGATTTCCGCGCAAACGTGGCGATATTCATTTCGGCCTCGCCAACCGCCGACCGGAGTGACTCATCCGCCTTGATGGAAGCCGCAAATAATTCTGCCTGAGTGATGGCCAATTGATCGGCCGTCAATGCCGCCCCGTCGTATTTTTCCGTAAATTCCAAAACCGCCGCGTCTCCGCGCTGCTGCACCGCATGCAGAATGGCCCGCGTGCTGGCTTCAATGCCGGCATCGAACAGGCTGGAAGCCGCGGTTGCTTCTCCCAGGCTTTGGGCGAAATTCGCATCGGTGTAACGGATTATTTTCATGCCTTCAGGGTAGGATATTCCCGCCCCAAAGTCAAAACGCCCCAGCCATTTGGTTGATTACGTTCCATCTTTGTAAACGCATGTTTACCGCTCACTGTAATACCATCGCGGGGGTTGCAGCAAAACGGGCTGTTCAAGGAGGAATTATTATTAAAATTGTTTGGGTTGTGACTGCTCACCTTGGGCGTCGA
>CAIZWI010000109.1 GCA_903936645.1 uncultured Verrucomicrobia subdivision 3 bacterium
GGGAATTGCTCACCCATTATGGGACGGTGGACGTCTTGTGGTTCGACAGTTATGGTCACGGCGATCCGCTGACCTTCTGGCATATTCCCGAAACGTGGGCGCTGCTCAAAACCTGGCAACCCCCGGTCCTGATCAACAACCGTTTGGCCGCCTTGCACGTGCCCAATAATCCCCCGTGCTCCCGGGGCGACTTTGACACCCCCGAACAACGCCTTGGCCAATATCAGGACACCCGCCTCTGGGAATCCTGCATGACCGTCGTGGCCGCCCCGCATGGCGGCTGGTCTTATCGCAAGGACGGCACCGTGCAATCCCTGGCGGCCTGCCTGCAGATGCTGGTCAGTTGTGCCACCGGCGACGGTAATTTGCTACTCGATGTCGGGCCGGATGCCACCGGCGAGATTCCCGCCGACCAGGCCGCCCGTTTGCGGGAAATCGGGCAATGGCTCCAAATCAATGGTGAAAGCATTTACGCCACCCGCGGCGGCCCCTTCAAGCCGGGCGCCTATGGTGGCACCACCCGCCGGGACCGCACCATTTATGTGCACGTGTTGCAATGGCCCGCCGCCGCCTTGCATCTGCCCCCCATCGCCGCCCGGCTCGTCGAGGCGCGCTTGTTAAATGGCGGACCTGTGACTGCCCGGCAAACCGCCGCCGGTCTGGATCTCTCCGTGGCGGTTGCCGACCGGCCGGCGGTGGACACCGTCGTGGCCCTAAAATTCGACCGAGACGTGATGAAGTTCCCCGCCGTCAGTGTGCCCGCTCCTGCGGCCAGCCCGTCCCCGGCCGCTCCCGCTGCTCCTTAAACGTACCGTTACCACCAAACTTGTTCCGCCTTAAATCTGCCTATGAAAATCCCCCTGTTGAATGTGTGTCTGGCCGCCAGCCTGGTCCAGCTTGCCCCCGCCGCCACCAATGCCCCGGCCCCCGCCGAGGGCGTGACCGTCGAAACCTCCACCCGCCCGCTCCCCTCCGCCGAGACGCCCGCCCAGCGCGACGCCCGCATGGCCTGGTGGCGGGAGGCCAAATTTGGTCTCTTCCTGCATTGGGGAGTCTATTCCGTGCCCGCCGGAAAATACGGCAGCCAGACGAACTACGCCGAATGGATCATGAACTCCGCCCGCATTCCCGTGCCGGAATACCAGGCCTATGCCCGGCAGTTTAATCCCGTAAAATACGATCCTGCCGGCTGGGTCAAAACCGCCCAAGACGCCGGCATGCGCTATATCGTCATCACCGCCAAGCACCACGATGGCTTCGCCATGTTCCCCTCCGCTGCCAGCCATTGGAACGTCGTGGATGCCACGCCCTATGGCCAGGATCTGGTCGGTCCGCTCGTCCAGGCCGCCCATGACCAGGGCATGAAGATCGGCTGCTATTACTCCCAGTCCCAGGACTGGAACAACCCCGGCGGAGCCAAGAGTGGCTTCCCCGAGGGCGACGGTTGGGATCCCTTGCACAAAGGTAATTACGATGCTTATTTAACCCAGGTCGCCGTGCCGCAGGTGCGGGAACTCCTGACCCGTTACCCGCTCGATATTCTATGGTGGGACACCCCGCTGTATATGAGCCCCAAACGGATCGCTCCCCTGGCGGCACTCGTAAAACTTCGCCCCGGCCTGATCACCAATAACCGGCTCGGGGGCGGCTTTGGCGGCGATACCGCCACGCCCGAGCAATTTGTGCCGGTCACCGGCTATCCCGGCGATTGGGAGA
>CAIZWI010000110.1 GCA_903936645.1 uncultured Verrucomicrobia subdivision 3 bacterium
CCATGTTTCGCGTGAAAAAGCTCAAGGTTATTTCACTTTATACGTTGCCCGTCTAATTTTTTGTCTTTGGTGGAATTCCGTTGGCCTTATACCACTTCCAGTTTGGAATTGCATCGGCCGGCTCGGCAGGAGCGCGGGCTTCAGCCCGCTGCAATGACCCAAACGGTCAAGCGCCAGCGCGTGCCAGCCCGCCTTCATTATGGACGGTGAAGCGGCGTGAAGAGCCTGTGTGAAAAATAAACGCTTATACATAGGAGTAGTGTAACTATTTTTAGGGGCGACCGTCTGGTATTGCGTTATGAATTTGCTGACTGGCTGGGATCGGCAACAGGCGCAACTGCTGCCGCCGTGCGTGGAAGATTACGTGGGGCCGGACAACCCCGTCCGCTTTTTGGAGGCCTTCGTCAACGGCCTGGATTTGCGGGCGGCCGGGTTTCAATTCCCCAAGGAAAACCCGGCGGGCCGGGGCCGGCCGGCTTACCCGCCCGCCGATCTGCTCAAACTCTATCTCTACGGCTATCTGCACCAGGTGCGCTCCAGCCGCCGGCTGGCGGCGGAGTGCGGGCGCAATCTGGAAGTCATCTGGCTGGTGCGGCACCTGACCCCGGATTTCAAGACCATCGCCGATTTCCGCAAGGACAATGCGGTTGCCTTTAAAGCCGTCGTGCGCGAGTTTACCCGGCTCTGTCGCCAGTTGGATCTATTTGGCGGGCAGTTGCTGGCCATTGACGGCACCAAAATCAAAGCGGTCAACGCCCGCGATCAAAACTGGAGCCAGACCAAGCTGGCCAAACAGCAGGCCCGGATGGAGGCGCGCCTGGCCGAATACCTGCAAGCCTTGGATCAGGCCGACGCGCAGGCCGAGGCGGGGCCCGGCGCTTTGAGTGCCACACAGTTGCAGGCCAAAATCGCCCGCCTCAAGGAACGGCAGGCCCAAGTTCAAGCGCGGTTGCAAATCCTTGAACAAACCGGCCAAACGCAGCTTTCGGCCACCGATCCGGACAGCCGTGGCATGAAGGGAGCACACGGCCATCTGGTGGGTTACAACGTGCAGGGCAGTGTGGATGCCAAGCATCATTTGCTGGTCGGCGCCGAGGCGACCCAAGCCGTCTGTGACCAGGGGCAGTTGGCGGCGGCGGCGCACGCCGCCAAGACGGAGTTGGCCATCGCCCAGGCCGACGTGGTGGCCGATGGCGGCTACCGGAAAGACGAGGATGTCAAAGCCTGCCAGGAAATGGGTTTGGAACCGCACCTGCCGGCGGTCCAGAACTCCCCCAGCGAACGGGCCGGGCTTTATGGCAAAGCGGATTTTCGCTACGACCCGGCGCGCGATCTTTACCATTGTCCCAACGGGGCCGAACTCACCCACCGCCGGCAGATGACGGACAAAGGCCGTTTACTCTTTAACTATGATCAGCCGCCGGCCTGTGCCGCTTGTCCGGTCAAAGCCCGCTGCACGGCCGCCGCTTTTCGCACCGTCAGCCGGTGGGAGCACGAAGCCTGCCTGGAACGGATGGCGCAAAAGGTGGCGGCGGCTCCGGAAAAGCTGGCGGCGCGCAAAACCCTCATCGAACACGTCTGGGGCACCTTCAAAGGGCTCCTGCCCGGCGGCTTTTTGGTGCGGGGGCTGGTCAAAGTAGGGGCCGAAGTCAGTCTGGCCCATTTTGGGTATAACTTCAAACGGGCGCTGGCGGTCGTGGGGCTC
>CAIZWI010000111.1 GCA_903936645.1 uncultured Verrucomicrobia subdivision 3 bacterium
ATTGGTACTCGTGCCACTGCCTTCTGCCGGCTGGCCCGCCGCATCCGGCGGCAGGGGCATTTCACCCGGGCCCGGCCCGGGCTGGCCTGGGGCCTCGGGCACGTTATTCGTGTCCGGCGGCGGCGGGTTGTTATCCTGGGCGCGGGCGGAAATCAGTAATCCCGCCACACACAGGGCCGGGAGGGTTTGCCACATTAATTTGTTCATTTGTTCTCCTGTTGTCTAAGCATCATTAAACGTTTAAGGGTATCACTCATTGGCCCGGCGGGCGTGGCCGGCGCGGCCGGGGCGGCGTCGCTGCCACCGCCGTTCGTCGTCGCCACCGGCGCGGAACCGTCCGTCCGTCCGGAAAAATCCACGGGCTCCTCGGCCTTGTCCCACGCGCCATCCGTGCCCTGCTGCATTTGGGCGCTGACCGTGAGAAACACCGAGTTGGTGCCAGCCACCAGTTGCACGCCTCCCAGCGTAATTTTTCCCACCGTGTAACCGGCAATCTTGCCATTCACCTGGAGGGATTTGCGGTAATCATCATTGTTCCCGTCGAAAAAGGCAAAGAGCCCCTTGCCGTATTCCATGGCCCCCACAAAAGCGAAGGCCGGGGCCGCCCGGCGGGGGCGGTTGGTCGGCCGCGGCCGCGCGGAGTTGCGGTTGCTATGCGGGAAGCGGTCGGGATTAAATATATTCCGGCTGGTAACAAACCGGCTGAAGCCGCTGTAGTCCGTGGGACCCGGGGTTTGGGACTGGCCCGGGGCAGGGCTGCCGCCCGCCAGTATCAGGGCCAGGAGGGTGCCGTAGTAAAGGGGTTTCAGGTTCATGGCTGGGTGGGGTTGATGAGGGCCAGACCGCTGACTTGCAGTCCCAGGTTGAGGGTTTGACCGCCGTTGTCCTTGGCGCTTAATTCCAGGGAATCCAGTTTGATGGCCAGCTGGCCTTTTTCCACATCATACAAAAACTGGCTCAGGGCCGCCAGGTTGCCGGAGGCCTCCACGCGACAGTTCAAGGTTTGATAATCATCCGTATCGTTCTTCCATTGCGGCATGATATCCGTGATTTCCACCCCGGTGTCGCGGGACCACTGGTCAAAGGCGCGGATCACCTTTTGATCGGCCACGGAAGACTTGTTCGGGAGCGTGTTGGCCAGCATTTCCTGCCAGTGTCCGCGAATGCCCTGCGACCGGGCCAGCAGGGCTTTGCCATTTTTCACCTGGTTGCGCAACTCGGTGATTTGCTTGGCCCGCGTGCCATACCAGCCCACGAGGGGCTCAAACACCACGCTGTCCAGGACCAGCAAAGCCAGGACGGCGATGGTGAGGACAACCAATAATTGCTGACGATTCTCAATTTTCATGACTACCTCCAGTACCCCAGTGAAATTCAAACGTGAACTGCATCGGCGATTTGCCGCGAATCTGCTCCACTTTCAAATCCGCAACCTGCTCGGCCTCGCGCAACTGCCCAAGCGTCCGCAACAACGCCGTGTTATCCTTCGCCGTGCCGGCGCAACTCACGATATTGCCATCCCGTATCTCAATGGTTTTCGCGGTAACCGTGCCATCCTCGGGGAAGGCGATGGACAATTCACGCAGTATGCTCAACGCCGTGTACGAATCATCGAACCACGGGCGGTACTGCCGGATCAATCCCTGCAGGGTGTTCAATTCATCCACCTTGGGCTTCATGCCCGCCCATTGGGAACGCAACTGGACCAGTTGATATTCTTGCACCGCAAAGAGCCCGCCCACGAGCAGCAGCAGGATGGCCGCCGCCGCGCCAATCGTTTGCAACCGGCCCGAGGAATATTTGGCCGCAAGCTGCTGGAACAAGGTGGGTTTGGGCGGCAGAAACTCAAAGCCGGGCGCCTCGCCGGCCAGCGCCCGCGCCGCCAGGCTGAAGGCGGCGGAGAGCGATACCGCCGGGGGCAGTTCCAAGCCAAACTCCGTGGGGGTGTAGGCGGACACAACTTCCACTTCCAGGCCCAATGGTTCAAACCGCAATTCCATTTCGTCCGCCAGTTGCCGGGCCAGGTCCTTCGCTCCAAAAATCCGGATGCGTTTCACCGACTGCCGGAGTTCCGCCGGCAACTGGCCCAGCGTAATGCGGGCCTCCCGGGAAACCAGTCCGGTATGCAAGACCGGATGGCCGGATTCATTTTCAATGGCCCCCTCCAGACCGCGCAATGCCGCCACGCCGCCGTGGGTCGTGATCTGCAAGCCCACCTGCGTTTCTCCCACCAGCAACGCCAGCACCCCCTCCGCCTTGGGTCCGGCGGGCGGTTGCAAGGCCGGCAGGCTGAGGGCAAAACTCACCGGCTTCAATTTCGCCGCCACCAGCACCTGCTCTAATATTCCGATCTGGCTGTTGGGAATCGCCGCCAGGGTGACCAATTGTTTGCCCGCCGCCAGGGCGCAGGCCGACTGTCCAATTTGCAGCGTGGCCACATCGGCGGGAAACCCCCGCTCGGTTTCGATTTGGAGCAGGCTGGCCGCGTCTTCGGCCGGCAGGTCCGGCAATTCGGTTTGCGCCGTCAGCACCCATTTCAAGGGCACGCCCACCACGCAGAAACGTTCGCGCACACCGGCGGCGTCCAGGTGGTTGCGAATTTCCCGCCCCACCAATTCGGGCGCGGCGGTGAGCGGATCGAGCGCCAGCGTGACGGCCAGGGTTTGCAATTGTTGCAAGGCGTCATTATTGCGCCGGAGCACCACGCCCGTCAGGCGGGTGCCATCCAGGACCAGCGCCAGCAGGCTCGTCAATTTTTTATGTCGGGCGGTTTTCACTTTCAAAATCGTGTTCATTTCGTTGCCTGCGCCACCAGATTGAGATTTTCGCGGACCTTGGTGCCCAGGGCCCAGCCCAGCCGGCTCAAGTCCTGGCGATACCGAATTTTGGGGGCGCCCTCACTCACATCAAAAATAAATTTCACCCGCCGGTAGCCGCGGCCATAATTCCCCACCGCCGCAATGTCGGCCGTGAATTGATAGCTGTGGGTCGTCAGCTTGTCCGAGGCGGCCATGGTGGTGAGCACTTGGTTGCCGGTGCCGAGGGCATCCGCCATCCACGCGATGGAATCCAAATAGTTGGGATTTTGGTCGCGATAGGTGACCATGGTCTGCGCCGCGCTTTCCGCCGTCTGCTCGGCGATGCCACTGCCCATGAAGAGCGCGGTCAACACGTCGGCACAGGCCGTGTTAATGTTCACCCGGCCAGTGACGTAATTGACGTTGGTGGCCGTGATCGTGATGTCGTTGTAAATCGTGGCAAATTGCGCGGAGGTCATGCCATTCTGCTGGCACCGCAGATAAAAATCCAAAAGACTGGTGCAGGCCTTGTTGGTAATGCTCCGATATACCGGCCCCGCCAGCGCGGTGGCGTTGTTGACATTCGCATTTTGAAACAAAGCCAACAACTGCGACTGCCGCGCCGTGTTCACATTCGTCAGGCTGGAACCATCCAGGTGAAAATTCGGCTCGCGGCTGTACACGGTGAGATATTCCAGCAATCCCGGGTCCAGCTGTCCATTCCCGTTCTGGTCTTTCTCATTGGCATCCAGCACCCCGTTGCGGTTCAGATCCTCGCCGAGCAGCACGTCCAGGGTCACGCCATCCACCAGCCGCAGCTCATCCACCGTTTCAAACGGCGCTTCCTTCTCACTGTAACCGTACTGGGCATAGGTCAGGTCCGGGTTGGCATTGGTATTGCGCCAGTTGACGATGGCCTGGGCCACGTCATAGTTCATGTTGGGCAGGTAGGAAAGCGTATTGGTGCCCGCCCGGTTCAGGTTCAATTTCGAACCCTCGTCAATCAGCCCAAAATAGGGCTCCGTCACCGACGGCGTGGCCGCCGGATCCCGGCCAATGATCCAGTACCGGGCGTCCCCAATGCTGACGCCCGCGCACGAAAACTGGGTGTTGTTGGGCACCGCGCCATTGGTGGCAAAGTTGGCCAGCACAAAACCCACATACCGCGCCGCCCCCTCAATCGCCTGGTCGGCCGTAAGGCCCGTGACCCGGTTGTCCGCCGCGCGCAATTCATAGGTCATCGCATTGGCAAAATACAGGGTGATGCTCACCAGGCCGATGCAGATCCACAGCACAATGATCAGCACCGAGGCGCGCTGGCGCCGGGTGTTCGGCAACTGGGCTGGGGGGGTGAGTTGCATGTCAGGAATTCGTCCGGGATTGCGAATCGATCGGCACCAGGAATTCGATCGGCATGGGCCGCGTGTTGCCATTGCCCGCCCCGGCCATTTGAATTTCTATCTTCACCGCCTGCGGGAGGTTCGTGGTGGTGGATGTGAGATCGGTGGTATCCCACGCTTCCTGCCATTGGTTGCCGTCGTAGCAAGTCACTTTCAAGTCCTGCACCCCGCCCAGCAGCAACTGGTCATCCACATCCACGGTGGCGGTGGCAAGAATGTTGCGGGTGACACTGCGCACCAAATCCTTGCCCGGCTGGCTTTGATCCGTGGACGGCTTCAATTCATACGTCACTTTTTGCACCTCACCCCAGGGCTTCGTGTCACTCAACGCCCCGGTGGTCGTGTAGAGTTCCAGGGCCACCGGCTGGCCGATGCCCGGGCTGGTGACGTTGCCCACTTTAAAGTCACCCGTAAAAATCCCGTTGGTGGTGGGCACCATCGCGCCTTGCAAATCCCGCCGCAAGAACGTGCCGGTCTGGTCCAGCGGCTGCTCCGCATCCACCAGCGCCTGGGTGCTGTCCCGCAAATGCAGCGCCGTGAACAGCGTGGCGCTGATGGCCAGCAGCACGATCGCCGTAATACCCACCGCCAGGATCATTTCGATCAGCGTGAAGGCCCGCGTCCCGCGCCCGTGATGTAATGTCAGTTTCAAGGTTGCCTGCCTGCCGTCCCCGGAGTCGTGGCCCCGGGCATCTGCTGGACATTCGCCAGCGTGCACATTTTCACCGAATAATCTTTGTTCTGGGCCGAAAACTTCACCTCGGCCGTCAGCAACTGCATCGCGTCCTGCGGCCAGTTTTGGCTCGTCAGAGTCCAGCGAAACTCCAGCGCGCCTTCCGCCACCGTCCCGCTATGCGTGCCGCCCGTCCAGTTCGTCAGCACCAGACTCTCATTCAAGACCCGGTCCGCCACCCGCGCGGCCGCGCTCTTGCGCGCCGCCACTTCCCCGGCCAGGCCCGCCACATGCAGGGCCTCCACCGCCGCCGGAATCACCAGCGCGAGAAACAGCATCGCCGCCAGCACCTCGGCCAGGGTGAACCCCGCCGTGCCGCGCTTACTTGCTGGTATCGCGAATTTCATAACCCGTCCGGTTCTTTAATTCCACCAGCCACAACGATGTCCCCGCCGCATCGGTCAGACACACGGTGTGCGGGCTGGTTTCATCCACCGACCCATCCGCCTGAAAGCGAATCGCCGGCAGGTTGTGAAATGTCGTGGGCGCGCTGCCGCCCGTGTTCACCACCGTCATCTGCAAATTATCCGCCAGGCTCACCTGCTCCGCCTTCGGATCCCCGCTCGCCGCCGGCGTTTCCATTTCCATGCCATAAGTGCCCTGCTTGGCATCCAGCCACAGCACCATGGGCACCCCCTCGGAGACCGCCCGGCTCTGCCCCGCATGGGCCAGCGCCTGAAAGCGCCGGGCTTCGGAATCCAGGGCCCGCCCCCGAATAAAACCCGACAGCTTCGGCGCGACCATCGACACCACCACCACCAGCAACGTCATGACCAGGATCAACTCGATCAAGGTGAAC
>CAIZWI010000112.1 GCA_903936645.1 uncultured Verrucomicrobia subdivision 3 bacterium
ATGGCGAATCCATGCCATCCCTAGACTTCTAGATGCTTATTATCCCAAAACCCGTGAAAATGAACCTGCCGGAAGAATTTTGTCTCACACCCAAATCCAACGGCAAAATCCCGGGAATATTCCCGTCCCCATATTGTGTCGGGGCAAGCTGGCCGGCCTGAAAATTCTTATTGCCCGGGGCCGGCCGTTTTTGGATAGTTTGCCTCCAAATTGACATTATGAGCTTAAGACTTGGCGATATTGCCCCTAACTTTACGGCCCAAACCACCGAAGGCGAACTGGATTTCCACCAATGGCTGGGCACCGGCTGGGGTGTGCTGTTTTCCCACCCGGCGGATTTCACCCCCGTTTGCACCACGGAACTGGGTTCCGTGGCCGTCATCAAGGAGGAGTTCACCAAGCGCAACGTGAAGGTGCTGGCCGTGAGCGTGGACCCGCTGGAATCCCATCACCGGTGGATCGGGGACATCAATGAAACCCAGTCCTGCTCCATGAATTTTCCGATTATCGCCGATCCGGACCGGAAAATTGCCCTGGCCTATGACATGATTCATCCCAACGCCGACGACAAGGCTACCGTGCGCTCGGTGTTCATAATCGGGCCGGACAAAAAGGTCAAACTCACGATTACTTATCCCGCCAGCACCGGGCGTAACTTCTTGGAAATCCTGCGCGTGATTGACTCGCTCCAGCTCACCGCCAAATTCAAGGTCGCCACCCCCGCCAACTGGAAAGATGGCCAGGACTGCATCGTGGTTCCGGCTGTTTCCGATGCCGATGCCGCGCAACTGTTCCCCAAAGGGGTTCGGAAAATCAAACCGTACCTGCGTTACACCCCGCAGCCCAATCGATAAGTCAGGCGGCGGGCACCCCGTAATTGTTTACGGTAGTTCCCGGCCCCATGGCCGGGCTGCCAAAAACCGGGCAAGGCGCTGCTGCCGTTGCTCGTCTAGAGTTGGCGGAGCAAGGTGCGGGCGCGGTTGACCCACACCCGTTCCCGGCGGCGTTGGAAGGCCGGGGCGTGGGCATCATCCGCGACCACTTCCTTTAAACTCGCCCGGGCGGGCTCGGGTTGCTTATGCCGCAGATAGAGTTCGGCAAGCTGCACTTTGGCGCGGGGATAGGAATGGCTGGCCGTGACCTGGAGCCAGGTTTGCAAAGCGGCCTCCGTTTCGCCCAGGGCAGTGCGGGCCTCGGCCAGGGCCATGAGCGTGTGGCCATAATCATGCTTCGGATTCTGGGCCACCACGCCTTCGAGCAGGGGGCGCGCTTCCGCGGCGCGTTTTTGCCGGAGCAGGCACTGGCCGAGGTGGGCGCGGATGTCAGGATCGGCGGCATCGCGTTCCAGGGCGGCCCGATAACTGGCCTCGGCTTCCTTGAGTTTGCCTTGCTGAAAATAAATGTCGGCCAGTTGCAGGTGATGATGCGCCTTGTCGAGGTGGTAAATCTGCGTCTGCAATTCCGCGATGCGCTGGCGTTTGTGGGCGCCGGGGAGTTCAAAGCCCGTGGTGGCGGATGGCGCGGCCCGATAAACCAGGAAATAATATAAGACGGGGGTGATTCCCCAGCCGATTAACAAAAACACTACCCAAATCCATTCCTGCTGCCGGATGGCGTGGATGAGCATCCAAATTTGGAACCCGAGCATGATTAGCACCAGCGGACTCCCCCAGAGACTGCCCAGGACCAAGTTTGCCAGGTTGGTTAGCATGCGAAAAGTTTAGGCGGCTGCCGCGGTGGAGGCAAACGAAGTTTGGGCCGAGCGCGTGATTTACCCCGCCGATTGAACTGCTGGCTTGTTTTCCGGTCGGTTCTTGTATAATTATCCGGTTCAACGTTCCGATGAATTCCAGTCTCATCATTGTGCCAACTTACAATGAGCGGGAAAACCTTCCGCGCATCGCGGAGAAATTGTTGTCATTGCCGACCCCCGTGGATTTGCTGGTGGTCGATGGCAATTCGCCGGATGGCACGGGTAAACTGGGTGATGAACTGGCCGCGAAGCATCCGCAAATCCATATTTTGCACGAAAAGGGCAAGAATGGGCTCGGGCGCGCTTATATTGCGGGCTTCAAGTGGGCGCTGGAGCGCCAATACGAGTACATTTTCGAAATGGACAGTGATTTCCAGCATAATCCCGATGACATCCCGTTGATGCTTAAGGCGGCGGAACAGGCGGATGTGGTGCTGGGCTCACGTTATGTCGGCGGCGTGCGGGTGATGAACTGGCCCTTGCGCCGGTTGTTGCTGAGCCGCTCGGCCGGTAAATACGTGGAGATCGTCACCGGCATGCCCTTTACGGATCCCACCGGCGGATACAAATGTTTCCGGCGGCAGGCCCTGGCATCGATCGACCTGGATGCCGTTCGTTCCCGGGATTATAGTTTTCAGATCGAAATGACCCACCGCCTGTGGCGCAAAGGCTTTAAGATCGTCGAAATCCCGATCGTTTTTCTCCAGCGGACCCATGGCCAGTCCAAAATGTCCGGCGGCATCATCAATGAGGCGTTCTGGTTGGTCTGGCGGCTCTGGTGGCAGAATGGCCTCCGCCGCACGCCCCGTAGCCGCCGCCCGGCGGACAAATCCCCGGCGTGAAAACCATGGTCCATGCAGATAGCGGAAGGAACTAACCACGTGGCTGTACAAATTGGGGATCTTCTCACCTTGGATATTCATGACATCGCCTTTGGCGGTGAAGGCGTGGGGCGTATCGATGAATTTGTGGTGTTCGTGCCCTACGTGCTCTCCGGCGAGCGGGTGGAAGTGGAAATCACCGAAGTTAAAAAGAATTTTGCCCGGGGCAAATTGCGGCGCGTGCTGACCGCTGCGCCGGCGCGGGTGGTGCCCGGCTGCCCTTATTTCACAGCCTGCGGCGGCTGCCAGTACCAGCACATTGCTTATCCCACGCAATTGGAGTTGAAGCACAAGCAGATTGCCGATTTGTTCGAGCGCATTGGCAAAATCCCCCGCGCGGCCATTCAGCCCGTAATTCCTTGTCCCGTGCCGTATGGCTATCGCAACCGGATCATGATCCGCAGCCAGTGGAACAAACCCGAGCAAAAATTAAACATCGGCTTTGTGCGCGCGGATTGCGGTTTGGTGGAGGATATCACGGAGTGCAAAATTGCCGAGCCGGCACTGAATGAAGAGATTTTGCGCGTCCGGGCCAATCCCCCGCCCAAAGGCGGCATCAAAGTCGTCTTGCGGGTGCCCCCGGAAAATTGGGAGGTGCCGCCCAGTTCCTTTTTCCAGAATAATTTCTTTCTCCTGCCCAAACTGATTGAAACGGTGCGGGGCTACTTGCAACAGGCGGGGACAAGTCATTTGGTGGATTTGTACTGCGGGGTGGGTTTTTTCGGGATTGAACTGGCGGGCAGCGTGGCCTCCTTCACCGGGGTGGAACTGGACAAGCTGGCCATCCAATCCGCGCGGAAAAATGCGGAACGCCGGCAGATCACCAACGGTCGGTTTATTGCGGCCGCTGTGGAAGAAATTTTACCGGAGCTGGTCAAGCAATTGACCCCGGCGCAAACCACGGTGCTGCTGGACCCGCCGCGCAAAGGGTGCTGGCCGGCCACGCTCGAGTTGTTGCGGCAGACACGGCCGGCGCAGCTCATTTATGTGTCGTGCCATCCGGCCACGATGGCGCGGGATTTGAACATCTTGTGCGAGGGCGGTGTCTTTGAATTGGCGGGGGTGACACCGTTGGATATGTTTCCCCAAACTCAACATGTGGAATGTGTGGCGGACTTGCGCGGCGGACAAGGCTTGCCAAGCGGAACGCCATAGTTTCAACTAATCGCACGTAATGACCAAAGAAACTCGAAAAGACCCGCGCAATGGTTTTGTTCCGCGGTATTTGCCCTGGCTGCTGGCCGCCGGGATGCTGGTGATTTACGGGCTGACCTTGAATCACTGGGTTTCCCTGTTGAACTTGGAGCAGGTGGCCCGGGTCGCCGGCTGGAAATGGCAGGCCGAGGTCTACAATCCGGTGACGTTTCTGGTGACGTGGCCCCTGCGCTGGCTGCCCGCCGCGGTCATTCCCTTGGCCATGAATAGTTTTTCGGCCCTGGCCGCCGCCGTGGTGCTGGGCTTGCTGGCGCGCTCCGTGGCCTTGCTGCCGCATGATCGCACCGAGGCCCAGCGGTTGCGCGAACACAGCGATTTTTCGTTTCTCACCATTCCGACCGCCTGGTTGCCCCCCTTGCTGGCAGTGTTGGTGTGTGGGTTGCAATTCACCTTTTGGCAAAGTGCCACTAATTTTACCGGTGATCTGCCCAGTCTGGTGATCTTTGCCTTCGTGGTCTGGAGCCTCCTGGAATATCGCCTGGATGAGCGTGTGGGCCGTATTTACCTCGCGGTGGCCCTGTTTGGTGCCGGCATAACCCAGGATTTTGGTCTGACGGGCTTTGCCCCCCTGCTGCTCGCCGCTTTGATCTGGGTGCGCGGCCTGACTTTCTTTAATGCCGCGTTTCTGTTGCGGGTGCTGGCCTGTGGCTTGGCGGGCTTATCCCTCTTTTTGCTGCTCCCCACCCTCGCCGTAGTGTCCGGGAAAGTGCCTCCCGCCAGTTGGTGGCAGGTGTTGAAGTTTAACCTGGTGCCGCAGTGGACCATGCTTAAATACTTTGTCCAACAGTCCGCTTTTCGCCATAGCATTGCCCTGATCTCGCTCACCTCCCTGCTGCCGATCTTTATGATGTCGCTGCGCTGGTCGGCCGGCTTTGGGGATCGCAGCCGCATGGGCACGGTGCTGGTGGGCAACATGATGCATTTGGTTTTTGCGGTTCTGCTGGGCCTGGGGCTGTGGGGGGCCTTTGACCCGCCGTTCAGCGCCCATCGGCAGGGTTACGGTCTGCCCTGTCTGACCTTTTATTTTCTGGCCGCGTTGAGCGTGGGCTATTTTAGTGGCTATTTTCTGCTGGTTTCCCGGCCCATCATTTCGCGGCGGAGCAACTACATAACACCTTGGTTTCTTACCGTGCTCGGGCCCGCCGCTTTCGTTTCCCTCTCCATTCTGGTGGTGTTTGAGGCGGGCGGCCTGATTTGGAAAAATATGCCTTACATCCAGGCGAATAATAGTGGAATCTTGCGCAAATACGCCTCCTTGATGACCGCCAGTCTGCCCCATACGGGCGGGATTTTACTGGCCGACAGCGAAACCGGGGAGGCGGATATGCCGCGCCGGTTGTATCTGGTGCAGGCGGAGCTGGCCCAAGAGGGGCGGGGGAATGAATTTGTGCCCGTGGACACCCTCGCCTTGAATTCCCCGGATTACCACCGTTTTCTGCATAAAAAATACCCCAACCAATGGCCGCTGGTGGTGGGTGACCAGCAAGTCAATGACGTGGACCCGCGGGGGTTGCTGGGTTTGTTGGACGTACTGTCGAAAACCAATGCCATTTATTATCTGCATCCGAGCTTTGGTTATTATTTTGAAACCTTTTATCCCGAACCTCATGGTTTGGTCTATCAATTGAAGCGCCTGCCGCAGGAAACCCTTCTGCCCCGCTTGCCCGATCAGCGGTTGCAGGCGGAAAATGAGGCTTTTTGGGCGCAGGCAGAAAGCGATGCCTTTGCCCCCATTCTGCGGGAAATGGCCCCCAAAGAAACCTTTGGCCGGCCCCATGGCCTGGGCCCAAAACTGATGGCGCGACTACACACGAAGCCCGAAGTGAATTACAATGCCCAACTGGCCGGGACTTACTATTCCCGGAGTCTTGATTTTTGGGGCGTGGAGGCGCAACGGTGTCAGGCCCTCAAGCCGGCGGCCGCCCATTTTGAAATGGCCCAAAAATTGAAGCCCGACAATTTGGTGGCGGGCCTCAACTTGGCTTTCAATCGGGATCTCCAGGCCGGCCGGAAGCCGGTGGTGGATATGAGCAAGACTGACCCCGACATGTGGGGCCAATATCGGTCTTGGATTGAAATGGTGACGGCCAACGGGCCGTTTGACGAGCCGAGCTTCTGCTACTATGACGGCACCATTTTTCTCCAGGGCGGTCTGTTGAACCAGTCTATTGCCTCCTATTACCGGGTCCAACAGTTGCTGCCGGACTATTTGCCCGCGCTGGTTTCCTTGGGTGAACTGTACGTCTTTACCCACCGGCCCCAACTGGCGCTGGACACGTTGCAGGCCCCACTGGCCAACCCCGAGCGGTATGGGTTGAATCAAACCAACGCCACCGAGATTAATATTGTGGCCTCGGCGGCTTACATGCAGCAAACCAACCTGGACCACGGTGTCCGGTTGTTGGAGCGGGAAATCGACCGGCACCCCGGTGATGAACAGTTGCTCACGGCCGCCGCCCAGGTTTATTTGCGGCAGGGTCTGTTTACCAATGCCCTGCGGGTGATCGCCCTCAAGCTGGCCGCCGCCCCGCAGGACACGGGTTGGTTATTCACCCAGGGCTTCACACACATGCATTTGAAACAGTACCCGGAGGCCATTGTGAGCCTGACCAAGGCGATCAACCTCCAAACCAATTATTATGATGCCATCTTCAACCGCGCGGTGGCTTATCTTAACCTTGGTGAGTACGAAAAAGCGGGCAGCGATTACCAGCAGTTGCAGCCCTTGTTCCCCAAATCCTTCCAAGTGGCCTATGGGCTGGGCGAAATTGCCTGGCGCCAGCAGAAAACCAACGATGCGGTGCAATATTACTCCACTTACTTGGAAAATGCCCCGACTAACACCGCGGAATTTAACCTGATTCGGCAGCGGCAGGCCGGCTTGACGGGCAAAACGCCCTGACCGCGCCCATGCGCGTCACTCATGTCATTACCCGGCTGATTGTCGGTGGTGCCCAGGAAAACACCGTCTCCACGGTGCTCGGGCTACACCAAAAACCGGGAGTGACCGTGGATTTGGTGTCCGGACCCACCCACGGCCCCGAGGGCACGCTGGAAGGCGAACTGGCCTTTGACCCGTCGTTGCTCACGGTGGTGCCCGAACTGGTGCGCCCCGTGCGGCCGCTCACCGACTGGCAGGCCTTTCGCCGGCTGACCCGTTTGTTTCAGACCACGCGCCCGGATATTGTCCACACCCATAGCGGTAAAGCGGGCATTCTGGGGCGGCTGGCCGCCCGCCGGGCGGGGGTGCCGCTGATTATTCACGCCATTCACGGCCCCTCCTTCGGCAACTTTCAAAGTGCCCGCGCCAACTGGGTGTTCCGCCATGCCGAACGTTACGCCGCCCGGGCCACGGACCATTTTACCGTGGTCGCCGATGCCATGCGGGACCAGTACCTGGCGGTGGGCATCGGCCGGCCCGAACAGTACACCAAAATTTTCAGCGGGTTTCGGCTCGAACCGTATTTACAGGCAGTGAATGATCCGGCGCGGCGCGCCAAATACGGGCTGTCACCGGACGATGTGGTGGTGGGGAAAATTGCCCGGTTGTTTGAGTTGAAGGGGCATGACGACCTGTTTGCCGCCGCCCCGGAATTAGTGCGGCGTTGCCCGCGCCTAAAATTTTTGCTCGTGGGAGATGGACCCTGGCGGGAGCGGTTTGCCGGCCTGGCCCGGGCCGCCGGATTGGAACGGCATTTTATTTTCACCGGGCTGGTTCCACCCAGCGAGGTGCCGGCGCTGGTGGGCATTATGGATGTGCTGGTGCATTTGTCCTTGCGCGAAGGGTTGCCGCGCGCACTGCCGCAGGCCCTGGCCGCCGCCCGGCCGGTGGTGGCTTATGATTGCGATGGGGCCCGGGAGGTATGTCTCGATGGCCGGACGGGCTTTCTGTTGCGCCCGGGTGACCGGACGGGCTTGACCGAGCGCTTGGTGCAACTCGCCGGCCAGCCGGGGCTGCGGGCCGAACTGGGCCGCGCCGGGCAGGCGTATGTGCGTGGAAATTTTGCAGTGGAAAAAATGGTGGCGGATACCCACGCCTTGTATTTGCGACTGGCCGCCGAGCGCGGTTTGCCCACGTGAGCTTTCCCCTGAATTTCTATCTGGCCGGCTTTGCCGGGGCGCTGGTGACGGTGCTGCTGGCCCTGCCGGTCTGGCGGGGTTGGTGCCGCCGCACCGGACATGTGGATGATCCGGGACACCGGAAAATCCATGACGCGCCCATCGCCCTGGCCGGCGGGCCAGCAGTTTTGACCGGCGTGCTCGTGCCCCTCCTGGCGGGGGCGGTTTTATTGAAGCTGGGGGTGGTGGCCATTTCCTCCACGGACCTGATTGTGCATGGCGTCAACCGACGGGGGCTGGAACTGGGGGTGATTGGTCTGGGAGCCATGGCGATTACCCTCCTGGGCTGGCTGGATGACAAAATTGAAATGCAACCCCTGGCCAAATTTACCGGGCAATTTCTGATCGCCTTTGTGGTGGCGCTGGTGTGCAAACGCATCACCCTGTTTGTCCCCAATATTTTCTTTAGTTACGCCATCACCGTGGTATGGATCGTGACCGTGATCAATGCCTTCAATTTCATGGACAACATGAATGGGCTCTGCACCGGGCTGGGGGTCATTGGGGCACTGTTCTTTGGCCTGATCGCAGCGTTGGATGGCGAGTATTTGGTGGCGTTGATCGCCTTCCTGACCGCCGGGGCCTTGCTCGGGTTTTTGCCTTATAACTTTCCCCGGGCCACGGCGTTTTTGGGCGACGCCGGGAGCCATTTGACGGGTTATCTCCTGGCGGTGCTCGCGATCCTGCCGCATTTTTATTCCAAGCATAATCCCCATCCGCTGGCCGTTCTCTCGCCCCTGCTGGTACTGGCGGTGCCGCTGGTGGATCTGGCGTGCATGGTGGTCATCCGGACCCGGGCGGGAAAGCCGTTCTGGGTCGGTGACACCAATCATTTATCGCACCGGCTGGTGCGGCGGGGCCTGACCCGAACCCAGGCAGTCGCGGCAATTTGGGCGCTGGCGGCGGGGATCGGGTTAATTGCCGTGGCGCTTTAAGCCAGCCGCCCCGCCCCCCCTAACGCAGCCTCACGGCTAAATTCGGAGCGCCGGAAAATTGAATCGCCACCTGCCAACCCCACCGGTCGGGACGCCGGGTTTGGGTCTCCACGAAATCAGTTTTTCCCATCCCATTGCCACACCCCCCCGGGGGCAAGGGTAACTTCGCGCGTGACCCCGCCGTAACGCACGTGGCAGGGGCTGCCGTTCCGAGAGTGGATGGTGGCAGCAGTGAGCCGGCCGTTGCTCCAGGACAGGTCTACCACGAAACCGCCCCGGGCGCGCAGGCCGGTGACCGCGCCAGCGGGCCACACCGAGGGCAGGGCGGGCAGGAGGTTGATTTCGCCCTCGTGCGATTGTAGTAACATTTCGCAAATGCCCGCCGTGATGCCAAAATTACCGTCCATTTGCATGGGCGGATGCAGGCCGAACAGGTTGGGGCAGGTGTTGCGGGTGGAGAAGAGTTGCTGCAACTCGCGATGGGCGTCCTCACCCGCATGCAGCCGGGCATAAATCGAGGTGCGCCACGCAAAGGACCATTCGCGCACATCCCCCGTGTCGCCCCGGGCATCCAGGGATTTCTTGGCGGCCGCCGCGAGGGTCGGGGTCTTGGCAATGCTGATCTGGTGCCCGGGGTGGACCGCAAACAAATGGGAGGTATGCCGGTGATGGTCATTCGGAGTGTCCAATTCCGGGGATTGCGGATCATGCTGTTCATGCAACCATTCCAGCAATTGTCCCCAACTCCCCACCCCCGGGGTGGCCAGGTGGTTGCGTTTGGTCTCAATTTCGTCGCGCAACGTTTTGTCCACCCCCAGTGCGTCCGCCGCCGCCACGTAATTATTGAAGAGGTCCCACACAATTTCCTGGCTGTAGCTCACGCCGTCCTCCGTGGGCCCGTGCTCGGGCGACCAGGCGTTCGGCACCACCAGGCGGCCATCGGGGAGTTCCTTCAGGCGGGCCGCCCAGAATTCGCTCGTCTCCTTGAGATAGGGGTAGGCGGTGTCGCGCAGAAAGCTTTTATCGCCGCCAAACGCATAATGCTCCCAATAATGCTGGCCATACCAGGCGTTGGCCGTGTTGTCCCATTTCCAACCCATGCCCCCGAAAATGTTGTGGGAGGTGCGAATGGCGAACCCCCGGCCATGCGGGGTGCTGCCCGGGATTTGAAATTCCGGCGCTTCCGCCGTGGTCTTCCGCCAGACCGGAATCTGGCTGTCCACCAGGTTAAACAGGGGTTCCGCGCACTCCGCCAGGTTGGCCGGCTCCGCGGGCCAGTAATTCATCTGAATGTTGATGTTCGCATGGTAATCCGAGTGCCACGGCGGATTGTTACTGTCATTCCACAACCCTTGCAAATTCGCCGGCAGGCCGCCCGGGCGGGAACAGGCGATCAGCAGATAGCGTCCATACTGAAACAGCAGGGCCTCCAGATCGGGATCGCACGTTTCCGCGGCGCGGACTTTACGCCGGTCCGTGGGCAGGGAAGTTTGTGCCGGAGTGGAATGACCCACGTCGAGGGCCACGCGGTCGAACAGGGCGTGAAAATCGGTTGCCTGCGCGGCTTTTAGAGCCGCATAGGATTTGGCCGCCGCTTGGGCCGTCCGCTGAATCACGCCCGGCAGGGGCAGTTCGCCCCGGTAACCGGCGTGCGGGTCCATCGCGTAATCCGTGCCGGCCGCGAAGAGGAGCGTTAGCCGGTTGCAGCCCGTGAAATGGAGGCTGCCCTCGGCAGCGGTGAGCGTCCCCCCATCGTTCAGGACCATCAGTCGGCCCGCATAATGGAGCCCATTCGGGAGCGCCCCGTTAATAGTAACCGTGTTGCCGGCCGCCTCGGTCGTTGCCCCGTGGGCATCCGCCAGGGTCAGGCTGCCGGTGTAACTGCCCGGTCGATCGGCGCTGAACTGGGCGACCAGGACGCCGTCGGCATGACTGCAAAAATATTCGCGGGTGTAATGGGTGTCCTGAACCGCATAGTCCACCTGGGCCAGCGCCTCCCCGAGATCAAGGTCGCGGCGATAGGCCGTGACATTCGTGTGACCCGGCAAGTCCAGCACCAGCCGCCCCAAGGTCTGGTAGGCCCCCATCTGATCGTAATCGCCCGACGGATCCGCGTCGCCGGTCCACAGGCTGTCCTCGTTGAGCACCAGTTGGTCGTGGGCCGTGCCCCCGGCGATCAAGCCCCCCAGCCGGCCGTTGCCGATCGCGAGGGACTCGTTCATGGGGTGGTTGGCGGGATGGTCGTACCAGAGCACCAGATTACTGGCCAGCGTTGCCGAGTCGGGACACAGCACCAGCGCGGCCATGAGCAGCACGTATTTCATGCTCCGCAGCATGGCAGAAAGTGCAAGCATTCGCACTTGTTTTCAACGGCGAGATTTTATCCTGACCCGCCGCCGTTCCGCTGTCTGCAACGGACCTCGCCCCCGCCAGCGTGCCCCCGGACTTTTGATTCGCCACCACCCGCATTTCTCGCTAGACTGTTACCATGTCGGAATCCAGTGACCAGCGTGTTGCCAGTTTGTATGTCCATGTCCCGTTCTGCGCGCAGAAATGCGTGTACTGCGCCTTTTTTTCGGAGGCCTCCAGCGGCGAATTGGTCAATCGCTATGTCGGCGCCCTGGTCCGGGAAATCGAAATGGTCGCTGCGGATTTGCAGCCCCGCACTGTGTTTTTTGGCGGCGGCACTCCCTCCCTCCTCAACCTGCGCCAGTGGGAGCTGGTGCTCAAAGCCATGGAACGCGCCCATTTACTCGGCGCGGAAGAATTCACCGTGGAGTGCAACCCCGCCACCGTTTCGGCCGACAAGGCCAGGTTGCTGCGGGATTACGGCATCAATCGCGTTTCCATGGGCGTGCAGTCGCTCGACGAGGACTTGCTGGACCGCCTGGGTCGCGTGCACTCCAGGGCCATGGTGTTCAAGTCCTACGACATCTTGCGCGCTGCCGGCTTTGACAACATCAACCTCGACCTCATGTTTGCCATTCCCACCCAGACCATGGCCGTCTGGCAGGACACCTTGAACGAGGCCATGGCCATGCAAAGCGAGCACCTCTCCAGTTACGAAGTGATTTACGAGGATGACACGCCGCTCTTTGCCCAACTGCAAGCCGGGGAATTTTCCGTCAACGACGACCTCGCCTGCGACATGTATGAGGAACTGATTCGTCGTGCGACGCACGGCGGATTTCACCAATACGAAATTGCCAACTTTGCGCGCAACCAGCGGGTTGCCTCCGCCCCGCCGTTGCCCGATGTGCTCCCCCGTATTCCGGCCACCGGCATTCCCTCGCTCGCCTGCCAGCACAACGTGAACTACTGGCGGGGCGGCTCGTTTTACGGACTCGGCCCCAGTGCCACCGGCTATGTCCGGGGCGTGCGCACCAAGAACTGGTCGAATACCCAACTCTATTGCGAGCAACTGGAGAAAGGCAAACGGGCCATCGAATCCAGCGAGGAACTCTCCCCCCTGCGCCGGGCCGGGGAAACGGCCGCCTTTGGTCTGCGCATGAATGCCGGCTGGCCCTTCGCGGATTTTGAGCGGGTCACCCGCCATGATTTGCGCCGGGAATGGTCCGACGAAATGAACCAGATGGTCGCACGGGGCTGGGCCCGCCGCACTGAGGAACGGTTTCAACTCACCCATGCGGGCTTGCGGTTTGCCGATTCGGCGGCGGAATTGTTTTTGCGGTGATTAGGCCGCCCGCCCGCCGCCCAGTTTAACTTTTGACCGGCGCCGCCGTATCCCGGCACAGGTACTGCCAGGCGAACAGCGCCGTCACCAGGGCCACGCCCGCGCAGATCAGGTACGGCAGTTGGGCGTTCACAAAAAACAGGGTGGTGGCAAACACCGGCCCCAGAATACGCGCGAGGCTGCCAAAGCTCTGGGCCACCCCCAGGTTTGCGCCCTGTTCATCCGCCGAAGATTTGATGGAGATCAGGCCGAACACCGGCGGCCGGTTCAAGCCCGAGCCAATCGCCAGAATCGCCAGCACCACCAGCAGCCCAGGCAGGGTGGTTTGGTAGGGCAGCGCGGCCAGCCCAATCGTGAAGACCAGCAGGCTGATAAAAATCAACCTGGCTTCGCCAAGCTTCTTGATCAGTTTGCCGATGCCCCCTTGCAGCAACGCCGTGATCAGCCCGCAATAGGTAAACAGGTAGCCAATCCGGTGGTCCGCGCCCTTTTGACCAAAGCCCAGGGCATGTTTGGCCAGCAGCGGGAAGGTCGCTTCAAAACAGGTGAAACAGAACGTGGCGAAAAAGAAAATGCACACCAGCACCCCGAGTTTCGGCTGGGCCAGGGTGTGCGACCATTGGCTGAATTTCGGGCGCGGCACGAAGGCCTGGCCGTTGGGGACCCGGCTCTCCGCCAGGATGAACCACCCCAGCACAAAATTGGCAAAACAAATCCCGGCCGCCACCCAGCCCGGGCCGCTGCGGCCAAATTCACCCATGCTAAAAGCGCCGATGGCCGGTCCAAAAATAAACCCCAGTCCGAAGGCCATGCCGATCATGCCCATGCCTTTGGAACGCTTCTCCGGCGTGGTAATGTCGGCTATGTAGGCCGAGGCGACCGACAGGTTGGCCCCGCAGATGCCGGCGAAAATACGCGAGACCAGCAAGCCGATCAAACCGGTGGTGCCCCCCATCCCCGCCGCCAAGGCAAAGAGCACGTACGATCCGGCCGCCCCCAGATTGCTTATCAACATCACCGGTCGGCGGCCAATGCGATCCGAAAGCCGGCCCCACGCCGGGGCAAAGAAGAATTGCATGGCCGAGAACGACCCAATGATGCAGCCAATGATCAGGCCCGTGGCCGAAAAGCCGGGCCGGAAATCATCCTCCGCGAACCCCGGCAGCAGCGGCAGCACAATGCCAAAGCCCACCAGGTCAATAAAGACCGATAAAAAGATGACTAAAAGTGACGGTTTGCGTTTCATGTTCTTAACCGGTGGGGAGTTTAGGGAGGAATGAGGGAGAGTCAACGCCGGAGGCGAAAGGTGCCGAAGGTAGGGTGTGAGACAAATTTCTTCCTTCGCCCGAGCCTTGCCCCGGAGGGGCGCCGGAAATTAGCCGGGGGCACCTGTCCGCCATAGCTCTGTGCGCAGGCGGAAGCTTTGCGCCGCCCCCGGTACCCAGCCCGGAACCATCGCGCCCCGGCAGGGGC
>CAIZWI010000113.1 GCA_903936645.1 uncultured Verrucomicrobia subdivision 3 bacterium
GGATGCTGGTGGAAATTTTACATTGGGTTATAACTGGAACAACGATCCCAATGCCTACGGCTGGAATTCCGGCCTGGTGCCGCCAGCGGGTCAATGGTCCTTCGTGACCCTCGTGGTTACTCCGGCAAGTGCCACGATTTACGTGATGAATGCCAGTGGCTTGACTTCCGCCACTCACGTTTATCCACATTCCATTCAAGCTTTTAGCAGCGTGGATACCACCCTGCTGGGCGACGACAGTCTGGACGGTGGCAACGGTTCGCGCACGTTTAATGGCGTGCTGGATGATGTGGCGGTATTCAAATCCGCCCTCACCGGAGATCAAGTGGCCAGCCTCTTCTATAAGGCCACGGGAGTTTCGAGTTACGCTCCCATTATTGGCCTCCAACCGGCAGCGGCCGTTTCCGCCTACACCGGTCAGACTGTTTCCTTGAATGTTGGTGCCGACGGCACATCGCCACTCAGCTTCCAATGGTTTGCTGCTCCCTCTGGAAGTGGCGGGCCATACACTCCCTTGTCCAATGGTCCTGGTGCCAATGGCGAAACCATTTCCGGTGCCCAAGCTGCCATCCTGACCATTCAAAATGTCGCCTTGGGGGACGCCTTGGATTATGAGTTGCTGGTCACTAATCTTTTTGGCAATGCCACCAGCACCCTCGCCACCCTCACGGTCAATGCCTCCACCACTCCCCAAAACATCACCTTGGGGGTCCAGGAAGCCGCTGGAACGGATTGGAACACTGCCGGCCAGTGGAGTGATGGGAATCCGGCCTCCGTGTCCGCCGCGAGTTCGCCCGGCAGCACCTACGAAATTTTGCCAGGTGCCCGCCTGCGCACACCACTCAATGCGATTACCGGCGTTTTTCCGGGCAGTCAGTTAAGTCTCGATGGCACCGGGGTGTTTATCAACAATCCTGCGGCCGGCACCTTGCAAGGGGAACTGCGGACCAAACAAGGCGTGGCACCCAATGGCATCGCCACGGCCACCTTTCCGCTTTTGATCATGAACGGTGGTCAGTTTGACATCGGTAATCCCGGCATCTTTGATATCCTGGGTGCGGTGGACATTGTTTCCAACGCAATTTTTTACGTGGACAATGCGGGCGGCACCGGCCGGCCGATTCAAATTGACGCCTACCTTTTTGGTACGAACAGCATTGAGTACCATGATTATGACACCAGCATGTCCGGCGGGCTGATCATTGCCGGCACTACCAACACCTTCTCCGGGCCTTGGAACGTGGTGCAGGGGCCGCTGATTGGCACCAGCCCGGGCTCCCTGGGCACCAACTCCATCACGGTGGGAGTCGGTGCGGCTTTGGAAACCTCCTATGACTTGAACAGCCCCGCTGCCAACTTGTATCTCAACGGCACCCTGTTTCTCCACCAGCACGACACCTTCCGCAGCGTGGTGGTTGGCAGCACCGCCCTTTTGGCAGGTACTTATACCGCCGCGCAATTAAATGCGGCTTATCCGGCCACTTTTCCCACGAATTGGACCGGGCACTACGGTGTCACTGGTTTTACCAATGCTTCCGGCAGCCTTACCGTGCTGGCGAGTGTGGGGGCGACGGTTTTGCAGAACCCCACTCCGGCGGCGGTGACCTTGTATCCTTCCCAAACGGTTTCTTTCACCGCTCTGGCAGGCGGTGCTCCGCCGCTTTATTACCAATGGCAGTTGAACGGGGTGAACTTGACCGATGGCCTCAATATGGTCGGTTCCCAATCCAATGTGTTGACGGTGGTGAACATTCCGGCGGCCGACGCCGGCAATTACACGGTGGTTGTTTCCAATGCCCTGGGGCACGCCACGAGCGCGCCCGCGGTGCTGACCTTGCTGCCCACGTATCCAGCCATCAACCCGATTTCACTGACGACTTTCCAAGCGATCGGCGCGGATTGGAATACGGCGGGTGCTTGGGATGATGGCCAGGGCGGCCTGGCCGCGGCCGTCTCCGCCTTGCAATATCCCGGCAGTGCTTATGAGGTCCCCGCTGGGATGTTACTGCGTACTCCGGCGGCGGTGGTGGCCTTCACCAATTTTCCGGGAGCCACTTTGAAAATTGATGGCAACGGCGTGTTGATCAATAATCCGCCGGCCGGCTCCGCTCAGGGCGAACTGCGCTTCAAGGAAGGGCAAAACCAGGAAGTTGTTTATTTCCCGCACTTAATCATGGCCGGAGGACAGATTGATCATGGCAGTCCGACGATCGTGGATCTTGCGGGAACCATTGAGATTGTCAGCAATACGCCCATTTATGTGGACACCGCTGGCTCGCAAGGCCGGCTCTATCAAATCGATGCCCAATTGCAGGGCAACGCCAGTATCGAGTACCACGATTGGGATGCCTCCATGGTGGGCGGTCTGGTTATCACTTGTCCGACCAACACCTTTACCGGGACTTGGAATGTGGTGCAAGGTCCGTTGCTCGGATCGGCCACCAATTCTTTGGGCACCAACTCCATCACGGTTGGTGTCAAAGGGGCTTTGGAAACCCTTTACAATCTCAACTCGCCCAGTGCCACGTTGACCGTTAACGGGGCGGTTTACCTCCACCAGAATGATACTATTTATCAATTGGCGGTGAATGGCGTGGGCATCCCCGCCGGTGTCTATTCGGCGGCGCAACTTACAGCGGCCTATCCGGCCAACTTTCCGGCCGTGTGGAATAACCTTTATAGCTCACCTTATTCCTCGGCCAGCGGCAGCCTGACGGTGTTGCACTCGTTGATTCTGCCGCCCGTTGTGCAGTCCCAGCCGGCGACCAATGGTGCGGAATTTGTCGGTGCCAGCATGACTTACTCCGTGGCCACCACCGGTAATCAAGGCATTTATCAATGGTTCCTAAATGGCAACGCCATTGCGGGAGCCACCAACGCCACCTATGCCTTTGCGAGCCTTCCCGGTACGAGCGTCTATGCCTGCCAGGTGAGTAATTCCGCCGGCACTGCCACCAGTTTGCAAATCACCAATCTCGCCGGGGATCCGCCCACGATTGTGACGCTCAATGACGACACGAATTGGACCGTTCAGGGCACGGGCTTTGCTCCTGTCATGAGCGGCGGTTTGCTGGAATTGACTGATAATAATGCCAATGAAACGGCCAGTGCTTTTTATAACATTGCCCAATATATTGAGGGTTTTAAGGCCTCTTTTACATACACCCCCGGCGGCAACCTGGCGGCCGATGGCATTACGTTCTGCCTGCAAAATTCACCTGCCGGGGTCTCCGCACTGGGGGGCGGCGGCGGTAATCTTGGCTATTTTGGCATTAATAATAGTGTGGCCTTCCAACTGAACCTTTATGCCCCCGCCACAGGTGGCGTAGGTTACGGATTTGGTACGAATGGCACCATTGCCAATCCTTATCGGAGTGTGGTTCCGGTCGTTCTCAACACGGGCAATCCGATCAATGTTAACCTGTATTACCTGCCGGGCCATTTGCAGGTCAAATTGGTAGATTCAATTACCTCGGATAACTTTGTGACGAACCTCACGGTGCCGGATTTTGCAGCGATTCTGGGGCAGTCGATGGGCTACGTCGGGTTTACCGCTGCCGATGGCGGATCGGTGGCCAGTCAGCAGATCAGTAACTTCGCCTTTGTCCCAGCCGCTCCCCCCGTGCTGGTAATTGCCAATACTTCGCCCACCACCTGCACGCTAAGTTGGTCCGGTGGTGTATTGACGAATCAAGTGCTTCAAGCCAGCAGCAGTTTGGGCGGCCCCTGGGCTAATGTCAGTACCATCCCCGTCTTGGTCGGGAACCAATACCAAGTTGTAATTACTTCCGGCGGTGGGTCTCAATTCTTCCGTCTGGTATCACAATAAGGGTGTGGGGGTAGCCGGGGCAGGGCACCAGTCCTGCCCCGGTTTGCTTTTTAGCCCATGGCAGACCGGTGTTTTCCATCGTTTGGTCACCTTAGCAACTAATTGGCGGGTTTCAAATCCCGCTAGTGCGGAGAAACTTTGGAACCTCACACAGCGCTGCCCGCCATGTGAAAAATTTAGCCCCCGGCAAACACGGGTCGGAAGCCCGCCTCGGTCAAAATTTTGGCCACTTCCTCCCGGCGGTCTCCCTGAATTTCAATTCGCCCTTCTTTTACCGTGCCCCCAGTGCCACAGACGCGTTGCATTTGTTTGGCGAGCTTTTCTTTCTCGGGCAGCCCAATGCCGACAAAACCCGTTACCACCGTAACGGTTTTGCCACCCCGATGAGCCGTCTGTCGTTTGATATCCACCCGGCCGCGATTTTTTTGGGGGACCTCCATGGACGCGGTTGGTGGCTGGCTGGAGCCCGGAGGCAAACCTTCACTGCTTAAGTTGGCAAAGGGGTTTTGGCCAAAGGCTTCGTGGCCTTCAATGGGAATACGTTGCTGGGCGCTCATTGGGCAAAAGTTTGCGCATAAGTGTGTTTGCAATAAAGCACAATTGCATATGCGAGTCTTGCAATGCAAATGCAATTAATGAGCGTTGTGCCACCGAATAGGATAAGCGAAATATGTTACGAGGAACGCGGTATTGGTAGAATCAAGCCATCCCTGATTACGATTGGAGGAGCTTGGAATATGGCATATTAAATGCTATGAATATTTTAATGACACAACTAGCCATGCGATCGACCAGTATCCGGATGAATGGATTTACTGTTTTTAACTCTGGCGCCCTTGCCTCGCTGGATGTTTTCTGGAAGCCGGCCAAAATGCCACTTGCAACCTTAAATTTTCATAAAGAGCCTAGCAAGACCCCGCCGATCGTCAACACAACACCACAATTGGCCACGCACGAAGCCGTTTATCCGCTGTCAATCATGGTTGTTGAGGACAACCGCATTAACCGGCTGCTCACCATGACAATGTTGACCCATTTGGGGTATGCCTCCGACGCAGTTTTCAACGGCCGGGAATGCATTGAAGCCATGGCTCACAAAACCTATGACCTTTATTTAATGGATTTGCAGATGCCCATTATGGATGGGTTTACGGCGGCTCGTGAAATTCGCCGCTGGCATCAAGTCAACCCGGTATCCCCGCGTCCTTACATTTGTGCTTTGACCGCCAATGTCATGGCCAAAGACCGGGAGGAGTGCATGGCGGCTGGCATGGATGACTTTCTCCCCAAACCACTTCGTTTGGAGTCTTTAAAGGTGGTGGTGAGCCGGGTCGCGGAGAATTTGAAATCCCAGCAGGACCGGCAAAAGAAGTAAAGTTACAGTTGCAATGCATATGCGTTTTTTTTCTTGGGGCGCATTGCAAATGCAATTTACTGTTAGTGATTTAAATCACTGACCCCTACTTTACCCGCCATTGTGTTAAGCAGTGAGCTGAACCACTAACGGCAGGCTTGACCAAGCTCAGCGCCATGGGCCGGTTTCAGAGTTGGATGACCACTTTGCCAAAATGAGCCCCGCTAAGTTGGTATTTATAAGCGGCGGCAGCGTTGCCAAAGTCAAAAACCCGGTCCACCACAGGTTCCAGGCGGTGCCGGCCAAAAGCGCGGTTCATGGCGGTAAACATTTCGGTGCTGCCTACATAAATTCCCCGTAGAATCGCCATTTTGGTAATGATATCGAGCAAAGGGACTTCCCCGGCAAATCCACTTACGCCGCCAACTAGATGTATTTGTCCGCCAGTCGCCAGGCAGCGGACGGATCGTGTGAGCGTGCCCGAGCCCCCCACTTCAACCACCTGATCCACCCCGGCCTTGCCGGTCAGCCGATAGACTTCTTTTTCCCAATCGGTCATTGTCTGATAATTGATGGTATCGTCCGCCCCCAGCGCCTTCGCCCGAGTCAGCTTATCGTCGCTGCGGGAAAGGATGATTGCCCGGGCTCCGTGCATTTTGGCGATTTGCAACGCAAATAAGGAAACGCCGCCAGTACCGAGTAACAGCACCGTGTCGGCCGCCGAAATCTTGCCGGCCACCACGAGGGCGTGCCAGGCGGTGAGGCCGGCGCAGGGCAGGGTGGCGGCTTGGATAAAATCCAGATGGTCCGGGATGGCTACCACCCCGCTTTCGTGCAGCGTGACATACTCGGCCAGCATTCCGGGCAACGCGCCACCTAGGGCCGTGGCCAGGGTCGACCGCTGAAATGAACCAGTGGTCCAGCCTTGAAAAAAGGTGCCAGCCACCCGGTCACCGACTTGCCATCGGCTGACTCCCGCGCCAAGTGCCGCAATCTCGCCAGCCCCATCCGAGAGCGGGACCAACGGCAGCGGCACCCGGCCATATCGTCCATCGGCCACCATTTGATCGCGATAATTCAATGAGGTGGCACGGACGCACACAACCACCTGGCCAGGACCTGGCGTGGGTTCTGGAAGGTCAATACGTTGCAAAGCCGCCGGGCCGGTTTGGGCCAATAGTTGAAAAGCTTGCATGGTATTTTTATGGCATCATGCGGAAGACGCTTTTTTGAGGGCGACCGGCTTGGGTGATTCGCCAGGGTTGTAGGTGCTGTTGTCCAGCAGTTGGATGCCGGGCGGCTCAAAACGAATCCGGCGGGCTTTGTAAAGAGATCCAAGGGCGAGTTTGAAGGCGTTTTTGCTGCACGCAAATTTTTCCCGGATGGCCGCCGGGCTGCTGTTGTCATTGAAGGGCAACTGGCCGCCGTTTTGTTCCAGGGCGGCGATAATTTGCTCGCGCAAGGGTGCCACCCGTTTGTAGCCCGCGGCATCCAGGCTCAAGTCGAGTTTGCCGTTGGGGCGGACGGTGCGCACAAAGCCTTTCACCCGCTCGCCCACGGTCAGCGGGTTGGCCAGCTTGTCATGGTACAAGAGTCCCAGGCGGTCATGGTTGACGATCGCGGTGTAGCCGAGGGGTGTGCGGCTGACCACGAGCAGATCCACGGGCTGGCGGTCGGCATAAGTGGTTTCACTCTTGCCCAAATGCCGGTGGAGGCGCGCTGTGGCAACAATCCGGCGGGAGGTTTCATCCAGAAATATGAATACGGTCACCCATTGGCCTGGTCGCACCGGACCATCATGTTCCCGGAAGGGGAGTAACAGATCCTTGGCCAGACCCCAGTCGAGGAACGCCCCAATTTTTGAGTTCACGCTGATTACCTTTAGATAGGCGAACTCGCCAACCTGGGCTTTGGGGTTTTCCGTAGTGGCTACCAAGCGATCCTCCGAGTCCAGATAAACGAAGACGTCCAGCCGGTCTCCTGGTTTCAAGTTGGGCGGGATGTAACGTCCGGGCAATAATACTTCGCCCAGTTCCCCGCCATTGAGATAGAGTCCGGGGGCGGCAGCCCGAACGATGGAGAGGGTATTGCGCCTGCCAATTAATGCCATGTTGAGAGTATGGGATAAAAAAAGCGACACTCCAAGTCGCAAGATGTGCAACTTGGAGTGGGGCTGGAAACTGGAATAGGGAGGTCTGACTGGATTAACCCTGCTTGCCAACCATGCGGCCTTGCTTCATGTACGTTTTCAAGTAGCGGTAGCCGACCAATTGTTTGTTTTCCTCATCCCACAGCCGATAAGCCGCGCACTTCAAGCTGCTCAACAAGGTGATGGGTTTGACAGATTGAAACAAGGGGTGGGAGCGGTGACATTTTTCCAAATGGTAATTCGGAATGCGGGCGCTGAGATGATGAATATGATGGAAACCAATATTCCCCGAAAACCACTGGAGCACTTTCGGCAGTTTATAATACGAGCTGCCTTCGAGGGCGGCCGTGAAATAATCCCATTCCTCGCCGCGCTCCCAATAGACATCTTCAAATTGGTGTTGTACGTAAAACATCCATACACCCATGGCACCCGCCACCAAGGTGACGGTCATTTGCAAGATGAGGTAATTTTTCCAGCCAAATACCAAACTCATTCCCACGACCATGGCCAGAATGGCCAGATTCATCCAATAAACCGAACGTTTTTCGCGGGCATTGGCGCTGGGCTTGGGAAAGCGCTGGTGGATCACGAACAAATACAAGGGGGCTAATAAAAAGAGAACCACCGGATTACGGGAGAGCCGGTAGGAAAAGCGCTTGGCCCGTGACGCTGCCAGGTATTCTTCCACCGTCATCGTCCAAATGTCACCAATCCCTCGCTTGTCCAGGTTGCCCGAGGTGGCGTGATGGATGGCATGTTCCCATTTCCAGTGGTGAAAGGGAGTCAGCGTGAGCAGGCCTGTGAAAAATCCCGTAACGACATTAGCCCGGGGTGATTTGAAAAATGAACCATGGCCGCAGTCATGGAAAATAATGAAAATGCGCACCAGAAAGGCACCTGCCAGGGCCGCCAGCGGCAGAGTGATCCACCAGGACCAAGCGAGGCTGAGGTGCATCAAATACCAGAGCAAAGCATACGGCCCGAGAGTGTTGACGAGTTGCCAAGTGGCCAGCCCGAGGGAGGGCTTTTCGAATTTAACCACGAGATGGCGCCATTCCTCCACTTTCGTGAAAGACTTGCCGTTTGCTGCTGCTGAATCCATCATCATATGCAAATTATCACTAATGTACCATTGTTTGGCCGGTTTTCCGCCGAGGTGGAGATTGCCAAGTCGTTGAGACCCGGGGTGCGGGTTACCCAAACAGACGATTAAATGCCCTTCCCTAGGCGCTTCCCATTGAAGCCATTTCTAAACCACAAGTGAACCCCCATTTGAGGGAGTCACCCTTGTTCTTGTTCAAAAACATCCTGAATAGTTTTTGATGCTATGAATTTATTGTCAGACTTTGCAGGGCAAAAAGCAAATAAGTTCTCCATTTTACCCTGTTTTTGCCTTGGCCCAGAATCCGGTAAAACCCGCATTTAGCTCAGTGCGGGGAGGTGACCCGAACGTTTTGGGGAACGCGAAAACTAAAATGCGAGGACGGTCACTTTAAAGATGGTGGCGCAACCCGTCCACGGTATTGTTTTTGTTGGTAAACGTGGTCATGGCCTTGAGCGCCACCCAGTCGGCGTCGGGGCCAGTTTGACCAGTTTGGTTCCAGTCCGCGGTGGACTGCCGAAAAGGAAGGTTTTCACTGTGGCCGTCCATGAACGTTAGCGAATAAGCCGTGCCATGGCGGGTGGAGGGCAGGTCGTTGGAGCGATTGATCTTTCCCATGTCCACCAAGAACATGCTGTCATTGATCGTACTGCCGTCCTCCTCAATTAAACGCCAGATTTGCTCGGGGTGGAGCACCTGGCCCTCCCGGCGAAACAAAGTGTAAGTCAGGGACTGATCATTATTCGGGGTGGCATAGGTGGATGAGCCCGTCGGATCGCCCTGTGACTGGCCGCTCAGCCAGGAATTCATGGAAAAACTTCGCACCACGGGGAGCCCGTTGACGTTGCGGGTATCCGCTGGACACCGATAAACTCCGGCGGCACTCACATAGGGCCAGATTTTACCGAGCTGCAGGGCCATTTCATTGGTGCAACTGTACTGCGGACCCAAACCATAAGTGCCTACTGCCGATGAGGTGGATGCCACGCCAGGGCACCAGCAGAAGGGGTTGGCGGTGTTAATGGTGGGGCCGGAGGGCCAGCTCGAAACTAGCTGGCCGCCATTGTCATCCGAATACATTTTGCAGCCCAGATTCAATTGCTGCAAATTTGAAAGGCAAACGGTGCGCTGGGCGGACATTTTAGCCTTGGAAACAGCCGGGAGAAGCATTGCCGCCAGAATGCTGATAATGGCGATCACGACCAACAATTCGATTAAAGTAAATGCCTTTTTTGGAAGCATACATATGATATTAGGCAACTTATCATGCCTTGGCAAGGGCTTTCCCAGTTCTAAAATCACAATTCCGGTTGGCAACCCCGCCTGTTTTGGCACACTGCCCCTTATGAACCGGACTTTTTTGCTATTGGGACTGGCCAGCCTGTTATGCCTGAACCCGGCCAGTGCCCAACCCCGGCGGTTGGATGGCCTGGTCACCACCACCCCCGTTACCCAGGACCGGGACCATGCCACATATAACTGGCAAATCCGTCACGCGGAGATTCTGGTCCGCAACCACCAAGTGTCGCCCGATGTCGTTATCATTGGCGACTCCATCATCCATTTCTGGGGTGGTGAACCGAGTGCACCGCGCGTGTGGGCCGGGGCGGCTTGGACGAACTGTTTTGCCGGGTTCAAGGTCACGAACCTGGGGTTTGGTTGGGACCGCACGGAAAACGTCTTGTGGCGGCTGGACCATGGCGAACTCGACGGCATTCATCCGCACGTCATCATCATCAAAATTGGCACCAACAACACGGCGGTAAAAAATTCGCCCGCAGACATTGCGGCGGGCATCGAGGCGGTCTGTGCCACCGCCCACCTGAAAGTGCCCGACGCCAAAATCTTGCTGCTCGGCATTTTGCCCCGGCATGATGAAATACCCGGGCATAGCGCCACCGACCCGGTGAACCACTTGCTGCATGACCGCCTGACCGGTGTGCCTTGGCTAACCTATTGCGACTTCGGCTCATCCTTCCGACTGGCGGATGGGACTGTCAATGCTGCGCTTTACCGGGATGGCGTCCATGTGAATGCGGACGGCTATGCCGTGCTGGGGGAAAAAATCCGCGCGCAACTGCTGGCATTGCTGCGGTGATCATATGGCAATCCTCCAGCTAGTCATAACGGCGTTAGAGGCAGTGGGGGAAGCCTGTGGCCGAAAAAAGAAAAAGACGGCCGAGGAAATTGACCGGTAGCGGGTCATTCATCGTCATGAACAAGCTTAGACACTTTTCGTAGCGGTTCTATTAATCATCATTTTGGGGCTCCTGCTTATGAGGTTTGTAATGCGTTACTAGAGCTCTATCAACCGATACCCGACACCCGCTTCCGTGATGAGCAACTTTGGCTGGTTCGCATCCGCTTCCAGTTTTTCGCGCAAATGGGCCACATAGACTCGCAGGTAATGGGTGTGTTCCACGGCATTGGGCCCCCAGACATCCGTGAGCAATTGCCGGTGCGTCATCACCCGGCCGGCATGCCGCGCGAGCAGGGCGAGGAGGGAATATTCCGTGGCCGTGAGTTTCACTTCCTGGCTGCCGCGCGAGACGACGCGCCGCACAAAATCCACCGCCACTTCGCCGCTGCGGAACACTGCGGTCTCCGGGGTTGGTTGGGTGTGGCGTTGGGCCACGCGCAGGCGCGCGAGTAGTTCGCCCGTGCTGAAGGGCTTCGTCACATAATCATCCGCGCCGTGATCCAGCGCGGCAATTTTGTCCTCCTCTTGGTCGCGCACACTGAGCACCACCACGGGCACCCGGCTCCATTCGCGCAAGCGTTTCAGCACGGTCAAACCGTCCATGTCCGGCAGGCCCAAATCCAGCAGCACGACCTCGGGCCGGCGCTGCCCGGCTTCGAGCAGTCCGCTCTGGCCATCCACCGCCTCGAACACCTTGTACCCGTTCGCTTCCAGCGTGAGCCGGAGCAGGCGACGGATTTGCACCTCGTCATCGATAATGAGGGCAATGGTGGGTTTGGGAACGGGGTCACTCATTCATTCGCCTCCAAGGACGGTGGAGCTGCTTGCAAAGGTAGCCGCACCGTGAATTCCGCGCCACCGCCATGACGGTTTTGAGCGCTGACCTGGCCGCCCTGGGCATCCACGAAACCTCGCACGATGGACAGCCCCAGGCCGCTGCCGCCGGCGGCCGCGCCGGGCGCCCGGTAAAATTTGTCGAACAGATGCGGCAGCGCCTCGGGGGCAATGCCCGGACCGTTGTCCGCCACGATAATGGCGATGTCTTTCGGGCTCACTTCCGCGCTAATGGTGACGCGCGTGCCCGACGGCGTATGGAGCGCAGCATTCAGCAGGAGATTCACCAGTACTTGCTCCATCAGCACAAAATCAATTTGCACCAGTGGCAGGCCGGGCGGGAGCTGATTGATGATCACATGGCGTGTCAATTCCCGCTCCAACTGCCGCAAGGCCACGCTCACCAGATCGGCCAGGTCGCACCACTCGCGCCGCAATTTCATATGACCGGATTCCAGCCGGGTCATGTCGAGCAGGTTGCCCACGAGCCGGTTTAGCCGGGTGGCCGCCGTGCGAATTTCGCCCGTGAGCACCCGCCGCAATGCCGGATTTTCCGCCTCCCCCAGGTCGACTAACCCGCTGGAGGCACTGGTGATGGCGGCGATGGGGGTGCGCAATTCGTGGGAGATGGAATTGAGCAGCGCTTTGCTCAGCCGCTCAGATTCCGCCAGCAACTTGGCCTCCTGCACGGTGGTCCGCAACCGCTGGCGGTCCACCACCAGCGCAATCTGCCGCACAAATGCCTCCAGCAAATCGCGCTGCGCGGAATCCAGCTCGGCTGCCTCGCGGAACCGCAGGCTTAACACGCCGCCAATCCGGTCGGTTACCAGCAGCGGCAGGTGCAAGCCCTCGGCTGAGGGCAGGGTGTCAGTGCTGCGACCGGCGGGTTGTTGCCTCCGGAATGCCCAGTCGGCCACGCCCTCCTCCTTTTCGCTCATCGCCCAACTGCTGGCGAAATAGCGCGTTAACCCGCCCGTGCCGGCCTCGTCCGGCAGGTTAATGGCCACCTCGGCTCGGAAGGTCTTGCCCACCTCGCGAATGATGATGGCGAGCAAATCGGTGAAGTCCGTGGCGTTGGCCAGTTCGCGGGTGAGCAGGTACAGGGCGGTGGCGCGCTCCTCCCGGCGGCGTTCGGCGGTCTGCTCCGCCCGCAAGCGTGCCGCCAGGTGTCCCATCGCCAGCGCCACGGCAAAGTAAGTCAGGAACAACATCAGGTCCGTGGTTTCACTAATGCGGAAGGTGAACACCGGTGGCACGAACAAAAAATCCCACAACAACGCCGTGAGGGTGGCCGCCAGCAGCGTTGGCCACCGGCCCACAAACATGGCCAGCGCGACGACACTGAACAAATAAACCAGCGCCAGCGATTGATAACCCAGTTGATGTTGCAGCAACCCATTCAAGCCGGTGACGCCGGCCACCACGCCCACCGCCAGACCCCAGCCTTGGAACGAAAAGGAATCAAAACGCGGCCATTCGGGCCGCTGAAATGGCCCGGTCTCGCCCTCCGCGCGCACGGCATGCACATCAATATTGCCACTCAGCCGGATTAACTGGTCCAGCAATGAACCGCCGCGGAGCCAGTCCAGCCAGCTGGTGCTCAAGGGTTTGCCCACCACCAATTGCGTGGCGTTTTGTTCCCGGGCCACGCGCAGAATGCCGCGCGCCACGGCCGCATCCGTCGTGTGGATGATCTGCCCGCCGAGTTCGCGGGCCAGGGTGAGATTTTTCGCCAGCCGTGCCGTCGCCGACGGATTGAGCGGTTGTGGTAATTCCACGTATACGGCGTACCAGGGTGCTTGCAACTCACCCGCGAGCCGTTTGGTCCAGCGCACCAGCGCCGCCGAGGTTGGGCTGGGCCCGACCGCCACGACCAGCCGCTGGCCGGATTTCCATGGATCACCGATGCCCGCCGCCTGGCGGTAGGCCAGCACATCCTGGCCCACGTGCTCGGCGGCAAAACGCAAGGCCAGCTCCCGCAGGGCGGCCAGGTTGCCCGGACGGAAAAAATTCTCCTGCGCCGCCTGGGCCGCTTGACCCAGATACACCTTGCCGGCGGCCAGCCGCGCGCGCAATTCCTCGGGCGTCAGGTCCACCAGCTCAAACTCAGCGCCGTCCAGCGCCGTGTCTGGCACCGTTTCCCGGATGGCTGCCGCGGTGATTTGCCGCACGGCCTCCGCCCGGCTTTCCACGTGCTGGATGTTCAGGGTGGTGTATACGTCCAGTCCCGCCGCGACCAGCTCGGTGACATCCTGGTAACGTTTGGGATGGCGTGAGCCAGGGGCGTTAGTGTGGGCAAACTCGTCCACCAGCACTAACTGGGGGCGCCGGGCGAGGATGGCGTCCAGATCCATTTCCGTGAAAGTGACGCCCCGGTATTCGACGGTTCGGCGCGGAATTGCCGGCAGGCCCTGGGTGAGCGCATCCGTCTCCTTGCGGCCGTGGGTTTCCACATAACCGATCACCACCTCGCGTCCGGCGGCCAGCTCGCGGCGGGCGGCCTCGAGCATGGCAAACGTCTTGCCCACGCCCGGCGACATGCCGAGAAATACCTTGAGCCGCCCGCGTTGCCGGTCCGCCTCCGTCTTTTGGATGGCCGCCAGCAGCACGTCGGGATTGGGCCGCGTCCGTTCGTTCACGGTTTTAATTTACCCCATTCCGCACCGAATTCAGCATTATAATTCCTTTCCCCCGGCCGGTCTTGGCCCGCGGTTGTCGATGTTGTCCTGCGGCTTGACCCAACTTCCGCTTTGGGCTTATGCTGCGGTCTTAAGGAAATATCTGCAGCTTTAAATAACATGTGCGCGCTCATTCTAGGCCGGAAAACCCTGGTCGACTTTTCACTATGTCTGGCACTGGCCGTGAACGTGGCGGCCACCGTTCATAGCTCCGAGATTACCCAGGCGCAAGAGGCTGCGGCCAGCCTGCCCAGCGACACGCCCAAGCTCTTTTTCCCCCGGACCAATGACTTCGAATTCGTCAAGCGCATGGAAATGATCCCCATGCGTGACGGGGTAAAACTCAAGACCTTCATCCTGATTCCCAAAGGCACGGTGGGCGCGCCCATGCTGCTCACCCGCACCCCCTACAATGCCTCGGCCCGGGTGACCCGGGCGCCGAGCACCCATCTGGCGGCGGTGGTTCCCCAAATGGACGACACGGCGGTGGCGGCCGGTTATATTATTGTCTTTCAGGATGTGCGCGGTAAATACGGGTCTGAAGGGGATTATGTGATGACCCGGCCACTGCGCGGGCCGCTGAACCCCACCCAGGTGGATCATGCCACGGACACCTACGACACCATCGACTGGCTCGTCAAACATGTGCCCGAATCCAACGGGCGCGTCGGTACCATCGGTGGCTCCTATGAGGGTTTCACCACGGTCATGTCCACCGTGCATCCCCATCCTGCGCTGAAGGTGGCGGTGCCCTTCTCGCCCATGATTGATGGCTGGATCGGCGACGACTGGTTCCACAATGGTGCTTTCCGGCAGGATGGCACCTTGCAGTATATTTACGGACAAGAAGCCGCCCGGAGTGGCGATTTTGGTTGGTGGACCGGCCAGGCCGACACTTACGATGTGTGGCTCCGCATGGGTTCCGCCGGCGCGATGGCTGCCTCCAAGGGGCTTGAGCAACTCGGTTTCTGGCGCAATCTCTCGGCGCACCCCGCCTACGATGCCTACTGGCAAAATCAGGCCGTGGACAAACTCCTGGCTCGGGAACCAATCCGGGTGCCCATGCTGATGGTGGACGGGCTGTTTGATCAGGAGGATATTTACGGTGGTCCGGCGCTTTACCAAGCTTTGGCCGGCCACGATCCCGCCGGCAAAATGGTGCACTTGGTCCTGGGGCCGTGGAACCACGGCCAGGGCCGGCGCGAAGGCCGCGGGATTGGCCTGATCCAGTTTGAAGGCGATACCGCAACTTGGTTTCGGCGCAACGTCATGCAGCCATTCCTCGACCATTACCTGAAGGACGCCCCCGACCCGGGCACCCCGCGCGCGCTGGTGTATGAAACCGGGGTGAATGTCTGGCATCGCTACGATGCCTGGCCGCGTTCGGCCGCCAGCGGCAGCCCGGAAAAAGCGCGCAACCTCTATCTCCTGCCCGCCGGGCAGTTGGGCTTTACGCCGCCCGCCCCCACCGCCCCGGCGTATGACGAATATCTTTCCGACCCCGCCAAGCCGGTGCCTTACCGGGCCCGGCCCATTCAGGATTTGGTCTGGGCCGAATGGCTGGTGGATGACCAGCGTTTCGCGGCCTGCCGGCCGGACGTTCTGGTTTACGAAACGGAACCGCTTACCGCGCCCCTGCGCATCGCCGGTGAACCCATCGCCCGGCTTCTGGCCTCCACCACCGGCTCCGACGCCGACTGGGTGGTGAAAATCATCGATACCTGGCCGGACGAAGTGGCCGACACGCCCAAGCTCAGCGGCTACCAGCAATTGCTCGCGGCCGATATTTTGCGCGGTCGCTACCGGGTGGATCCGGCCCGGCCGCAACCCCTCGAGCCGGGCAAAATCCTGCCCTACCGCCTGCGGTTGCCCAACGTCTGCCACACTTTTCTGCCCGGGCATCGCATCATGGTGCAGATTCAGTCCACGTGGTTCCCCTTGTACGATCGCAACCCCCAGTCCTACGTGACCAACATTATGTTTGCCAAACCCACTGACTACATCAAGGCGACCGACCGTATCTGGCACACGCCCCAGGCCGCGAGTTTGATCGAGCTGCCGGTGATCGCCCCGGACAGCAAATAGGCCCGGTTTTTGAATGGGGAGCCGCATATCACTTAACCGCATCCAGCGCCAGGTTCAGCAGCAAAACATTCACGCGTGGCTGGCCCAGAAAACCCAGTTGCGGGGCTTGAGTGTATTGGGTCACCAACGCCCGAACCTGGTCCGCGGCCATGCCCCGTGCGGTCGCCACACGGGCAACCTGTAACTCCGCCGCCGCCGGGCTGATATCCGGGTCCAAACCGCTGCCCGAGGCATACACCATGTCCGCCGGCACATCGGCATTGGTGGCCAGTTGGTTACCCGAACGGAACGCCGCGAGATTGTTGATGACATTGGTTTTTTGCTGGCCGCTCGTGGGTCCCAGATTGCTGGCACCACTGGGCACGGTGGCATAGGTGGCCGACGAGGGCCGGGGCCAGAAATAATTCGTGCCCTGAAACGGCTGCGCCAGAAGGGCCGAGCCCACAAGCTGGCCATGGCGTTCAACCAGGCTGCCGTTGGCTGGTTTTGGCAGGGCCACTTGCGCGAGGACCGTCACAATCACCGGATATGCCAGGCCGGTGAGCACTGTCCACAGAAGCAGATGCCGGAGGGATTGCAGAGTCAATTTGATCATAAAATATGCTTGGGTTAATTTGTTACGGGGCCAGATGCACCGCCACCAACGCCAGGTCAATCAGCTTGATGCAAATAAACGGGATGATGATGCCACCCAAGCCGTAGACCAGCATGTTCCGCCGGAGAATCACCGCCGCGCCCAGCGGTTGGTATTTCACTCCGCGCAAGGCCAGTGGAATCAGCGCCACAATGATCAGCGCGTTAAACACCACCGCACTCAAAATCGCACTCTCTGGTGAATGCAACCGCATGATATTCAAGGCATCCAGCGGTCCTCGGCCCGTCGCGGTGACGGCGTAAAGCATGCCGAACATGGCCGGCAGAATGGCGAAATATTTGGACACATCATTGGCGATGCTAAAGGTCGTCAGCGCCCCGCGGGTCATCAGCAATTGCTTCCCGATTTCCACCACTTCGATCAACTTGGTCGGGTTGCTGTCCAGGTCCACCATGTTGCCGGCTTCGCGCGCGGCCTGGGTGCCGGTGTTCATGGCCACGCCCACGTCCGCCTGCGCCAGGGCAGGGGCGTCATTCGTGCCGTCGCCGATCATGGCAATCAATTTGCCGCCGGACTGCTCCAGGCGGATGCGCGCCAGCTTGTCCTCGGGCCTGGCCTGGGCAATGAAATCATCCACGCCCGCCTCGGCCGCAATCGCCGCGGCCGTCAAGGCGTTGTCCCCGGTGATCATCACCGTGCGCACACCCATTTTGCGCAGCTGGGCAAAGCGCTCCTTGATCCCACCCTTTACAATGTCCTTGAGATGAATTACCCCGAGCACCGTGTGATTATTCGTCACCACCAACGGCGTGCCGCCCGCCCGCGAAATCAGGTCCACCGCCTCGGCCACACCCGGGGGAAACAGGCCACCGGCCTGGTCAATGTACACGCGGATGGATTCCGCCGCGCCCTTGCGAATGCGGCGCGTGATCCCGCCCCGGCCATCGCCGAAATCCATTCCGCTCATGCGCGTTTGCGCAGTGAACGGCACAAAGCTCGCGTGGGGCTCCGCCATGTCCCGGCCGCGCAAACCATATTTCTCCTTGGCCAGCACCGCGATGGACCGCCCCTCGGGAGTTTCGTCCGCCAGCGAGGCCAGTTGCGCCGCATCGGCCAGTTCATTGATGGCCACGCCCGGTGCCGGAATAAATTCTGTGGCCATGCGGTTGCCGATGGTGATCGTGCCCGTCTTGTCCAGCAGCAGCACATCCACGTCCCCTGCCGCCTCGACTGCGCGGCCGGAGGTCGCCAGCACATTGCGGCGCATCAAGCGGTCAATCCCCGCAATCCCGATCGCGCTCAGCAGTCCGCCGATCGTCGTGGGAATCAGGCAGACAATCAGCGCCAGCAGCACGGGCACCGAGGTAAGCACGACACCGGTTTGGCCGGCCGCCGCCTCATTATATTTCGCAAAGGCCGGCAGCGTGACGACCACCAGAATGAACAGCGCCGTCAGGCTCACCAGCAGGATGTTCAGCGCGATTTCATTAGGCGTTTTCTGACGGCGCGCACCTTCGATCATGGAGATCATGCGGTCTAGAAATGAGTTGCCCGCCTCTGCCGTGACCCGCACCACGATGCGGTCGCTGAGCACCTTGGTGCCGCCCGTCACCGCGCTGCGGTCGCCGCCGCTCTCCCGCACCACCGGGGCCGACTCGCCCGTGATGGCCGATTCATCCACCGTGGCGATGCCCTCCACAATCTCCCCGTCCGCCGGAATGATGTCACCGGCCTCACACACGAAGTGCTCCCCCGTTTTTAATTCATGTCCCGCCACGCGGCTTTCCTGGCCATTCAGCCATTTCCGGGCCTGGGCATTGGTGCGCATGCTTCGCAAGGCATTGGCATGGGCCTTGCCCCGCCCCTCGGCCATGGCTTCCGCAAAATTGGCAAACAAGCTCGTAAACCACAGCCACAGGCAGATTTGCACATTGAAGCTGGTAAACTGGTGCGGTAAAAACAGGAACCCGGTCGTGATGATCGCGCCCACATACACCACCAGCATCACCAGATTTTTCACCTGGTCGCGGGGGTGCAGTTTCTTAAACGCGGCGACCGTGGCCTGCCGGGCCAGACTGGCATAACTGACCGAGAATTTCGTGCTCATAAATTTTTTTGTCCCGGAATGATTAAAAGGTACGGCCCAGCAACATCAGCCCATGCTCCACGATGGGGCCCAGGCAGAGGGCCGGGAAAAACGTCAGCGCCCCCACAATGATGATGATGCCCAGCAGCACCACGGCGAAGGTCGCGCCGTTCACGGGAAAGGTGCCAGAGGATGCCGGCACGGTTTTTTTCGCCGCCATGCTGCCCGCAATCGCCAGCACCGCAAAAATCACCCCGAACCGGCCCAGAAACATGGCCGCCCCAAGGGTGAGGTTGTAGAAATTGCTGGTGGCGGTCAGGCCGGCGAAGGCGCTGCCGTTATTGTTCGCACAAGAGGCGTAGCCGTAAAAAATTTCACTCAGGCCATGCGGACCCGCGTTGCCCACCCCGGCCAGTCCCGCCGGGCTGCTGCACGCCCAGGCCGAACCGAGCAGGATCAGTGTATTGGGCACCAGGATGGCAATCACCGCCCAGGCGGCCTCCCAGGCCTGGATTTTCTTGCCGAGGTATTCCGGCGTGCGCCCCACCATCAGGCCGGCGATGAACACCACGATCAGCACATGCATTAAAATGCCATACAAGCCCGCGCCCACGCCGCCCAGGACGATGCAGCCCAGCATCAGGTTCCACAGCGGCATCAAGCCAGCCAGCGGTTGGAAGCTGTCGTGCATGGCATTCACCGCGCCGCAGGACGTGCCCGTGGTGGCCACGGCAAACAGGACGCTGTTCATTACCCCAAACCGCTGCTCCTTGCCCTCCATTTGCGGCAGCACATTCGCCGTCGCGGGGTTCGGCTGGGACTCCGCCCACCAGGCCGTGCCAAACTCACCGGCCAGCAACACCAGCATCACCGCCAGCAAACACCACGCATGCCGCTGGTCCCCCACCATGAGGCCGAACATGTACACCAGCCCGGCCGGGAGGATCACCATGCCCAGCATTTCCAGGAAATTACTTAGTGGCGTGGGGTTTTCGAAAGGATGCGCGCTGTTCTGGCCGAAGAATCCGCCGCCATTGGTGCCCAGGTGTTTGATCGCAATTTGCGAGGCCGCCGGACCTTCGGGCACTGTTTGGGTGTCCACTTTTTGATCCACCATCACCGGCTTGCCATCCGCGCCGTTCACGGGCCGGCCCTGGTCATCCATTTTGGGCACCTGGGTGGTGTAGGTTTCCACCAGACTGGCCGGGGCATAGGCTTTGAAATTTTGCACCACCCCCTGCGTGCACAGGGCCAGAGCGAGGAGCACCGAGAGCGGCAGCAGGATGTAAAGCGTACAGCGGGTGATATCCACCCAGAAACTGCCCAGCGATTTGGCCGAGGCCCGTTGCAAACCGCGAATGACCGCCAGCAGCACCCCAATGCCCGAGGCCGCGCTCAAAAAATTATGCACTGCCAATCCCGTCATCTGGGTGAAATAGCTCAGGGTGCTTTCGCCCGCATAGGCCTGCCAGTTGGTGTTGGTGATAAAGCTCACCGCCGTATTCAGTGCCAGCGCCCAGGGGACGTTGGGGAACTGCTGCGGATTGAGCGGCAGATGGGCTTGCGTCATTTGCAGGACCATCAGGGAAACAATGCCCAGCACGTTAAAGGTCAAGACCGCGAAAAAATAATGCGGCCAGGACATTTCCTCGTCCGGTGCCGTGCCACCGAGGCGGTAGACCCATTTTTCGACCGGCGCGAGCAGCGGGGAGAGGAGGGTGCGCTCACCCGCAAAGACCCGGGCCATGTAACCACCCAGCCAGGGCGTCAGTCCGATCAGCAAGCCGAAGTATACTGCGATTTGAACCCAGTCATTCACGTTCATGACCCAACTATGCGCTCCGGGACGGCCACCGGGTAATCAAAAGGGGGCCGGGAAGTGTTAAAAAAATATAAAAATGGGGGTGGCCTCCCCCTCGGAACCCGGTGCTTGCCCCCCTTCGGTGCGTCGGGGGGGGTTGACGGGGCTCGACGGGTTTTTTCAATAAATTGAGGCAAATCATTGGAATTCAATGAGATGAACCATTTTATCTGGTTGGGAGGGGGTTGACGGCCCGGCCCGGCGGAAGTCCACTGTCCACAGTCTCAGGTCCAAGGTCCAAGCCGGCAAAGGGACGATAGGGTACGATTGGGCACGATTTACCTGAATTTAACCGCCTACGTCGGGGCAGGGGACCCGGCCGAAGAGGCCGGGGCATATGCTGGGAGGACCGGGGCGATCACCGGGAGGCAGGGCTGGATTTTTAAATGTCGGATTAAGCCGGATTAACCCCGATTAACCTGGATGAGCCCGAGGGTGGCTCATGCTCCGGGTGTCTTTTGGGTGATGTCAAAGAACTTGCCGCCGTTTGGTCCGGGAGGAGCGATATAAA
>CAIZWI010000114.1 GCA_903936645.1 uncultured Verrucomicrobia subdivision 3 bacterium
CAAGACCCGGTTAAACGAGGCCATCCGGAACAGATCGAAACCAGATTCCACCTTATTCGGTCGTCCCTCCGGGACTTTAAAGGTTTGGTTCGCCGGGTCCCCACCATTGAAATGGTGGGCTATTATCGAGCGTCCCTCCAGGACGGGCAAGGGGCAGCCAAAGCGGGCAAAGGCACGCCGGCTGCTGTCTGGCTAAAATTCCCCGAACTTTTCCGCTCGTTTCCGCCCGCCAAAAAGTTAGACTCCCCCTATGTCGCACGCGGACTTTGTTCATCTTCATTTGCACACCGAGTATTCCCTGCTCGATGGGGCTTGCCGGCTGGACCGGCTGGTGGACAAGGCCCACGAACTGAAGTTTGCGGCCCTGGCCATCACGGACCACGGGGCCATGCACGGGGTCATTGATTTTTACCAGGCGGCGCGCGCCAAGGGCATCAAACCCATTGTGGGCTGCGAAATGTACGTCTCGCCCGGCCGCATGACGGACAAGAAGAAGTCCGACGCCGGCGGGCGGGACCTTTATTATCACCTGGGTCTGCTGGCCAAGGATGAGGCTGGCTATAAAAACCTGATCAAACTCACCACCGCCGCCCATCTGGATGGTTATTATTACAAGCCGCGAATCGACAAGGAACTGCTCGCGCAGCACAGCCAGGGGCTGATCGCGATGTCGGGCTGTCTGGCCAGTGAAATCCCCGACTGGATCATCAAGGACCAGATCGACAAGGCGCGGGACGCGGTGGATTGGTACAAGCACACGCTCGGGGCGGAGAATTTTTACCTGGAACTGCAAAACCATGGCATGGCCGAGCAGGCCAAGGTGAACCGCCAGTTGATTGCCTTTGCCAAGGAATTTGGCCTGAAACTGGTGGCGACGAACGACGTGCATTACGTGGAGAAAGGCCATTCCCACGCGCACGACTGCCTGGTGTGCATTGGCACCCAATCCGTGTTGAGCGATCCCAAGCGCATGAGCGCCGGTTATGTGCCGGAGCAGTTTTATCTGCGTTCGGAGGAGGAAATGCGGGCGCGCTTTGCCGAGGTGCCCGAGGCGGTGACCAACACCCGCGAAGTGGCGGACAAATGCAACCTGACGATTGAATTCGGCAAGCTGCATTATCCGGTGTTCACGCCAAAAGCGGAGGAAGTCGACGCGGTGACCGGCAAATTTGCCAAGACGGCGGCCGCGCCGGAGCATTACACCCGCGAAGGTTTTCTGCGGTTGCTCCTGGCCGATGGACTGCAACGGCGTTACACCCTGCGCACCCGGGTGGAGGGCGAGCACTTTATTCCAGAGGGCATCGACGATCCCACCCGGCTGCCGACGTATCAAGCGCCCGCGCCTGCCGGTGAGGTGCCACCACCCGTCAGCAGCCCGGACATTCACAGTCCGGAAATCGCGGCGGCGATCAAGGTGGTGCTGGACCGGCTGGTGCTGGAACTCGGGGTCATCTACAAGACCGGGTTTGTCTCGTACTTCCTGATCGTGGGTGATTTTATTCGCGAAGGCCGCAAAATGGGCGTGGCGTGCGTGGCGCGCGGTTCCGCCGCCGGTTCGCTGGTGACCTACCTGCTGGACATCGCCAACG
>CAIZWI010000115.1 GCA_903936645.1 uncultured Verrucomicrobia subdivision 3 bacterium
CAAAGCAAAGCAAAATTAAACCAAAACAAATAAGCCATCTGGTAACACCCCTTTTGGCACAACGAATCACCCTGACGGGTAACAGTTACTTTTGGCGCACGGCGCGGCCGAGTTGGTGACTTGGAGGGTGCGGCTGGCCCGGACTGCCTGGTGTCTCACCCCCGCAACCTCCAACGAACCCCGGCTTGGCGCAAAATCATAAAAGAACGGAATGCATTATTAAGTGGCCTATTTTTGCATTATTTTGTGACGAGGCTGACGGCTTTTTGGGGGCGCAAGGCGGTTGCGATGAGAATTTTGCGACCAAGCTGACGTCGTTTGAGGGGCGGGGAAACGCCCTTACGCGGAGCGCGCAGAGGACGCAGATTGGGGGCCAGGCAATCGTTTGCAGCTTCTGGTGAAAGCTTACGGAAGGGTCCCCTGCCCCGGTGGCGGGCAAGGTTTTACCCATTATGGAGCCGCAGTTAGAGGCTGGCACGCCCTTCGGGGTGCACGCGCACTGGGGATGGTTTACCGGTGGTCTCCCGGGGATTGCGACCAACGGCTACCCGCTGCCAACCTCACGGCTTGCAGGCTAAGCTCAAAGTGGGGTTCCGGGACTTTGCGCGGGGGATGAAGTTGCTGGAGTAAAAACTGTTATAGAACCACCAGTTAAGGTTTGGGCAGGGCGGATTGGATGTCGGCGAGGCTGACGCCAAGGGTGGCGAGGGCCACCGTATTTAATGCCGCCACCGGGCCGGTAAAATGCATGGTGCGACGAACATGGGACAGGCTTTGGCCCGGGGCCAGAAAGGCGGCCGGGGAGGAGGATTCCATTTCGTAAAAGGGTCCCAGGGGCTTGGCTCCGGGGGCGGGCGGTCCGTCGTTGTAGCTGTTGACGGCGTCGCCGCTAAAGGGATGGTCCTGGAGTTGCCAGAGGGAGTTGACGTAGTCGGTCGCGGCGGGGTCCTGATCATACTGCACCAGGGTAAGGACCTGGTGATCGGCATCGTAACTGCCGAGGATGGCCTGGCTGCGGGCGGGATTGATGCCAATTTTGCTGCGAAACAGGCCATCGCCTTTGAAGAAAATATGGTCGTCGCGGACGACGAGACGTTCCGGCGGGATGGGGCCGAAGTAATTGGAAGTCACCCGCACGCCCAGGGAGGTTTCCGGTCCGCTTTTGATCGGGACCACGATGGTGGTGGCGGGCGAGGGATTGAACTGGCCCAGCAGCCAGATGGACAAGGCACCGGTTTCCCGGGTCCAAGGCTGGGTGCCCTGGTTGCGGATGGCATTATCGGTTTCGTAGGCGACCAGGTTCAGGCCGGGAGCCGGGGCCACCTTGAGCAAGGTCCACACGGCGGCGGGTTCAAGCAAGCGAACGGTGCGTTTCACGCCGACTTCAAAACAGGTGCCGGAATAGTTGGTCACCGAGAACTGCGCCGTGAAGGAGGCTTCAGTGCGGCTGCGGCCGGCCACCGTGAAGGGCAGGCTGTCCACCGGAGCGGGGGTGAACCAGTTGGTCAGATTAAAGGCCACACCGTGGGCGAAGAAAATGGAAAACTGACCGCCTTCGGGGCCGAGCCAGAACCGGTCTTCCCCGCCGAACGCATTAAAATGGGGCACGAGTTTGCCGGAATCAATCAATTCACGGTTAATCCAGCCAAAGCCGGGACCGGCATCGCCGCCAGCGGTGCTGGTCAGCACCCGGCCCTGCCAGGCGGGAGCGAGGAGGACTTTGGCGGAGCCGGAGGCGTCGCTTAATTGAATGATGCCGGTGTGCGACTGCAAAAACGCCGCGTCATCGCCGAAGGTGGCGGCGGAGACGTGGAGCTGGACGCATCCAAGAGTGGCCAATACCACCCACGAAAAGGCCAATGGCTTAGGGAATTTCATGATAGCCCAAACGTTATAAAGCGCAAGGGAAGATGTCCATGGGATTCAGTGGCAAGCTGGGATTTTTTTACAGAAGGGAACGAAGGGAACAAAGGGGGATGGCACGCAGAGGTCAGGAGTTTAGGAAGGAATAACGCGGGCATATGCGCGCGGGCGGGGGCTGGAGTAGTGGCACGACCACGTGGTGCAGGGCGTTTTGGGAGGCTGACCGGGAGGGGCACGGCGGACACGTCCGCCTTGGTTCGTAGCTTCAGGGGACTGGGAAGCCCCGGCTACGGGAGGTCAAACCGCCGGGTTGAGGTTTTGGTGGCAGCACCGGCAGGCTCCGCAGGTGATGCAGACTGGGCCGGGATTTTGGCTGGGTTTATTTTCCCCTGGGGATGAAACGTCTGGCCGGCGGCCAGCATGGCAATGATCTTATGCATCCGCCGGGCCCGGGTCGCCGGCTGTTTCGCGGTTTGCAGGCGATACACAATCGCATACATATTGGTTTTGCTGAGGGTGGCAAAAAATGCCTGGGCCGATGGATGCCGGGCGAGTTCCTGGAGAAAATCCGCAGGTGGAACGGTCTGGCTGAAGGAATCGTAGGCGGCGGCCCAGCGACCATCGGCCTGGGCGGCGGCCACGGCGGCCAGGCCGGCCGGGGCCATCAACCTGGCCCGCGTGAGCCGCGCCACATGTTGCGTATTGATTTTGGACCAACCGCTCCGGGGCCGGCGCGGGGTGAACTTCACCAAATAGGAGACGGCATCACCAGGCTGGCGCTGGCCGTCAATCCAGCCGTGGCAGAGCGCTTGATCCAACGCCTCGGCATAGGTCACAGTGGCATTGCCGGAAGTTTTTTTGAAGATCCGCAACCAGATGCCTTCCGAAGTGGCGTGATGCGCGGCCAGCCATTCCCGGAAATCCGGGGCACTTTGAAAAGTAACTATTTCCATGATCGCGCCCGGAGTTATTGCGCCATGGTCAGCAGCGTATTCACCGTCTGCCAATTGCGCGTAGTGGCACCCACTCCCAGTTTTTTCTCAATCGTGCCGTTGGCCAGTTTGGTCTGGCCATAACCGGCCGGACAATACAGATAAATCACCGACCCCACGATACTGAGCTGCTCCGCGGGCGCGGCCAGGGGTTGCAGCCGGTCGGTTGCATCTGCCGGTGGCGCACCCGATAGAAAGGTGACGTGTAATTTCCCCGGGTCCACAGCCGGATCCGGCAGCAAGGGGTTTTGCTGGATGACCGCCGCCAGGGCGGCGGCGGTAGTCAAAAATACCGGCACGGCAAAGCCAAATTCACTGAGAATTTTCGCCTCAATCTTCCGGGTCAAAGGCGGCAGAGGGCCTTGCGGGGCGGTAAATACCACATTGCCACTTTGAATGTAAGTGGCGATGTTTTGACATCCCACATCAGCCAGGGCAGCCCGGAGCCGTTCCATTTTGACGGGTTTATAACCACTGACATTGATTCCGCGCAGCAGGGCGATGTAAACGGGCATGCCAAACAGCGTTGACCAAGGCCTCAGGGCTTCACCACGGGCTTTTCCCCAAAATCCCCGGCTTCCACCACGGACAATTTGGTGGGGTCGATATGGTTGCGCAACGCGGCGTTCACGGACTCGACCGTCAGGCCGGCCACTTTTTTATCCAGATCGGCTTCATAAGCCATGGTCCGGTCCAACTGCCGCAGGCTGCCCAGCATGCCGGTGAGGGCCTGGTCGCTGGCGCGCCCGACCTGGCGGGCCTGCAAGTAGCCCTGCTTGGCGCGCTCCAATTCATCGGCGGTTACCCCATCCTTCAAGAGTCGCGCTAATTCCTCGGCGGCGGCGAGTTCGACCCGGGGCATGTTTTTGGGATTGCAGATGGCCGTGATGTTCAGGGTGGCGCGCTTATCCCAGGAGGACACCGACAAGCTGGAACTCACGCCATAGGACAAACCTTCCTTCTGGCGAATGCGATCGCCCAGGCGCGAGGACAGGGCGCCGCTGCCGAAAATGAAATTCCCCACGACCAAGGCCGGGTAATCGGCGTCATCATCCCGCAGGGGAAATACCAGGCCAGCGGTGTAAGTGGCATTGGCTTTTTCCGGGGTGTTAATGGTCTGGCGATCCGGGGCAATGTCCCCGGCGATGGGCATGGCGATGCGCGCATAGGGTTTCGCCGCGCGCCAGCCGGCCAGGGTGGTCTTCAGGCTGGCCAGACACGCGTCCGGATCGAAATCACCGACGATGGTCAGCTCACCATCCTGCGAGCCCAGGAACTCATGGTACAATTGGGTCACCTGCGCATACGTCACCGCCTGCAAACGGTCGAGGGACTCATCAATGGTGGGCACATAGCGAATGTCATTGGTCGCATAGGGATTCAACTGCCGTTGCAAGGCGCGCGGGGCCAGCAGGGCGGGCTCCGTTTTGGCCTGCTCGAGGCCGGCGATGCGTTCCTTTTTCAACAAGTCAAACTGGTCTTGCGGCAAGAGCGGCTCGCGGAGCACCTGCCGCAGCAATTCCAAAACCCCGGGGAGCGTGTCGTGCCGGGCCTGGATGGAGAAGGAAATGGAACCGGGACCGGACTGGCTGGGACCACCCCGCCCCCGGCCGCCGCCGGCCCCCGCGCGCAGGGTGGCTTCCAGGGCGTCCAATTGATCGTTCAATTCCTGGTAGGTGAGCTTGGTGGTGCCGCGCAGCATTAATTCCGGCAGAAAGCCCGCCGCCGTCTGCAATCCGTTTAGATTCTCCGCGTTGCCATAATGCAGGGTGAGGGTCAATTCCACGGCCTGATCGCGGGATTTCTTAGGTAGCAGGGTTACTTTCACGCCTTCCGGCAAGTCCAGACGGCGTGACCGGGCATCGATATTTTCCGGTGTGGTGGCGAAGGCCTCGCCTTCGGCCAGGGCCGCGCGGCCTTTGTAGTTGCCGACCAGACTGGCCAGGTCCGGGGTGGGCGGGACCACCACCTTCGCGGCCTCGGCGGTGGGAATAAAGAGGCCCACGGTGCGATTGTTCCGGACCAAATACTTCGCGGCCACGGCCTGCACGGCTTCGGGCGTGACTTTTTCAATGCGATCGCGATTCAGAAAATACAGCCGCCAATCGCCTTGCGCGGCCCATTCGCTGAGCGCCACCCCAATCTGGGCGGTGTTGGCGGCGGCCATGGCGCGGGACTTGAGTATCTGTTTCCGGGCCCGATTGACCTCCTCGGCTGTCACGCCCTGGGTGGCCAGGTTTTCCGCCGTGCTAAGCATGAGGTCGCGAACTTCTTCCAGGGAGTTTTCCTTGGGCACCTGGGCTTCCATTTCAAACAAACCCGGATCGTGCTCGGCATCGGCTCCGGCATCGGCACTGGTGGCTTTCTTCGTCATGACCAACGCCTGGTAGAGCCGGCCCGAAGGTTCGGTGGCGAGGATGTTCCCCAGCACTTCCAGCGCGGCCGCATCTTCGTGGGGTCCGGCGGGCATGTGATAGGCCACCTCGACCACGCCCACATCCCCAATCCGCCGGAGCACCACGGAACGTTCGCCTTCTTGCGGCGGTTCCTCAGTATAGGTGAGGGACAGCTGGCGGGTGGGCCGGGGGATGGGACTAAAATATTTTTGCACGAGGCTCAGGGCCTTGGGCACTTCAAACTTGCCGGCCACGATCAGGATGACATTGTCGGGCTGATAATATTTTTGGTAAAACCGCTTCAAATTCTCCACCGGCACGCGCTCAATATCCGTGCGGTTGCCAATCGTGGGCTTGCCGTAATTATGCCAGTTGTAGGCGGTGGCGGTGACGAGCTTGTTGAGCACGCCGGCCGGGGAATTTTCCCCGCGCTCAAATTCGTTGCGCACGACGGTCATTTCGGAGGTCAGATCCTCGCCCTTGATGTAACTATTCACCAGCCGGTCCGCCTCAAGATCGATTGCGAACTCCAAATTCTCATCACTGGCGGCCAGCGTCTCAAAGTAATTTACGCGGTCATTGGAAGTGCTGCCGTTGAATTGCGCGCCGTGGTCTTGTAAGGCCTTGGGGATTTTGGGATGGCGCGGGGTGCCCTTGAAGGCCATGTGTTCCAGCAAATGCGCCATGCCAGTCTCGCCATAACCTTCCTGGCGGGACCCGACCAGCACTGTCAAATTAACGGTGACCTTCGATTGGGAAGCATCGGGAAACAGTAAAATGCGCAGGCCGTTGTCGAGGTGATATTCGCTGATGCCTTCGACGGTGGCCACCAAGGCCGGGGCTCCGGTGGTGCTCGGGGTGGTGGCCGCGGCGTCTTGCGCCCGGGTATCCCAGCTTAATAGGAGGGCTCCGGCCAACCAAGTGGTTGCCCAAAAACAATTCGTGCCTGGTGCTGCTTTCATCATAAATATTTCCTCACTGTTTGGTTGGGCCATGCTTGGCCACAGGCATTGGGCTGGTCGCTGCCGGCTCCTCTACCCGAAAGCGAGCTTAGCCATCTTTAAGCTGATCGCAACCGAAAAGGTGGGGCAAATGTGCGCGGGGGGGCATGGCCGGTGGCTGGTCGCTGGACGGATCGCCGGTAATTTTTCATTTCGTATTCCGCGCGGAGCCATGGCATGCTGCGCCCACATACGCTATGAAAAACCGTCTCTGCCTGCTCACCCTTTGCTGCATCACCAACACTGCATTGGTCCGGGCGGAACCCCCGGCAGTGTATGCGGATGGCCGCCCCCAAACTCTCCTGCGTCTCAATGCCCAGGACCAGGGTGTGGTCCTCCGGCACGGGGGCGGTCCGGGGGATTGCGACCGCCGGGGCGCGCGTGAGGCGATTGTGTTTGCGGATAAAGGAACGTACTACCTGCATTACGATGGCGCCGGCCCCCATGGCTGGCTCGCCTGCCTGGCCACAAGCCAGGATTTAGTGCATTGGCAAAAGCACGGACCGGTGCTGGACTTCGGCCCGCCTGGCCAGCCGGATTCCGCGAGTGCCTCGGCCCCTTGGGTGATCCATGACGGGGAGTGGTGGCACATGTATTACCTCGGCACGCCCCACGTCTCCCCGGCGCCGGATTTTGTCCCCATGTTTCCCTACCAAACACTGACCGCCCGCAGCCATTCCCCGGCCGGTCCCTGGGAAAAGCAGTATGACCGGGCCCCCTTCACTGCCCAGCCCGGCACCTATTATTCCTCCACGGCCAGCCCGGGCGACCTGGTAAAATGGCACCGGGAATTTTTGATGTTCTTCAGCGCGTCCAAGGAGGATCACGGCACCAAACGCACCCTGAGTCTGGCCCGGGCCAAACAGCTGGATGGCCCGTGGGCGGTGCAACCAGACCCGATTTTCCCGCCGGATGAGCAGGTGGAAAACAGCTCGCTCTATTTCGAGCGCAGCAGCAAGACTTGGTTCTTGTTTACCAACCACATCGGCATCAACGACCGGGGCCAGGAATTTACGGACGCGATCTGGGTTTATTGGAGCCGGGATTTGAACCGCTGGGACCGGCGCCACAAAGCGGTGGTGCTGGATGGACGAAACTGTGCCTGGTCGCAGAACTGCATCGGCATGCCCACGGTGATCCGGGTGGGCGAGCGCCTGGCCTTGATGTATGACGCCCCGGGTGGGGACAGCCTCAGCCACATGCAACGCGACATCGGCCTCGCCTGGCTGGACCTGCCGCTAAAAATGCCGGTGGCAGCCAACTGAAGACGGTTTCTGGCCGGAGCCCGGCGGCCCATTAGCCGAGGCGCATCGCCCCCAACGCTGCGTCGAGGGTTTCCTGGGAATAAAAATTTCGAACCCACGTCAACTGATTCTGGAGCAGCCACTTAAGCGCCTCTGGCCAGCCCAAGACGCAGATTTCAAACTTGCATTGTCGTCCACGAAACCTATGTTCTTTAGATGGAAACGATTGGAAGTTTAAGCACCAAACCCAACACTGAGTTTAGCGGTCGCCACATTGGCCCGAATGCGGCGGAAACCGGGGCCATGCTGGCCGTGATCGGCCAGCCTTCGCTGGAGGCGCTGGTGGATGCCGCGGTGCCCGCCGCCATCCGCCTGCTGACGCCGCTGGCGGAACCCATCGCCCGGGGCGAGCAGGAAGCCCTGGCGGAACTCAAGAGCATTGCGTCCCAAAACCAGGTGTACCGCTCGCTGATCGGCATGGGTTACGCAGACACCATCACGCCGCCGGTGATTCAGCGCAACGTGCTGGAAAATCCGGGCTGGTACACGCAATACACCCCTTACCAGGCGGAAATTTCCCAAGGCCGCCTGGAAGCGCTGCTGAATTTCCAAACCCTGGCCGCCGAGCTTTCCGGACTGGACATCGCCAACGCCTCGATGCTGGACGAGGCCACCGCCGCCGCCGAAGCGATGGCGATGATTCATGCGCTCAAAGCCGGCCGCAACCGTTTCTTTGTCTCCAGTGCCTGCCACCCGCAGAATATCGAAGTGGTGCAAACCCGGGCCGCGGCCCTGGGCATTGAGGTGGTCGTGGGCGAGCATAACACTTTTGAATTTGGCGCGGACGTCTTCGGCGCGCTGGTGCAATACCCCGACACCACCGGCACCGTGCATGATTTTTCGGCCTTCACCGCCCGGGCCAAAGCGGCCGGAGCCATGGTCACTGTGGCCACGGACCTGCTGGCCCTGACGCTGCTGAAGCCGCCCGGTGAATTTGGCGCGGACATTGCGGTGGGCAATGCCCAGCGCTTTGGGGTGCCGCTGGGTTACGGCGGGCCGCACGCGGCGTTCTTCGCCACCCGCGATGCCCTCAAACGGCATTTGCCCGGCCGCATTGTGGGAGTTTCCAAAGACAGCCGGGGCCGCCCCGCCCTGCGCCTCGCCCTGCAAACCCGCGAGCAGCATATTCGCCGGGAAAAAGCGACGAGCAACATCTGCACCGCGCAGGCCCTGCTCGCCAACATGGCTTCGTTGTATGCCGTTTATCACGGACCCAAGGGCCTGCAGGCCATCGCCGGCCGGGTGCATGCCCAGACCGTGCTGCTCGCCCAACTCCTCAAGCGCGGCGGCTTCACGGTGGTGAATGCCACCTATTTCGACACGCTCACCGTGCAAGTGCCGGATGCCACGGCGATTCATAAAGCCGCCGAGGCCCGGCAATTGAACTTCCGCCACGTGGACCCGAAGCGCGTGGGCATCGCGCTGGATGAACGCACGACACTGGCAGAAATCGACCTGATCCTGGCGGCGTTCGGCGTGAAGCCCGCCACCCCCGCCGAACTGGAGGCCGGCCTGACGCCCGCGGCGATTCCCGCCGAACTGGTGCGCACCTCGGAATTCCTGAAGCACCCCAGCTTCAATCGTTACCATTCCGAAACGGAAATGCTGCGCTACATCAAGCGCCTGGAATCCCGCGATCTCTCGTTGACGGCTTCCATGATTCCGCTCGGTTCCTGCACGATGAAGCTGAATGCCACGGCGGAGATGTTCCCCGTGTCCTGGCCCGAATTTGCCCGCATTCATCCCTTCGCCCCGCTCAAGCAAACGCGCGGTTATCAGAAACTGTTCGGCCAGTTGGAAGCCTGGTTGTGCGACATCACGGGCTTTTCCGGCGTCTCGCTGCAACCCAACGCGGGTTCGCAGGGGGAATATGCCGGCTTGCTGGTGATTCGCGCCTACCACGCCAGCCGGGGTGACACCCAGCGCAACGTGTGCCTCATTCCCACCTCGGCCCACGGCACGAACCCCGCCAGCGCCGTCATGGCCGGCATGCGGGTGGTTGCGGTGGCCTGTGATGCCAGCGGGAACATCGACCTTGCCGATCTCCGCGCCAAAGTGGCGGCGCACCAGGCCGAACTGGCCTGCCTCATGGTCACCTACCCCTCCACGCACGGCGTGTTCGAAGAAGGCATCCAGGAGGTTTGCCAGATCATCCATGACCACGGCGGCCAGGTGTACATGGACGGCGCGAACATGAACGCCCAGGTGGGCCTGACGAGCCCGGGTTACATCGGCGCGGATGTGTGCCATCTGAACCTGCACAAGACCTTCTGCATTCCGCACGGCGGCGGCGGCCCGGGCGTTGGCCCCATTGGCGTGGCGGAACACCTCGTGGATTTTCTCCCCGGCCACCAAGTGATCAATCTCGGCGGGGAAAATCCGATCGGCGCCGTGGCCTCCGCGCCGTGGGGCAGTGCCAGCATCCTCACCATTTCCTGGATGTATATCGCCATGATGGGCGGCGCGGGCCTGACCGCGGCCACCAAATACGCCATCCTGAACGCCAATTACATTTCCAAACGGCTGGAAAAGTATTTCCCCACCCTTTACCGCCGGGATAATCTAGTGGCCCACGAGTGCATCCTCGATTTGCGCGCCTTCAAGGGCACCACCGCCGAGGATGTGGCCAAGCGCCTCATGGATTACGGTTTCCATGCCCCCACCCTCTCCTGGCCGGTGGCCGGCACCTTGATGGTGGAACCCACGGAGAGCGAATCGCAATTCGAGCTCGACCGCTTCTGCGACGCCATGATCGCCATCCATGCCGAAATGACCGCCGTGGAATCCGGGCAGGCCGATGCGAAAAGCAACGTGCTGAAAAATGCGCCACACACGGCGGACATCATCGCAGCGGACGACTGGAACCGGCCCTATTCCCGGGCGGTCGCCGCGTATCCGGCAACGAGCCTGCGGGAGTACAAATTCTGGCCGCACGTCAGCCGCGTGGACAATGTCTTCGGCGATCGCAATCCGGTTTGTTCTTGCGCCGGGATGGAGGCGTATTCAAGCTAGCCCAAGAAATCATCCATATGAAAATTACCGAGATTCTGATGGCGGAGCATGCCGTGTTTCACAACCTGTTCGACCACGTGGAGGCCACGGTACCCAAGCTTAAGACGGTGGCTGAGGTGAAGTCCCTGGGCTTGATCATCACCAAGGTCACCGCCCCGCATTCGCAAACGGAAGATGAACTCTTCATCGAACCGCTGGAACATTGCTTCGACCAGTTGGGCCAGAAGGACACCTTCCATCATGAGCACGAACTCATCGAAGGCGCCCTCGAAAAAGTGCAAAAGTGCAAAGACCTGAAGACGGCCAAAAAACTGCTCCTCGGGGCGGTCACGGCTTCGCGCAACCATTTCGACAAAGAGGAACGCCTGGTCTTCCCCATGGCGGAGCGCATTTTGAAAGCCCGCACCCTGACGGAACTCGGCGCCCAATGGCGAAAACAGCGCGACAACAAACTGCACGCGGCCCAATAAGCTGCCGATGACTTGGCGCTGCCAGCCCACGCAATGGCTGGCATGCGCGAGCCGCACAACCGCACGTGAGTTCAGCCAGCCGAATGGCGGCTTTTGCCCGACCACCCGAGGGCAAGGGGATTTGAAACGGGAAGGGCTTCCGCGTTTGGGGCGGCTGCATGCATCATGCAGATATCTTCACTTCCCCGCCCACTGCCCCCAATAATTTTCAAAACTCTGCCGCGATCGAGCTGGGTGCAATCCCCCGCCATCATGCCATAACACCGCCGCATGCCCGTGGGAAAACCGCGTTTCCCAAGGAAGATGATATGCCCCGGCTTCGAGCCAGATGAGCCGGTCCCCCACGCTGAGCGAGTGCGGCATGGGCATGCGGGCCAGGCGGTCGAACGCCATGCAGGTCGGACCGTGCACCGTCGTGGGCACCTCCGGCCCGGTCCGTTCCGGCAGGGACAACATGCGATGTTGCTCCCACAATGAGGTGAGCGCGTTCAAGGTGCGTCCGCCGTCGCAAATCAACTGGCGCAGGCCGCGCCTTTCTTTGATATCAAGAATGGTCACCACCAGCACGCCGCTGCTGGAGCTGAGAAAACGACCGTTTTCCAACCAGATTTCGCGCAGGCCGGGAAACTGTCGGGCCGAGGACCGCAGCACTTCGGCGAAAGCGCGCAGGCCAAATTCGCCGTCCAGCACCTTGCCCCCGGGGGTCAGCACCTGGCGCGCGGGCAGCCCGCCCCCAATGTCGAGATTCAGCGGCGCAAACGCGGCCGCCTGGCAAACTTCCGCCACTTCCGCCAGCGCACGCTCATAGACCTGCGCGGAGGGAATGTTGCTGCGCAAATGAAAACTCACGGTTTCCAACCGCACCCCCGCCGCGGCCAATTGTTTTAAGGCCGCGACCGCTTCCCCCGCCGTGAAACCAAATTGCGTGGGGAGCAGCGCATTCTCCGGATCAAATTCCTCGCTGGTGTTGAGCCGCACACCGCAGCGCCAGTCGAGTTTGAGCGCCAGCGGCAGCAAGGCCGCCAGCTCCGCCGGCGAATCAAAATTGACCGACAGCCCGCGCAATTCGAACCGGGCCAGCCAGTGATGTTTGGCCGGGCCGTTGAGGAGGATGGCCTCGGGCGCAAAGCCCTCGGCCAGCGCCGCGTGCAGCTCAAATTCGCTTACCACCTCAATGGGGCGGCCCTGCTCGCGCCACCAGCGCAGCAGTGGGGCGACCGGCTGGGTCTTGCAGGAAAGCCAGTGGCGGCAGCAAATGCGTCCCGGCCGGCGCGGCTCGCCACAGTCAAATCCCGCATACGCCAGCGCCGTGTTGAGTTCCGCCACCCGTTCCGCCATGGGCAGCGCCGAGCAGACATAAAAAGGGGTGGGCGTACCCAAGGCGAGGGCCTCGCCGGCCACGCGGGTCCAAAAGGCCAGCGCCGCCGGCTCATGACCGAACTCTGGTTTAACCGATATTTTCAAAATGTGGTAATGCTAAAACGCTTGATTCGCCGGTGCTGCAACGGCTTGACCCGCCGATTGTAGAACCGATCCAGACAACTGTTAAGCCTGATTTGCCGGTCAGCGAGCTGGCGTTGGGCCGGACGAACTTCCACGTAACCCGCGACCGGCCCGGGGCGTCTCAAAGAATACTCAAGCGGCCCTTAAATGGCCGGCCGGAATGAATTTTAACGATATAATCGCCAAATGAAAACCCATGCCCAACCGCCGGTGGCTGGTTCCCAACCCAGCGAACGCGCGTTTACCTTGATTGAGCTCCTGGTGGTGGTCGCCATCATCGCCATTCTGGCGGCGATGTTGCTGCCAGCCCTGGCCAAGGCCAAGGCCACGTCCCTGCGCATCGCCTGCACCAACAACCTGCGGGAACTGGGACTGGCGTCCCGCATGTATGTGGATGACAACCAGGGCACCTACCCGCCCCGCCTGGCCACCGTGCGCTGGCCCTACCGGTTTTATGACAGCTACGGTCACAACCTGAAACTGCTCCTGTGCCCGACCGACTTGCAATTTACGAACACCCCCAATACGGGCTCAGTTTCCAACAACCCCGCCGACCCCGCACCGCGCAGTTACTTGATCAATGGGTTTAATGATTATTTTCAGGACCTCCTCGGCGAAACGGTGTTTCGCAACGAGTACATGACCGCCCAGTACCAGCGTGGCCTCAAGGAAAACGCCATTATTCATCCGAGCGACACCGTCATCCTGGGGGAAAAGCGTTCCAGTGCCATGGATTACTACATGGATAATCTCGACGGCGTGGAAGGCGATGATTTCAGCGGCAAGCTCGAACAAAGCCGCCACTCCGGCACGCTCAATCCACCCGCCAATGGCGTGGGCGCAGGTGGCTCGAACTATACCTTTTCGGACGGCAGTTCCCGCTTCATCAAATGCCCCGGCACCCTGGACCCCCTGGACCTCTGGTGCATTACGGATAGCAACCGCGTGGCCTATTCGATCAGTTATTGACCCCGCTAATGCAAGCCACTGTGCCTCAATGGTTAAAACGGAAAACTGGCAAAGCGACCGCAAACACTTGTCGCAGCGAGCATTCTTTGGCAGGCTCATACCATGATCGCAAACACCATTCGCCGGATGCCGCGTCCGCAGGACATCGTGGGCATGTCCACGCAGGAATTGCGGGATACATTTCATATCAGCCACTTGTTCACCCCCGGGCAATTGAATGCCATGTTCACCGACCTGGACCGCCTGGTCGTGGGCGGCGTGATGCCACTCGCCGAACCATTGGCGCTGCTGAATCATAAGGAAACGGGGCGGGCCTATTTTCTGGAGCGCCGGGAAATGGGGATCATCAATATCGGCGGTCCCGGGGTGGTGGTGGCGGACAGCCAGTCCTTCCCGCTGCACAAACTGGATTGTGCGTACCTGCCCATGGGCACCAAGGACGTGACCTTTGCCAGTGTGGACAGTGACCGGCCGGCCAAATTCTATTTTCTGTCCTGCCCGGCGCATGCGGCTTATCCCGCCACCAAGATGACGGCGGCGGAGGCCACCCCGGTGTCGCTGGGAGCCCAAGAATCCTCCAACCAGCGCACGATTTACAAATTCATCCATCAAGGGGGCATTCAAAGCTGTCAACTGGTCATGGGCCTCACGGCCTTGGAGCCGGGCAATGTCTGGAATTCCTTCCCTCCCCACACCCACTTCCGCCGGACCGAGGTGTATTTTTATTTTGATTTGGGCGACAAGGTGCTGGCGCATTTTTTGGGTGAACCGCAGGAATCGCGGCACTTATTTGTGCATAATGAAGAAGTGGCACTGTCACCGAACTGGTCGATGCATTTTGGGTGTGGCACCAGCAATTATAAATTCATCTGGGGCATGGCCGGCGAAAACCAGGTCTTTGATGACATGGACCCGGCCAGGCCCTTGGATTTGAAATAACCTTTTTGGTACCGATTTGCCGGATGCGACTGTATGAAACGATTTGAAAATAAAGTAGTGGTGGTTACGGGAGCCAGCCGGGGCATTGGCCAGGCGATATGCGCGGCCTTTGGTCGCGAGGGCGCGCTGGTGGCCGGCGTGGCGCGCAGTGATTTGACGGAAACGGGAGCCAAGGTGACCGCCGCGGGCGGCACGTTTCTGGCGGTGAACGCCGATCTGGCCACCGGCAGCCAAAGCGAGGCCGCCGGGCTGATCGCGGGCATCCTGAAACAAACCGGCCGGGTGGATGCCCTGGTCAACAACGCCGGCATCATCCGCCGCGCACCGGCGGTGGATTTTTCCGAGGCCGACTGGAATGCGGTGCTGCAAACCAACCTGTCATCGCCCTTTTTTCTATGCCAGGCCGTGGCCAAATGGTGGCTGACCGGGGGCCGGGAGCAAGCGCCCGCCGGATCACGGTTGAAGCTCGTCAACATCGCCTCGCTGCTCTCCTTTCAAGGTGGCATTACGGTGCCCGCTTACACGGCCAGCAAGCACGGCATTGCCGGCGTGACCAAGGCGCTGGCGAATGAATGGGCCAAAGAACGCATCAATGTAAACGCCATCGCCCCCGGCTACATTGCCACCGACAACACCCAGGCCTTGCGCGACGACGCCAAGCGCAATCAATCCATCCTCGACCGCATCCCCGAAGCCCGCTGGGGCCAGCCGGAGGACATCGCCGGCGGTTGCGTTTTTCTGGCGTCCGGGGATGCGGATTACTTCAACGGGGCGGTGATTAATATTGATGGCGGCTGGCTGGGACGTTGAGGACCCGCAACTGGCAATGAGTATGATAAACGTCTGCAAGGCGATTCTGCTGGCTGGTTTTTTGGCCGCTTTCACCGGTTCGGCCCAAACCAACGCCACCCTGGCAGTCGCCGGAGCCACCCCGCTGCAATGGTCGACCCGGCTGGCCCAGTCAGAAATCGTCCGGCTTGAACCCAAGCCGGCGAAATGGGATTACACCATGGGGTTGTTTACGCTCGCCCTCCTGAAGCTGGACCAGGCCAGTTCGAACCCGCATTACCTGGCTTTCAGCCAGTCGGCGGTGGGTTCCCTGGTGGCCCCGAATGGAACCATTCAAGGGTACAAACGGGAGGAATTTCAATTGGATGCCTTGAACCCGGGCAAAACGCTGCTGGCCCTCTGGCACCAAACCAAGGAACCACGCTACCGGCAGGCGGCAGAACTATTGTATCACCAACTGGAACAACAACCGCGCACGGCCGACGGCGGGTTTTGGCACAAGCAGCGTTACCCCAATCAAATGTGGCTGGACGGGCTTTACATGGCCGGACCCTTTCAAGCCCAGTGCGCCGGCTTGTTTGGACCGGCGGCGGCTTTTGATGATGCCGCCCGGCAAATCCATTTGGTCGAGCTGCATACGTTTAATGCCACCAGCGGATTGTTTTATCACGGATGGGATGCCACTCATACGCAACCCTGGGCCAACCCCGCCACCGGCACGTCGTCCAATTTCTGGGGCCGCGCCATCGGCTGGTACGCCATGGCTTTGGTCGATGAGCTGGATTACTTTCCGAACGATCATCCGGCACGCCCGGCACTCCTCGCCACCTTGGGCAAATTATGCACGGGCATGGCACACTATCAGGACGCAACCTCCGGGCTGTGGTACCAGGTGGTGGACCAGGGCCACCGACCGGGTAATTATCGGGAGGCCACCGCTTCGGCCATGATGGTCTATGCCCTGGCCAAGGGCATCAACCATGGCTATCTCGGCGGGGAATTTCGGCCAGTGGCGACCCGGGGGTATGCTGGCCTGATCAAACATCTGGTCACCTTGGACGGCCCGGATGACTGGTCCTTGCAGCAATGTTGCTCCGTCGCCGGGCTGGGGGGCGCGCCCAGCAATGGCCGTTACCGCGACGGCAGTTTTACCTACTATGTCAGTGAGCCAGTGGTCAAAAATGACCTGAAAGGAGTCGGCCCGTTCATTCTCGCGGGAATTGAATTGCAAGGCTGGCCAAACCCCTGATAATTGCCTTTTACCATGAACCTTGTTGCCCTTCGCCAAATCCTGTTTGCGGGAATATTGCTCCTCACCGTCAGTGCCCGCCTGGCCGCCGATGAACCGGTGGCCAATGGTCTGTCGCCGGAACTCAAGCCCGCCGCCATTCTCAAAGCCATGCAGACAGTGGCCGACTGGCAGCTTGCGCATGCCGAAACCAACCGGCCAAACGGCTGGGTGGGCGCCGTGGGCAATGTGGGGATTATGGCGCTGGCCGGCATATCCGGGGACCCCAAGTACCGCCAGGCCATGATGGAACTGGGCACGAATAGCGACTGGAAACTCGCCGCCTATCAAGGGCGCAAATATCATGCGGACGACCATTGCATTGGCCAGGTCTGGACCGAACTTTATTTTAATTACCGCCAAAATTTCCAGCTCGCGCCCATGCGGGAACGTTTTGATTTCATCCTGAGCCATCCGTCGGACGCGGCCAGCCTGGATTTCACCCTGCCCCATGGCAAAGCCCAGGAACTGTGGTCCTGGTGCGATTCCCTGTTCATGGGTCCGCCCACCTGGCTGCGCCTCTATGCGGCCACGGATGACGCGCGCTATTTGGATTTTGCAGTGACCAACTGGTGGCGCACCACCGATTACTTGTACGACAAAGACGCTCACTTGTTTTTTCGGGACAGCACCTTTTTCAAAAAACACGAGGCCAACGGGCAAAAGGTGTTTTGGAGCCGGGGTAACGGCTGGGTGTTTGCCGCCCTGCCCCGCATGCTTCAATATTTGCCGCGGAACCATCCGGACCGTCCGCGCTTCGAGCAATTATTCAAGGATATGGCCGCGAAAATCCTGGCGTGCCAGCAAGCGGATGGCCTCTGGCGTTCGAGCCTGCTGGATCCGGGCAGCTTTCCGCTGAAAGAAGTCAGCGGGTCGGGCTTCTTTACCTACGGCTTTGCCTGGGGTATCAATCAGGGTTTGCTGGACCGGGCCACCTACGGGTCCGCCGTGACCCAGGCCTGGACCCAACTGGTGGGCTGCGTGGCGGAAAACGGCAAACTCACCCATGTGCAGCCGGTGGGCAGCGATCCGCGCAAGTTCGCGGATGACTCCACGGCACCTTATGGTGTGGGGGCATTCTTACTGGCGGGCAGCGAAATTTACCGGATGACTGCGCTCTCCGCCGGGAAAGTGGTGGTCGTCAACGTCACCAACCCGGCCAATTTCCGCCGCGACTCGGAAACCGTGGAAGTATCGCTCAACGACGTCGCCGCCGCAGGCATTGACCGCCGCGTGTTTGCCTCGCGCAAACTGTCGGTGATGGACGGCCTTTCCTCCCGCATTGTGGATTCGCAAACGTATGCCGCCGAGCCGAATCAATTTGTCGACACGCTGGTGTTCCAAGTGGATTTGGCCCCCGGTGAGACCCGGACGTACAACTTGCTGGCCTCGGCTGATCTGGCCGCCGTGCCGCCGCCAATCGTCAAGACCATGGCGCGGTATGTGCCCGAACGCTATGATGATTTCGCCTGGGAAAGTGACCGCACCGCGCACCGCACCTATGGGCAGGCCCTGATTCCCGCAGAACATACGGTCACCAGCGGACCGGACGTGTGGATCAAAAAGACCCGCGGCTTGATTGTGGACACCATGTATGCCACCAAGCATTATCACGAGGACAACGGCGAGTTCATGGATGACTATCGCGTGGGCCATAGCCGGGGGGATGGCGGCGTGGGGATTTGGGACGGCAAAAAACTCTACACTTCCAGCAATTATCGGAATTCGCGCGTAATCACCTCCGGCCCGGTGCGATCGGTTTTTGAACTGACGTACGACACTTGGGATGCGGGTGGCCGCACGGTGTCTGAGAAGAAGCGCTATAGCATCGACGCCGGCTCCTGGTTCACCAAGGCCCAGAGCACCTTTGACAGCACCAACGGCCCGGCGCTCACCCTGGGCATCGGTTTGGCAGAACGGGCCTGTGGGCCAGACGGGACCGAACTCGTGGGCCAGGACCAAGCCGAAGGCTGGATGACTTACTGGCAGCCGGAGGACAAGCCGAAAGGCATCATCGGCGTGGCCATGATCCTGCCGAAAGGCAGTGTGCAGGCCTTCACGAATGACGCCCCGGAAATGACCGAGGAACAAATTCATGCCGTGGTCCCCCAGCCTACCCATGAGGGCGCACCCGCCATTCGCAACCTGCTGGCCATCACGCAGACCGAAGTCGGCAAACCTTTCACCTATTACTTCGGGGCTTGCTGGGACCGCAGCGGGGATTTTACGAATCACAGCGACTGGGAAAATTACGTCGCCCGGTTCGCCGCCCGCCGGGATGCGCCCCTGCAAGTCACGGTGGGGAATTAATTCGGATTTGCGACGGGGCCCCGCTTGACTCGCCGCAAAAGCGCCTGCTAGGGTGGCAGGAATGAAAATGTCCGCCCTGCCCAAGATGTTGCGGTTGAGTTTGCTGAGTCTGGCCACCAGCGCTGCTTTGCTGGCCCACGCGGAGCCATGGACCTTTGTGGTGGCAGGCGATGACCGCACGGATCCCGGACATGCGCCGGACCCCACGGGCATCAACACGGTTGTCTTCAAAAAATTATTGCATGCCATTGTGGCCACCAAGCCACGCTTCATGCTGTTCACCGGGGACTTGGTGGTGGGCCAAAACGGTCTGATGCCCGTCAAATTGGCGGAACAATTCCGCAACTGGCAGACCCTGGTCCAGGCCGAGGCGCCCGGCTTGCTCATCCTGCCCGTCCGCGGCAACCATGAAACCAAGGGCGATGCCGACGGCAAACTCTGGCTGCAATATTTCAAACCGCTCCTGGATGCCAATAAAGTGGCCTATTTCCCCGGGGAGGAAGGGTTCAGCTACACCTGGTCGCCGCCGGACCATCCGGAAGTGGCCGTCTTTGCCGTGGACCAATATCAACCGGACCGCGCCCACCGCGTCAACCTCACCCAACTCGACCAGGCCATGCAGCAGGCCCAGGCGGGCAAAGCGACCCATCTCTTCGTGTTTTCCCATGAAATGGCCTTCACCTGCGCCAGCCATGGCGATGCCGACAACCTGGCCCTCTTTCCCCGGCAACGGGATCAGTTTGTGGACCTGCTGGTCAGCCATGGCTGCGAATATTTTCTGGCCGGTCATGATCACACCTACGACTGGATGTTAATCCAGCATCCCAAATGGCCGGCGGGCAAAGTGCTCAACCAGATTGTGGCCGGCACGGCGGGCGCACCTTTTTACGAAGATAAAAAGTATTGGGGGGACCACGCGGGCTACCGGCTGACCCGGCAGGAACATTTGCAAAACACCCACGGTTTTGTGCAGGTCACCATTGATGACCAGGCCGCAACCAATCAAGTGCATTGCACTTTTGTACCGCTTGTGGAATAAACCTCCCGCCCAGCCAGCCGCCTCAAAGCCGGTAACGCAGGCGCAGTTCGGAGAGCAAATAATGCTCCACCGAGGAAACGTGCGCATCCCCCGCAAAAATGGCCTGCATGGCGGCGTAAACCTTTTTGTGCTCGGGCCGGACGGTGAAGGCTTGGGACAGGATAATCAACTGGTCGCGCGCCCGCTGGACAGGATGAGCCAGTGGCTTGGTGCGCTCCACCGAGGCATCGTATTCCCGTTGACGCTCCACCTCGGTATGATAGCCCATGGCCTGAAAGAGGGAATCCAGCCGCGGATCATTGGCGGGCGGCAGTTGACCGTCAGCTTCCAATGCCAGTAGGTATAGATCCAATAATGCCCGCTGCTGAAAAGGGGTAAAATCAGAGACGTCAATGTCCATGACCGGAGTCTGCCTGAGTTCCGGAATGAATTCAAGAATTGCCGTGAGTCAACACGCGCGCCCCCGGCTAAAATCAACGGACCCTGGGTTTGGGCAACGGCGGCTTCGGCGCGGCTGGCTCTTTCGCCGGGGCTGACTGCGTGGGAGCCTTGCCCGGGAGCGGCGAGGTTTTGCCCACGACGGGGGCGGCGGGCGGGGTAATAACCACTGGCTTTTTAATTTGCTGGGCCAGCGAAGGGGTGAACCCGTATTCGCTCATAAAACCGTCAATGGGCGCGCGAATTTCCACCCGGCGCTTCGTAAACGGATCCACGTAGCCCAGCTTGATGGCCCGCAGGCCCAGTTGCATGCGGCTGTCCACTTTGCCATAAAGCTCGTCACTGACGATGGGACAGCCGGATTGGGCCAAATGCACCCGAATTTGATGGGTGCGCCCGGTGAGTGGATGCGCCTCGATGAGCGAAATCCGCTCTTTCTTTTGCAAAAGCTTGAACCGGGTCTCGCTTTCCTTGCCTTCCTGCGTATCGATGATCATGCGGCCGACCATCCGGGGATCCGGGGCGAGGGGGAGCCGGCAGGTCCATTCGGTTTCGCGGGGCACCCCCTCGACGATGGCCAGGTAGTTTTTCTCCATCTGCCGGCTCTCAAAGACATCCCCAAACGCCTCGACCGCACCCATGCTCTTGGCAAACAGCATCACCCCGCTGGTGTCGGTGTCGAGGCGATGCACATAGCGGAGAAACTTCAGATTGCGCGAGCGCGCCCAGTAATCCCCGGCACTGATGGAGGAATTGATCGCAGCCTGCAAATTCCGGTTGGTGTTCTGCCAGTTGACGGGCACCAGCAACCAGCCCCGGGGCTTGTCAATGGCGAGCACCGAGCGATCCTCATACAAAATCGGGATCGGTTCGCAGTACGGCAGTTCGATAAAATTAGGTTTGGCCATGGGTCAATTTGGGCAAGACGCGCCGGGCTGTCTGAACACCACTGTTTAATAATCCCAAGAACGATCGGTGGAGTCCCGGGATTGGCATGAGCGGCGCACCAAGTCATCCGCAACAGAGCGACGGGCTGGCATCTTGAACAGGCTCAGGATAGGCCTCCCTGGCCAAGTTGCCAGATTAAATTGCTGGCTTTTGGGCCAGTGGCGCGGAGATTGCCCGTCGCCGGAACCCCATGACCCCCAGGATAATGAGTCCGAGGGCAGCCAGTTGGTAGCCGGACAG
>CAIZWI010000116.1 GCA_903936645.1 uncultured Verrucomicrobia subdivision 3 bacterium
GGGAACCATGGATGGAGTTAAATCAACCGACACGCGAACAAACCGCCTTTACTCTCATTGAGTTATTGGTCGTGATTGCCATTATTGCGATTCTGGCGGCCATGTTATTGCCGGCCCTGGCCCGGGCAAAAGAGCGCGCCCAGGTGATCCGCTGCACCAGCAATTTCCGTCAAATCGGCCTGGCCCTCAACGTTTATGTCAACGACAACGCCGACCGTCTGCCCTCGGCTCTGGATTTTGGTGTGGCTCCCAATGACGTGGCCGGGGCGGCCTCGGCCATAATCGCCACCCAAGTGTACGGCGGCGTGGATAAATTGCTGGACCTCGGCCATGCCCAAGTATTTTGGTGTCCTTCGGACTCCAGACATCCCGCCCCCAGCATGGCTCCCGCAGACACCAATGTGACTTCTGCCAGCTTTCGTTACTTGGTCTGGCAGCAATCCTGCCAGATTGCCCGCATGCAAACCTCGCTTTTCAGCCAACCCTCGGCGCAAGTGATCTATCATGAAACCAGCGACAATCATTTCCGGCGCGTGCTGCCGCCCTTCACCCAGCAGCCCACGCTGGTGGCCGCGGCCAGTGACGGTCATGCCCAAACGTGGAAAGTGATATTTCGCCAAAACCAGGCGGGAAATTATTACGACGCCAATTGGTTTTCCTATGGCCCGGGGCAACAACGCAACCGGGATGCGCCCAATATTGGCGGCGATGTCCGCACGGGCAGCGACAATTTATAACCACCCCATTTCCCAACCACCGCCCGGCTAAAACATCCATTCACCATGGGTTTATCATCGACAGCCGCCAGGCACTCAAATATAAAACATCCCATGATTCCATTGACGACAGCAGTCAACCGCGCCTGGCTCCCCAGCCTCCTGTTTCTGGGCGGCTTAAGCGCTGCGTACGCCCAGCCGTCCCCGACCGGTGATGCCACCCGTGGACAGGCCTATTTTCAAATCGCATGCGCGATCTGCCACGCCACGGCCCTTGGGCCAGGCAATACCGTGGTGGTCAAGCAAGGACCGAGCCTCGCGGGTGTGTTGGGCCGGAAAGCTGGCTCAGGTTCATTCTTTAATTACACGAAAGCCTTAAGCAACTCGGGACTGGTGTGGGACGCGGCCACACTGGACCACTTTCTTGCCTCGCCGATGGTGGCGGTGCCGGGAACAGCCATGCCCATGATCGTCCCCAACGCGGATGACCGCCAAAATGTGATTGCCTATCTGGCCACCCTGGCCCTGCCGCCGGGGGTAACGCCAGTGGCCCCCAGCAATATGACCACTGCCACGGACCCAAGTGACTGGCCGAATGCGGCGCCGGGCGTTAAGCACCATATCACAGTGGCCGATTTACCCCCACCCTTTAGCACCCCTTCTGCCGGCAATGGTCCGGAAGTCGTGGCCGCACCGGCAAATGCAGCGTTGTCCGTGCCCCCCGGCTTCGCGGTTAAACTATTTGCCTCGGGTCTGCAAGGTCCCCGCTTGGTGCGGCTGGCCCCTAATGGCGATATTTTCATCGCGGAAACGGGCCAAAATCGTTTGCGCGTCATGCGCGCCGCGGATGGTGCCGAGACTCCCGGGGTAAACCAGGTGTTTGCCGATGGTCTCAACCAGCCCTTCGGCATCGCTTTTTATCCGCCCGGCCCTGACCCTCAATGGATCTATGTGGGCAACCATAATTCGGTGGTCCGCCTGCCCTACCATAACGGCGATCTCAAGGCCAGCGGCACTGCCCAGGTGATTGTGCCGAAGCTAAGTGGCACCACGGGCGGTCATACCAGCCGGGATGTGGCGTTTTCACCGGATGGCCAGCGCTTGTTTATTTCGGTGGGCTCCGGCTCCAACGCCGCGGAAGGAATGCGCAAGAAAACCCGCGAGGAAATCCAGGCTTGGGAAGCCAGCCACGCCCGGGCCGGGGCCTGGGGTGGCGAAACCAACCGGGCGGATATCTTGGTGACGGACCCGGAGGGACACCAACCGCTGGCAGTCTTTGCGAATGGCATCCGCAATGGCGTCGGGATGGCCGTGGATCCGTCAACGGGTGAACTGTGGGTTTCCACCAACGAACGTGATGGCTTGGGCGACAACTTGGTCCCGGATTATATCACCCGGGTGAAGGCCGGCGGCTTTTATGGCTGGCCCTGGTATTATTTGGGCAACCACGAAGATCCTCGTCATGCGGGCGAGCGACCTGATTTGGCCGGCCTGGCGATTGTGCCGGATGTGCTGCTGCAAGCTCACTCCGCGTCCTTGGAAATGACGTTTTATGAGGCCACCAACGGCGTCGCGGCCTTTCCGGCCGAATATCACGGCGATATTTTTGCCTGCGAACACGGTTCTTGGAACCGCAGCACGCGCACGGGTTACAAAGTCATCCGGGTGCGCGTCGATCATGGCGTGCCCACTGGCGAATATGAGGACTTTATGACTGGCTTTGTCGTCGATAATCACAGCGTGTGGGGCCGCCCAGTGGGGGTGGCCGTCGCCCATGATGGGGCCTTGCTGGTCACCGAAGATGGTAATGGCACGATGTGGCGGATTACGCCCAAATAAATCCCCGAAGGCTAGACGCCACCGGTGGTGCTCCAGCCACCATCGCTGCCGCCGCCACCGCCACCGCCACTGGAGCCAAAATCGCTGCTGCTGCTGGAGCTGCTGGAGCCAAAATCCATACCGCCCCCCCCGCCCCCGCCACCACCACCCCAGTTGCCCCAATTGTTGTCGCCCCCGCCAAAGATGGCGGTGGGTTGGCCACCCGACCGGTACTCCTGCCGCCAGGATTGCGCACTGTCGATTACATTCCAGATGGCACTCTCCGCCATTTGCCCGGCGAGGAAACCCAACAGTAAATTGTTGATGTCCAAGTCGCCGTGAAACACGCTGCGCCGGGTGGCGTAATTTTCGTTTTCGAAGCGTTGCCGAAGGTTGTGGAGGGCAGCCACTTGCGTTTGTTTATCCGCCAGTTGGGCTTGCCAGCCGTTGGCCGACTGTTTGGCGGTGGCCATTTGTACTTCCAAGGTGCGAATTTCCTGCACAATGCGGTCATCCTCGCTAGTGGCGGTTTGCGCCGCAGCAGCCGCCAGTTGGTCAGTGGAAACCTGGCCGAGCAGACTGGCAATTTCGCCCTTTAAATTCCGCTCGAAAGGCGAATCATTTTTCAAAATGGCCTGGAGCTCAGCGTCCAAAGCAGTGATTTCCGTGGCGATGGCAGCGGCTTGCCGGTCGATCGCCGCCTTGGTCTGGGTCTTTTGCTCAAGTATGTGCTTAAGTTGCGGTACGCCCAGTTGGTTTTCCACGGTTTCCGCAATTTGTTGCTGCTGGGCCTCCCAGGTGGCCTGTTCCGCCCGGCTGCCGGCAATCAAACTTTCCATGAGTTTGGGGCGCGCCAGCAGACGATCATAACGGGCTTTTTGGTTTTTGAAATCAACCCGGTTGGCCAGCCATTCATCCCCGGCTCGAATCCACGGGAAAATGCTGGGGCGTGTGCGCCGGCAGAGATATTTGAAAGAGATATTACCCTCATACCCACCACGTTTGGCGGCGAGTACTTTCTCGGCTTGGGCCCGGGCTTTTTCAGCCGCTTCAATTTCCACCCGGCGGCGCTGCAGTTTATCGGTCAGTAACTTCCAATCTTCCCGGGCCTCGGTCTGGGTGCGGGCTTCCGCCAGCTTGGCGGCCAGGCAATCCGCCACCGCATGCTCGTCGTTTTTGGCCGCGGTAAGGGCGGAGGTGGTATCGTCCAGCCGCTGTTTGGCCTGGGCGAGCAAGCCTTGCAGCGCGGTGCGGCGCTGGCTCTTGGCCAGTTGCATTTGGTTGAGCATGGTGGTCACGCTCGCCAGCCGCCCCCCCAGGCTGGCGGCCACCGTCGGATCCATATAACTCTCCGCCAGCTGGCTGACCAGCCGGGCCCGGCTGGTCATGGCCTGGTTGATGACTTGCTCGCACGCCGCCAACTGGCCGGAGAGCTGGTTTTGCTCGCTCTCCAACTGGCTTTCCGTGCCGCGAATGGATTGGTAGATGGATGCGCCAGATTGCATGCGGTTAGCCTTGTTTCAGGTCACCAACTGGTGATTTCATGGTTGCTGCCGGGGGCCTTGGCATATCGCGGTTCCAGATAACCCGGCTCCTTGACGCCAAAGGACAAATCCTGAATCGCCCCCGTGGTGGATTTCTCATGATACAGCTCTTGGTAGAGCGTTTGCGGAATTTCCTGCCCCCACATGGCAGTTTCGAGGAAAGTACCGCTTTCCCGGTTCTGGATGCTCCGTTTTACCGGCGTTCCATCATGATTAACCGATTCCACAATCGCGTAATACCGGTTGGCGTGACTATTGTGCTCGGTCCGCTGAACAACACTGCGGCGGCCGGTGCGACAAACAATGCGAACCTCGTAAGCTTGGTTGATTTGGGCCACTATCCGCTGGAGTCCGCTCACCGCTTTGGCCGCCCCGGCCAAATCCTGCTCGTCCAGGGCTTGCTGCACGGCCGTTTGCGCGGCGCTCAACGCCATTTGGGTATCAGCATCCCGGGCCACACAGGCGCGGCTGGCGGCCAGTTCCGTCTGGCCGGCCACGGCGGTTTCCCCCCACTTGGCCCCATCGCGGATCAATTGCCGGGCAACCTGCAAGGAGTTTTCCGCCCCACTGGAGCCTTGGGCGAGCAAGGCGGCACCGGCAGCCAGGCTGGCCTGGGCAGGGACTTTCCACTTGGCCGGTATGCCGCCAATTTGTTCGTTCAGGCTCTGCCAAAGGCGGCCCAGTTTGTCCAGGGTCGTCTGCGTCGCTTGGAGGCTGCTAATGGCCGTTAGCGCGTTTCGGGCAGCGCCCAATTCCTCTTCAATTTTATCCCGGGCAGTGGTGGCTTCATGGTCCAATTGCTCCCATGCGGTCGTGCTCTTGGAGTGATAGCCACTGGCCCCAGCCAGCGCCTGGCGGTAGCCACTTGCTTCTTCATTTGCCAGTGTCAGGGCATGCTCGGCACCCGTGAAGTTTTTGGCAATCTCCTGATCCAGCTCAGTTTGCGGATTTCGAAGTAATTCCGGCAGCGCTTTGGCGGTCCACTGGGCATTACGATTTTTCTGGTCCAGAGATTGGGTTTGTTCTCCTCTGCCGAGCAACTCCTGCGTCGCCTTAAGCTCATTCTCCAAGCTCGTCGTAAGGTCCGTGGCTGCCGTGAAGGCGCGCTGGCGGTTTCCGTCCATCAC
>CAIZWI010000117.1 GCA_903936645.1 uncultured Verrucomicrobia subdivision 3 bacterium
CTGGGAACCGGGCACGCCTAATTGTCCGGCGAAGGTGGTGACGACGCCATTGGTGGCGATGGCCCGAATGGCATGATTGGCGCTGTCGGCCACATAAACAGTGCCATTGGCAGCAATGACGAGGCCGGCGGGCTGGTTGAACAGGGCGTTGGTGCCGGGGCCATTGAGCGCGCCAGGCACCTGGGGCTGGCCGGCGAGGGAGATGACGGCATCCTGCCCCTGCACGGCCCGAACCAGCGCGAACACCACCAGCGCGAATACCACGAGTTGGGGGGAGAAATATTTCATGGGCCGGGGCGGGTGAGCCGTTCCTCAGCGGGGGCCGGCGGCGGGGTGGGCGCGGTCACGGGCTGATAATCGGCCGTGGGAGTCAGGGCCACGCCGGAACGGGTTTGCAACTGGCCGTGCTTTGCAAAGACGTTTTCAACGGTGTAAGGCTGGCCATCGCGCAGGTAAAATTTCTGCATCTCGGCGGCATTGAAGGGGCGTGAGCCGCGCCGGCCGAAGACGACGGTTTCGTTGCCGGATTCATCCACCACGCGGTCGCGGTCCAAGCCGCGCGAGACGGCGAGGGCCGGGCTGGCAGTGGGATAGGTGGCGATCAACTTGGGATTCGGCGCGGGACTGAAACCCATGTGGCCGGGGACATTTTCCGGGGAGATCAGCTGAATGACGCGGAGCCCGTTTTTGCCATCCGCGACGAGCGCAAACATGGAGGCGCTCACCGAGCCGATTTGCACGGCGCGGGTGTCGTTCAGCAGGCCGTCGGCATTATACATTCGTTCCAGCCGGGGCTGCTCGGGATTGGAGATGTCAATGAAGGCGAGGCCATCCGCGCCATCGGCCACGTAGGCGTAGGTGCGGGCGAGGTAAAAGCGCTGGGCGTGCTTGAGGGGCACGAACGCGCCGGGCACCAATTTAGGCCGGACGGGGTTGGTGAGGTCCACGACCTTGAAACCATGGTCGTCGGTGACGAATCCGTAGCGGAATTGCACGCCGACGGCGCGGGGATTTTGCAATTCACCGCCGCTCATTTCGCCGGCGAGCACGGGGGCGGTGAGCGCGGTATTATTCAGGCCCACCACAAACAAACCCTTGGGCGCGACGACGTAGAGGTTGGTGCCGGCCATGAAGGAGTGCATGGCGCCGTTCAATTTGCCAGCGGGGTTGAAGCGGATGATTTTTTCGCGGTCGAAGAAATTGTTTTGCGGATTGCCATCCAGCAAGGTGCCCACGGTGGACATGACGAGGCCTTCCTCGCGGTCGGTAATGAAGACCCAGGCGTAGATCGGGCTCACCGGCTGCTCCTCGTTTTCGGGCTGATGCAGGCGAAGGGGGTCCACGCCGAGGGTGCTGGGCAGGGTCACGCTGGTGGCGTATTTGGTGCGGACATAGGTACGCTGGCCGAGCGGTGACACGGGGGCGGTGCTGATGCGCTCGGAGAAGCCTTTTTGGTCGATGTTCGCAATATCAAACACTTCAAAGCCATCCGCGCCATTGGCGGTGTAGAGGTATTCGCCGCGCACTTGGAGATCGAGGATTTCTTTGGCCTCCTTGTGGTAAGCCTCCGGCAAAATGGCGTGGTTGGTCACGACGTGGTTCTGGTAATTGTCCGGGTAGGCGAGCCGCTGCAAATGGCTGCCGAGGGCGGCCTGCGGTTCGTCCTGTTCGGTCCAGACCACGGCATCGAGGCCGCCCCGGCCCTCGCCCACGTAGGCGTAACGGCCGAAGAAATTCACGGTGCCGGTGCCGAAGCCGAGCAAGGAGGCGAGCCAGGCATTGTTATCATTGGCGGCGGCGAGATGGCAGTCCTCGCAGTTTTTGGTGGTGCCCACGCCGCTGGTGGTGTGGGGCAGATGGGGGTTGTAGGCCTGGCCGCTGTACCCATCGGCACTGATGGTTTGCTGCTGGGAATAGACCCATTCGCGACTGGCATTTTGCGAACTCACAATGACGGCGCTGGAGGAGCGCAGCACGGCGAGGCGATGGCCTTTCACAGTGGCATCCACGCCGAGCTGAAACACGTCATCGCGGACGACTTGGGGATTATAGGAGGTGTAGTTGCGTGTGGTCGTGCCCTCGAACTTGTTGGCGGCGACGCGCTGATTGGCGCGCATGGGGAGATGGCAGCCGAAGCAGGCGGTGGCCCAGGAGCTGTGGCAAATCTGGCAGGAAACGTTGGAGTTATCGTGCGCCAGATTGCGCTGGCAATCGCGCGCGGGCACCACGCCCCAGGACTTGCCATCGCGCCCCATGGTTTTGGCGTAGGCGGACTTGGCATTGTAATGGGAGGACTTGGGATCGATGGTGTCGATGGTCTGCGGCACCTCCCAGACGAGGTCGGGGGTCATGGTGGAACGCTGGAAGAGCTGGGTGCCCTGCCAGAAGAAGCGCGGACCGTAGGGGGTGTTGCTGGCCCGCAAATCGATCTTGCCACCATTACCGCTGGTCTGGAGGGTGGGCCGTTGCTGGATGGTGCCGTGGCAGTCGATGCATTCGACGGTGGTGGCGGCGCGGGGTTCGCCGTAGAGCAGGCCGTTGCCGTGCACGTCCTTGTCGAAATGGCAGTCGGAACATTGCATGCCGTGGGCCAGATGTTCATCCTGCAAGTGGACAGCCTTGGCAAATTTTTGCGGGTCGGCGGGGGGGATAATATTTTCGTCGCGGTCGCGGAGATTGCCCGCGCGATCGTGCTTGAAGACGGCGCGGAAGATCCAGCCGTGACCGTGGTAGTCGGCGAACTGGGTGTGCTGGAGCTTGGGATTGAGTTCGGAAACTTTTTCCAAGAAATCGAGGTCGCCCCACAGGCCGCGCGCGGCGGCGGCCTCGGGATTGTTTTGCAGGGCGCGCACCAGTTCCTCGGGCGTGGGATTTTTTTGCTTCGCCGGGTACATGAATTCGCCGTCGCTTTCCTGGTCCCACCAGATATAGCCGAGGTAGGGGTTCACGAAGAGATTGCCCTGGTGCATGTGGCAGTTCATGCACTGGCTGGTGGGGATGGCGCGGGTGAACTGGTGCTTGATGGGATGGCCACGCTCGTCTTTGGGGATGGTTTTATCGGCACTGAAGCTCAAGCCCTGGTTGCCGTATTTCGCGTACCAGCCGGAGTGGGTGGGGGAGCGGTCATTGGCATACACCACGTGGCAGGCGGTGCAGCCGCTGGAGCGGTAATCGCCGGGATGATTATTCGAGCCCATGAAATCAAGCAGGGGATCGTGCAGGCGGGTTTTCTGCAAGTTCAGGAACACCGGGTCGATGCGATTCAAGGTGCCCATGCCACGCTCGCTCAGGCGGCGTTCCGGTTTGCCGGGTTCCTCAAACGGATCGGGGTTGCCGAGTTGCAACTGGGGGGAGCCGCCGCGCTCGAAAATGCGGAGCAGATTACTGGGCTGGCTGATTTCAAAGCGGGGCAGCGGATCAATGAAGGGGAGAATGCCATGCTGCCGCGTCATTTCGGGGGTGACAGGAACGGGGCTTTCCAGGCGCAAAGGCACGCCATCCAGACCGTAGGCCTGGCCGAACCGGTAGTTTTTCGCAGGATAGGCGCCATTATTGTACAACGCGGCACCCCAGAGCATGGCGCCGTGGCGCATCATGCTGTGGCCGACGTTATGGACGATTTCGGCATGGCAGGGGCCGCAGGTTTTTTCCGCCACGCGCAAATCGCCGGGGTTCACGAACTGGATGAACTCGGCGGATTCATGATTTAGCAGGACCGAGGAATCATTGGGCTTGGCGGAGGTTTCCCAGAAAATGGGGTTGCGCGGGGCCACGTGCGCCTGGCGCTGGGTGAGTCCGGGGGTGGCATTGCCGCCGTGGCAATCGGTGCAACCCAGCACCACATTCGGGGAGGCGTGCATGGATTCACTGCCGGCATGGCATTGCAAGCAGCCCTGGCTTTTGGCATGGGCCGCGGCGGCGGATTGGTCGATGACATTGACCGGGGGCAGCACGTGACCGGGCGGGGCGGGCAGGTCGGTGGGGACGGAAATGGCCGGGCCAGAACCGGGCGTGGCGGCCGGGGCAGCAAGGCACCGGCCCGCCAGCAGCATGACGAGGGCGAGGCTCCAGAACAATTGGGTGGCTGGCCGATGGGCTTTCATGACTAATAAGTAAAAGTGACGGCAATTAATCCGCTGTAAAGAAAATCATCCACCGCGCCGGCCGGGCCGCTATTGAAACCGGGCACGGGGTCGGGATTGGTTTTATAAATGTCCCGGAAGCCCCGGCCGGGTATCAGGACGCCGAAACCGGCTGAGACAATGATATTATCCGTGAGGAAGGGGCGGTATTGAAACCCGAGACTCAAATCATAGCCCACTTCCTGGTCGATCTGGGCGGTTTGCAGAATGGATTTGAGCGCGCCGGTCTCGGCGAACTGGATATAATTGGCGTTGAGGAAGGACCGGACCTTGGGGGTGAGGTCAAATTCCGCCCCCACACCGTAAATAAACACGCCGGGATTGACGAAATTGGCCTGCCCCTCGGACTTGCTCGAGCGCAAATCGGGAACGAGACTGCTGTCGTTCTTCAGATTGACGGCGGAACCGCCCAGATTAAAGCCCTGCCGGGCATAGTAGCTAAAGGGGCCGCCGGTGAAATTGGGGTTGTCATTGATGGAATCAAAACCGGTGGCGGTGCCGCCGTTGACATTGCCATCGCCGGATCCATAGAAAAAGGAGGCCTTGTAGCGGGCCCAATCGTGGTCGTAGGAGACTTCGAGCGCGGCCATTTGGGCGTTGATATCCACGGGCCGGCCGGCAATGTCATTAAAGTCGTCGTGCCCGAGCACTTCGTAAAAGGCGTGGCTGACATTGAAGCGGCCGATATGGCCATCCCCTCCCCAGCCAAGGTAATACGCCTCCAATTGGTGTTCCCGCACGTCGCCGATGGGGGCGGGACGCACGAGGCCGCCATTGTCGTTGTAATGGGTGCCGCCGTGGTCGATGTTGGCAAAGAAACTGCCCTCGGCGGTGTAGCCGGGCCAGATAAAGTCCTGCCGGAACAGGTTGGCGATGAAGACGTCCTGCCCGCGGTCGGCGAGGGTGTTCAGGCCGGAGTCGGTGTCTTTCTCGAGTTGATGAAACCAGGCCAGGTTGTATTGGTAGAGGTTGTTGTTCGCATTGCCAAAGAAGCGCACGCCATTGTTGACGTCATTGTAAATGAAGCCCCGGAAATCGCCATTGAACGGCTGGATGCCGGCGCGCACGGACAGGAAATCATAATTATCGGACCAATCGCGCAGGTGGGCCTCGGCGAAGGCCTGTTGCAAGGTGACGAAATCCTGGGTGCGCTCGGTGCGGGCGGAGCCCCGGTAACTGCCGGCCGGACCGGTCTGGCCATTGAGGAGCGTGCTAATGTCCCCGGGATTGTTGACAAAGCCATTGGACGGCGGGGGCGTTTTGTTTCCGCCCAGGAAGCCCGTTGGCGAGGGCGAGACCACGCCGGTTTCGCTGGCGCTGAGGTAGTTTACATTCAGCACCGGCTCCAGTTTGACCGCCCAGGTGACGGGGCGAAAGACGGTTTCGCCCTGGAACAAGTTCATGGCGAAGGCGAGGTTGTTCTGAATGCTGATGGCCTCGCTCTGCCCGTAAAAGTCATATTCCCCGGGCACGGCGGTGCTGACCCCGCTGGAGGTGGGCACGCGGCGGAATTCGGTCACGGTTTCGGCGGAAGCGGTGAGATCGAGAAAGATATCCTGGCCGATCAAGGGGAGGTCGCCCTTGAGCAGGCTTTGGCGGTAGGGATCCCACAAATAGGGCGTGGGGGTTTCGTAGGGCTGGTCCACCACCCCGCTGGTGTAGCGTTGCCAGGGGACAAACCCGAGGCGCCAGCGATTGGGGACCGGCACGGTGTTGGTGGGGTAATCACCGGGCGGCAGGGTGTATCTGGGCACACCAAAATCCTGAAAGATCTTCAGGTTTCGGCGCGCATGCTCGCGGGGCAGCGCCAGTCCGTTGGGCAAGGGCTCCTGGCCGTAGGTGCCGGGCGGCGGCGGGACGGGCGGGGCCAATTCGTGGAGGCTTACCGCCGGCCGGGGCAGGGCCAGTTCCGGTGGAATGGCGGGTTCGACGAACTGGGCGGGGGCGGTGGGTTCGACAAACAGGGCCGCGGGCAGATTGGTGGCGGGGCGGAGGCTGGCACCGGGATCGGGGTTAAATTGTGGGGCGGGCAGCGGAGGGGTATTGGTGCTGCGGCGGACTTGATGGGTCCAGTTGGTGACCAGCAACGGCGGGAGGGGGAGTTGCAGGCGGTTGGGATCGGGATTAAAAACAGCGGGCGACAGGGGGGGCGGATTGGTGCTAACCACCTGGTGCGGGGGCAGGTTTGAGGCGGTCAGCAAACCCGGGGACGACCCGTTCAGCGGCCCGGCAGAGGCCGGGAGCGCGGGGTCCAGGGTCAAACAGGCAAGCAGCCCGGCAAACGAGGCTGGCCGGCGGTTTGATTTCGCCAACAACATTAGCCTAATGAGAAGTTGTTTGTGTCCATAAATCAAGTGCGTATAATTATAATCAAATTAGTGAAACGAATCCACATTGTCCTGATTTTGTTTCTGCTGGCCGCGGGGAAAGCGACGGCGCAGCTCGCCTTGCCGGAGGTGCAGACGATTGTCGCGCAGGCGGTGACGCGGGCGGTGGCCCTGACGGGCAGCCGGCTGGCCACGAACGCGGTGATTGCGGTGACCGACCGGGAGGGGTGGGTGCTGGGGGTGTGGGTGGTGAACACCAATACCACGGCCAGTGACCCCGACGTGGGCAACGCCATTACGAAAGCGGGCACGGCGGCTTTCTTGAGCAGCGATAACAACGCTTTTTCCTCCCGCACGGCTGGTTTTATTGTGCAACAGCATTACCCGCCGGGGGTGATCAACACGGCACCGGGGCCGCTGGTGGGGGTGAATTTTTCGCAACTGAGTTTTTCGGACATCAATAAATACAAGGCCCCCGGCAGTGTGATTACCCTGGGGAGTTCGCCGGGCACCAATTTGGTTTGTCCCCCGCTGGCGGCGACGGGCGGACTGGCGGGCACGCCGGGCGGCTTGCCCTTGTACCAAAACGGGCATTTGGTGGGGGGCATTGGGGTGTCGGGTGACGGATCCACGGCGCTGGATGTGACGGCGGCGGTGATCGCCAGTGCGGCAGGGGATGAGGATGTGGCCCTGGCGGGGCAAACGGGGTATGGTCCGCCGGGGGGGATTTGGGGGTCGGATATTTTTGTGGGTGGCATCCGGCTGGCCTATGTGGCCAGCACGACC
>CAIZWI010000118.1 GCA_903936645.1 uncultured Verrucomicrobia subdivision 3 bacterium
GTTGTCCTTTCTTGGTTTATCGGTGGCCGGCCAGCGGGAGGGGGTGCATTTTCACCGGAACAAATGGGTCGGGTATATTCTCATCGGCACCCTGCTGGGAGCGGCGAGCGGTCTCTACGACAAGTATTTACTGGCCCGGCAGCATTTTAGCGTGCCCACGGTCCAGGCCTGGTTCTCCCTTTATCTTTGCCTGTGCTTTCTGCCCGTGATGATTGGCTGGCGGGAACGGTGGTGGTCACGCGGAGCCTTTGAATGGCGCTGGAGCATTCCCTTGATTGCCCTGGCCCTGCTGGTTTCGGATTACATTTATTTTAGCGCGTTGCATGACCCCGCCTCGCTGGTGTCCCTGGTGATGAGTCTGCGCCGGGGCAGCACCTTGGTGGCGTTTGCCGGAGGGGTGTTCTTGTTTGGCGAGCGCAACCCATGGCAAAAACTGCCGGCGGTCCTGGGGATTCTGGCGGGCATGGCCCTGACCATGTTCGGCTAGTTGCCGATCAAATCAATAATGCTGCGCCCGAGGAAGCTGTGCGCAAATCCCGCGTTGCCCTCCAGGTACAGCGCCGTGATCACCCGCACCAGGCAGGTGGCCAAAATCAACATGAAGGCACTGGACAGAAACAAGCCAAAGGCATGGGTCGGATCCGGCAGCAAAAAGCGCGGCAGGCCGTCGTAAAGCACCCAGATGGAGAGCACGATGCCAATCGACCAGGGAATATACGGACTCATGGCCGGAAACACATCCAGCAGGCGGAGCAAAAACAGCGGGCTTAAACTGCACACCACCACGGTGAGGGAACGGAGGTAAGTATACGTTTCCCGGCAATGATGGGTGCGGCCCATCACTTGCAGGAGCTTGGCGCTGATCAGGATCATCACCAGGTTCAAGACCGACTGGATGATCTCGTAGGCGATGACTTGATTGAGGGGAAACGCGCGGTTGGCGTGAAACGCCGGCTGCCATTTGCCCCAGTGGGCCAGTGCCCAGCCTTCCAGGCCGGCGGTAACGGCCATCATCGGCACCAAGCGCAGAAAAAAAACCCGGGCCAGACCAGGGTTTTGCAGGGCCAGCCGGTCCCAGGCGGGCGCTCCCTCAAACATGAAAATCAAAGCCTGGAACATAAACCAAACAATTTAAGCCATTTGTCGAGTCTGCGCAAGTTTCAATCCGGGCCGGTTATCCTGGCAGCGAGATTCAGCGCAGCAATTTCTGCCAGCGGCCGGGAAAAGGATAAAACACCACGGAGCGCAACAGCATGCCCCGGACCTCGCGCCGCGACATTTTCACCCGCTGCCGGAGCTCCGCGCCCCGGGCCGCCCGTAATTTTTGCAGGGTTGGCATCCCGATCAAAATCGGCCAGGCACAGCCGAGCCGGACCCGCACACAACTGCGGGGCAGGGTGTTGGTGTAATGCCAGCCGGCCCGCAAATGGGCCTCGGCCTGGTCCAGGTAATGATGGAATAGCGGGAGGAAGCGGCCTTCATTTTCGGGCAACCAGAGGGTCTCCGGGCTCAAGCCGGCGGCCGTCAGGGTGGTCCGGGGCAGGTAGCAACGGCCCTGGCCGAGGTCGCCGGGCAAATCCCGAAGGATGTTCACCAGTTGAAGTCCTTTGCCAAAACGAATGCCCTCCGCCAGCAGTTGCGCCTCATCCAGCGGCGCTTGGGGAAAGAGCTGGGCGCGGCAGATGCGGGTCCAGAATTCCCCCACGCAGCCCGCCACCCGGTAGGTGTAATCATCCAGTTCCGCGTCGGTCGCGAGGGTGATGATGTGCTGCCCGTCCGCGCCGGCAAACCGCCGCAAATCCAGTTCCTGCCCGCTGGTGATCACCTGAAGCACGGTACGCACCAGGGCCAGATCCGCCGGGGTCAATTCGCCGAGCAAGGCCAGACTGGCTTCCACCTTCTCCAGCAGCACCCGCTCCGCCGGCAACCCCTGCTGCCGGGCTAATTCTTGAAAATTTAGGACAGTGTCCGTCCGACCCGCAATGCGCTCCGCCAAAGATTTCAGCGCCGCCAGGCGTTGGTCCACCGGCAAAATATCGGTGTCCGCAATGGTGTCCGTGGTGCGGGCCAGCAAATAGGCGAGTCCGATTTGCGTGCGCACCTGCTTGGGCAATACTTGCAGCGTCAGGTAAAAAGAGCGCGAAGTCGCCTTGAGCAGGTCGCCCAGTAATTCCCGCCGCGATGCGGACATCGCCGGAGTGATAAATGTTATCCCCATGCCCGTCCAAATTAAAGTTTTCCACCCCTGCCACGCCATTAAAATAGTGGACGCAATTTATGGGGCGACCCCGGGGCGGCTGTGGCGGGCCGCCGACTGGCGCCTTGACAAATCCCCGCCAGCATTCTTCATTCTTAGCAGTGTGAAATTCCCGATGCGGCACCCTTTCCCGCTTTTGGTTTGGTTGAGCTGCCGCCTCATGGTTCTGGCGGCCCCGGCCGCCACTTTTTATGTGGACCAGAACAGCCCGAATCCCACGCCTCCTTATGGCGATTGGTCCACGGCCGCGCTGACGATTCAGGTCGCCGTCGATGCCGCCACCAAGGGGGATTTGATTTTGGTGAATGACGGCTTTTATCAGGATGGCTGGCGGACAACCACCACCTCGGGTTTGCCCGCCCGGGTGGAAACCAACCGCTTGGTGTTGGCCAAACCTGTGACGGTGCAAAGCCTGAACGGTCCCAGCCGCGCCTTTATCAGCGGCAACTCCATGTATCGTTGTGCGTGGTTAACCAATGGGGCGGTCCTTAACGGGTTCACTTTGATTTATGGGGCGGCCGGTTGGAGCCAGCCCAGCTACGGCAGGCTGTTTACCACGGTCTCGGGCGATGGCGGCGGGGCTACGGGCCCGTTAGTCGGTGGTGGCATTTTAAATAATTGTTTGCTGGAGGCCTGCACGGCGACGGGTAGCGGCGGCGGGGCCTATGGGCTCACGCTCCAAGCCTGCGCCATCAGCGACAATCAGGCGACCAACGGAGGCGGCGCGGCGGCTTCCACGTTGATTAACTGCCTGGTTACCGGCAATCAGGTCCAAGCTGTTCCCCATACACCCAGTGTCCCAGGCACGGCTTACGGTGGTGGTGGTGGTCTCTTGGTCTGTTCGGCAATCAATTGTTTGATCACCGGCAATCAGGCTTTTGAGGGTGGCGGTGCTTTTAATTGCCCACTGCTGGTCAACTGCACGATTGTTAATAACTCCGCCTCGTTCTATGGCGGCATCTGTCCCAACCTCGATTCCTCCCGGGTCGTGGACGGAGTCACCAATTGCCTCATTTATTTCAATGCTGCGGGCACCAATGCCAATTATGGTCCTGGCCCCTACAACAACCTGTCCTTTGGTTACACCTGCACCTTGCCGCTGCCGGCTGGTTTCGGCAATCTTACGAATGCACCCACGTTCGTCGATTTTTACGGCGGCGATTTTCATCCGGACTCCGTTTCGCCCGTGATCAATTCCGGGCTCAATACCCTGGTGACCACCCTCGTGGATCTGGACGGAAATCCGCGCGTGGTGGGCGGCACGGTGGATATGGGGGCTTTTGAATACCAAACCCCGGCCTCGCTGATTTCCTATGCCTGGCTGGAAAATTACGGACTACCCACCGACGGGTCCGCGGACTTCCTTGACCCCGATGGCGACGGCCTGAACAACTGGCAGGAATGGGTGGCGGGCACCAATCCCACCAACGCCGCTTCGGTGCTGAAACTATCCGCACCAGTGCCCAATCAATTGCCCCGAGGCTGGAACGTTCGGTGGCAAAGTGTCGCGGGCAAAACCTACTGTTTGCAACGCAGCCCCACTTTGTCCGACCCGGCTGGCTTCACCACCATTTGCAGCAATCTCACCGGACTGCCGGAAACCACCGCCTGGTTCGATGCCACCGGCACGAATGGGGCCAGGTTTTTCTACCGGGTGGGGGTGCAGTAAGCCATCGACCTAACCTGAAATCAGAATCATATTGGCATACTGCACCGTGTCGCCCGTGCGAATCAAGCCGATGGCATGGGGCACGCGCAATTTGAAATCCACATGGGGTTCAAATGTGGTCGGAATGCCGGCCAGCCCGGCGGCGAACGCCTGGCGGGTGGCGGCGGTGTTGTTTTTCTCAAATTCCGCCGCCATGTATGCTTGGGTCGCTTGAAAATTGCCCCGAATCGCCGCCAGCACTTGCAAGACGCTGGGAAGATTGTCCACCAAAGAAATATCCACCGTCTCAATTTGCGGCCAGAAGGGAAAGCCGCGGTCGGAAATGACCAGGGCATTGGTGTGCCGGACCCGGGCCAGGAGCGACAGAATTTGCGGATTCAAGATGCCAGTGTTTATCATGCGGAGAATCTTTGGAAATCAAACGCGTTTTGTCAACGCCACACCGAGGCGCAGCAACCGGGCCAGGCCAGCCGGGGAGGGCGCCTCGGCGTATATGCGCAAAACCGGTTCCGTGCCCGAGCCGCGCAGCATCAGCCAGGAACTGTCCATCGCCACGAATTTCACGCCATCGCGGTCGTCCACCCGGGCCAGCCGGGAATTTAATAATTTCGCCGGCGGATGTTGCCGCAACCAAGTCATCAAGGCGGCCCGTTTTTCCAACGGAAAATGGGCGTCGTAACGGCCGTAGTGGTGCGGTCCAAATTCCTTTTCCAAACGCGCCCAAATGCGGTTCAGCGGGCGTTTTTCCAGCGCCAGCATTTCCAGCAGGAACAAGCCGGCCGCCAGGCCATCCCGTTCCGGAATGTGTCCCGCAAATCCCACCGAGCCGCTTTCCTCCGCGCCAAACAAGGCTCCCGGGCGCATCAGTTCCGGCGCAATGAAGCGAAAACCTATCCCCACCTCCGTGAGCGGCAGGCCCCAGGCCGCGCACATTTTATCCACCATGGCGGTGGTGTTATACGTTTTGGTCACCCGGCCGCGCCCGCCCCGGTTGCGCACCAGGTGATGCAGCAGCAGGGCAATCACTTGCTGGTTGGTCAGGGGATTGCCCCGGCCATCCATGCCCCCGATGCGGTCGGAATCCCCGTCGGTGACCAGGCAAAGGTCCTGCGGATGCTTCCGCAATTGCGCGGCCCCCAAGGTGTAATTTTTGGGCAACGGCTCCGGACAAATGCCGCCGAATAACACGTCGTGCCGGCCATTCAGCGTCGTAACCTGGCAGGTGGTTCCGGCCAGCAGGGTGGCAAAACAACCGGCGCCCACGCCAAACAAGGCATCGTGCGCCACCCGCAGCTTCGACTGCGCGATCAGCCGGAAATTCACGAGCTTTTTGATGGCCCGGAAATGGGCCGGGCGCACGTCGCGCAGCGTAATCCGCCCGGTGCGCTGGCCTTCCGCCAGGGGCAGGGTGCGCACGGGGTTGCGGTCCAGCAGCGCTTCCACCGCCTGGCAGGTGGCGGCATCACTCGAACCGCCGAAATGGGATTTGAGCTTGAACCCGTTAAAGGCCGGTGGATTGTGGCTGGCCGTGATCATCACTCCGCCCACGGCCTTCAGCTGTTTCACCGCGAACGATATACACGGGGTGGGCACGGCCACCGGCGAGAGCACCACTTGAAATCCGTTGCCCGCGAACACCTCCGCCGTGATGGCCGCGAAGCGTTCGGATAAAAAACGGCGGTCATAGCCAATGATTACTGTGCGGTTGGTGTCCGGGACCGGGTGGGTGCTCCAGTAATCCGCCGTGGCTTGCGCCACCCGGGCGACATTGGCGAAGGTGAAGCCCTCGGCCATTACCGCCCGCCAGCCATCGGTGCCGAATTGAACGGGGGTTGCCATGATGCCGCTTTATAAAGCCAGTTGGGGATTCTTTTCGATGGCCAGGTCGGCCAGGGCGGGATCATATTTATTGACCACCTTCTGCATTTTGCGCACGGCCGCGCGCAAGTTGGGGGCCTTGAACAGCGTGGTGCCACTGACAAACGTGTCCGCCCCGGCGGCGGCGCATTCCCCGGCGGTTTGATGGTTGATGCCGCCATCCACTTCCACGCGGTACCGCAACCTTAATTCCCGCCGCCAGATGTTCGCCTGCTGCACCTTGGGCAGGGTCTCATAAATAAAGGACTGGCCGCCAAACCCGGGATTGACGGTCATCACCAGCAAGCAGTCAATCAACGGCAAATATGGTTGGACCTGCGCAATGGGCGTGGGGGGATTCACTGCCAACCCCACTTTTTTGCCGAGCGACTTGATTTTCCAGATTAACGGGACCACCGCCTCGCCCAGTTCCACGTGAATGGTGATTTGATCCGACCCGGCCTTGGCAAAGGGTTCCAGTAGAATGTCCGGCTTGGAGCACATCAGGTGCACGTCAAAAAAGAGCTTGGTCAATGGGCGCAGGGAACGCACCACCTCGGGGCCGAACGAGATGTTCGGCACGAAATGACCGTCCATAATATCGAGATGCAGCCATTCGGCCCCGGAACGATCCGCCCGTTCGGCCTCGCGGCCAAAGCGGGTGTGATCGGAGGCCAGCAATGAAGGCGCAATAATCATTGCGGGATTCTAAGCCGAGCGGGCCGGTAATGAAAAGTTGAAGCTGAGGGAATTTTTGCCGGCAGAAATGGGTGGGCCGGTGGCGGTGCGCTGGGGAGGGCATGTAAATTCAACGGTGGGCAACCGCAGCGGGGGCAACCGGGCGAGGTGGGTGGGCCAAGCAAGGGCGACTGGAGGCTGGGGCGGGTTTTAATTCCGAGTTGAGCATCTCCCCACCCAGCGGCAAACCAAGCTTTGGAAAATATATGCATCCCGGATGGGATGGCCTGGTGCCTTTGGGCCCTTCATTTCCACCCCGGAAAATTTCTAAAAATAGTTTGTCCACTTTTGCATGGGGCGGACATAAATAGGGGATGACCGAGATGGCGGACATGGAATTGGTGCGGGCATTTGCCGGCCAGCATTCGGAGGCGGCGTTCACCGAACTGGTGCGGCGGCACCTTAACTTGGTGTATGCCATCGCCCGCCGCTGCACCGCCAGTGAGAGCGACGCACAAGATGTGGCCCAGGCTGTGTTTGTCATTCTCGCGCGCAAAGCCGCCGGGCTGCGCCCCCGCACCGTGCTCACGGGATGGTTGTATGAAACTACCCGCCACACCTCCGCAAGTTGGCAACGCACGAACCGCCGCCGCCAGCGGCGCGAACAGGAGGCTTATCGGCAATCCACTTTGATCGAACCGGGAAATACCGCCGCAGACTGGCACCGGCTGTGCCCGCATTTGGAGACCGCCATGGACCAGCTGGCCGAAGCTGACCGCACCCTGCTGGCGTTGCGCTATTACGAAAATAAAAACGGGCCCGAAACCGCCGCGCTGTTGGGAATGCGTGAGGCCGCCGTTCACAAGCGCACCGCCCGGGCGGTGGAAAAGCTGCGGAAAATATTCAACCGCCGGGGGGTGGCCCTTTCTGCGCTCGCCATCGCCGGGGCGATTTCGGCGCATGCCCGGCAGGCCGCGCCCGTGGGGTTGGCCCCCCAGATTTCCCGACTGGCCGCCCAAGGCACCGGGCTGGCTGGGGTAACCACCAGTTTGGTTCAGGCAACGCTTAAGGCACTGGCCTGGGCAAAATTCAAAGCCTTCCTCAAAGTGGGGGCAGTTGCCACCCTGATAGGCGGCGCTTTGGTCACCGCCGTATGCCACCAGCGGCCGCAGAACATTATGCCTCCGGTGAGCCCATCCATTGCCGCCGAGCTGGAAGTGATGACCGATACAGCGCTCTTAGCCCTGAATTCACCCCCGGGTGGATTAGCCATCCAGCCGGATGGTAAAATTGTCGTGGCCGCCTGTTTGTTCGGAAACTTCATCGATCCAGTGTCCGGGCGCCTTGGTTATTTTGAGCGCGGTGCGATCCGGCTGAATCCCAATGGTTCATTGGATCGCAGCTTTTACTGTCGCGGCGGATTTTCCGCGACGGATTCCAGCCGGGCGCATGTGATCTCGCTGCCGGATGGAACGCTTCTGATGTCCGGCCTCTTTGATGCGGTGGCCGGCAAACCACGCCCCGGGTACGTTCGCTTGCTGGCCGACGGCAGCCTGGATGAATCGTTTGTGCCGGCCACGGGTTCCACCAATGCCGCGGGACCGGTCTTGCAGCGGACTTATCTGCCTGGAGGCACTTACCCGGCGGCCGCTTTGAGCGATGGTTTGGTGGCGGTGATGGCCAACGAACCCTTCTCAGCGTTTCGTCTGGATGCGGGCGGGCGGTTGCTGCCCTCCGCCACCAATGCCTCCGGCGCGGTGTTTGCGCCGCACGCGGGATTGATCTGGACGCTCCAAGGCGCGGGTTTTTGGGGGAACTGGTGGGGGCATCAACCCGTGGACTGGCACCGCACGGCCCCCGCCCGCCGGCGACCGCTCGTCAAACCCTCCGGGCAAATGCCGTTTGAAGATTGCGCCGAAGCACCTTCGGCCACCGATGCGGCCAGGGTTTTCCAAGCCCTTTTTGCCGAAGTGCCCCTGGCGCTTTGCCGGGTGGCAGTGTCCTTGCCCGGTGGCGGGGCGGTGCTGGGGATTCAAGACGAATTCATCAACGGGAGTCTTCTGGCCCCCGGCCGTTTCATGCGCTTTGACCAAAACTGGCGGCCGGATTTCAGTTTCACCAACCGCTATGAAGCGGACCGGCGGGGCAGCATGACCATCAAACGCTTAAGCGACGGGAAGTTGCTGGTGGCGGGTGGTTTTACCACCATGAACGGAACGGCTTTCCCTGGTTTGGTGCGTTTGCGGTTGGACGGCCAGATTGACTCCAGTTTTCATTGCCAGGTCGGCGAGGCGCAATTTGGCCGGCTGATCATGGACATGGCCGTGCAGGATGACGGCCGGATTGTTATCTGCGGGCCGTTTACCGTGGTCAACGGCATCAAGCGCCAGCATATCGCGCGGCTTAATCCGGATGGTTCGCTCGATGACACCTTTCAGAGTCCGTTTCTGAGCCCGGCGGAGTTGCAAGCCCAGCGGCGCTTCCCGGTCTATCATCTGGCCCGCCCAGCCGCTGCCGCGGTAGCTAATCAGCCCACCCCGCCGGCGACCCCCTCGCCCGCCGAAACGATTTGGATTACTTCGCTCAATTATCAAGGTGGCATGGCCGTGATTCAATTCACTGGTCAACCGCATACGCTCTATATTCTGCAAGCCAACGATGGGCTGGCCGAGTCTGGTTGGAGCAACCTCAGTACCAACCGGACGGATGCAGGCGGGCAGGGCGGCTTCCGGGATGCCAGCGCGAAAAATCAGCCCGCCCGGTTTTATCGGATGGCCACGCCGTGAGGGTCGGGAGGTGCGGGGCAGGTGACAATTCATTGCCAGCTTGGCACCGGTCGGGACGGCCCCGATAAAATCGTTAAAGATGCTTTGCCTAAGCCTGGTTGTCGGGTAAAAGATTTCCCGGTCAACACATGAAAAAATTCTTATTCCAAGCTGGCTGGTTGCTCCTTGCCCTGCTGGGGGCATGGGGCTATTTCACCCTGGCAGTGCGGCGCGGGGAGCCGGTTAATTCGGCCAGCTTGCTGGTCGCGGCGGTGTGCACCTATGCGATTGGCTATCGCTTTTATTCCCGCTGGCTGGCGGTCCGGGTGCTCATGCTCAATGATCGCCGCGCCACGCCTTGCGAAACGCATGAGGACGGCAAGGATTACTGCAAGACGAACAAGTGGATCGTTTTCGGCCATCACTTCGCGGCCATTGCCGGGCCGGGTCCGCTGGTGGGGCCCGTATTGGCCGCCCAATTTGGGTTCCTGCCGGGAGCGCTTTGGATTCTAGTGGGCGTGGTCCTCGGCGGGGCGGTGCAGGACATGGTCATTCTCTTCTGCTCCATTCGGCGGGATGGCAAATCCCTGGGCCAAATGGTGAAAGAAGAGCTCAATACACCCGCCGGTTTGATTGCCACCCTGGCGATCCTCGCGATTCTGACCATCCTGCTGGGGGTGCTGGCGCTGGTGGTGGTGCGGGTGCTGGCGGAAAGTCCCTGGGGCATCTTCACAGTGGGGGCCACGGTGCCGATTGCCCTGCTCATGGGTAATTACCTGCGCTTTATCCGCATCGGCAAAGTGCTGGAAGCCTCGGCGCTTGGGGTCACGTTATTGTTGCTGGCGGTCTGGGGCGGGAAACTAGTTTACCAAAGCCCCTACTGGTCGGGGGTGTTTGGCCTGCATGATATTAATGTGGCCTGGACGATCATCGGGTATGGGATCATTTCCAGCAGTCTGCCGGTGTGGCTCCTGCTGGCCCCGCGCGATTACCTGAGCACCTTCATGAAACTCGGCACCATTTTTGCCCTGGCGGTGGGCATTCTATGCACCCTGCCGCAACTCCAAATGCCGGCGCTCACGCAGTTCGTGGACGGCTCCGGCTTGGTCGTGGCCGGCCAGATTTTCCCGTTCTGTTTCATCACCATTGCGTGCGGTTCCATTTCCGGTTTTCACTCGCTGATTGCCAGTGGCACAACTCCCAAGATCATCAGTCGCGAAGGTTATGCGCGGTCGATTGGCTACGGGGCCATGTGCTTGGAATCCTTCGTGGCCATCATGGCCTTGATCGCCGCCTGCACTTTGGAACCGGGCGTGTACTTCAGCATGAACGTTAAAGGCGAACCAGCCGCCACGGTGGCCAAAATCACTGCGCTCGGCTATCCCGTGAGCACCGACCAGATGAATGACCTGGCCGCGCAATTGGGGGAGAAAACCTTGTTCGGCCGCACGGGCGGGGCGGCGACGCTGGCGGTGGGCATGGCGCATATTTTCTCCAAAGCCGTTTCCGGTCGCTGGCTCGACCTCTGGTATCACTTCGCCATTATGTTTGAGGCGCTGTTTATTTTGACCACTTTGGACGCCGGCACGCGGGTGGGGCGTTACCTCATCCAAAGCCTGCTGGGGCAGATCTGGCAACCGCTCGGCGACGTGAAAAATATCCGGGTCGCCCCCTTCGCCAGTGCCTTGATGGTCGGGGCTTGGGGATACTTCCTGATTCAGGGTGTGCGCGATCCTTTGGGTGGCATCAATTCCCTCTGGCCGCTCTTTGGCATTGCCAATCAATTGCTCGCCACGATTGCCCTCTGCCTCGGCACCACGATTATCCTGAAGATGCAATTGCAGCCGGCCGCTGCCGCCGGCACCAGTCCGCGCCATCCGGGAAATCCAGCCCTCATGCTCGTGACGCTCATTCCTTTAGTGTGGCTGGTCAGTGTTACGTGGACGGCCGGTTTGGAGAAGATTTTTCACCCTGACCCACGCATTGGCTTCCTTGCGCAAGCCGAGGTATTGCAGGCGAAAATCAACGACGATCTCGCCGTGGTCGCCCTGCCCGCTCCGGCGGTCGCCACCGCTGACTTCACCCAGAAACTTGCCACCGCCCAGGCCGATTTGGCCAAGAGCCGCACCCTGCGATTTAACAACCTGCTGGATGCGGGCGTGGCGGCCACCTTCCTGGCTTTGGTGCTGGCCATTCTCGTGATCAGCTTGCGCGAGTGGTATCTGCTTTGGTCACGGAGCAAACCCACCGTCCTGCACGAGACCCCGCCCGTGTGGCTGCCAGATTATGCGGTGGCCGAGGGCAAGCCTCTCCATTTGGCCGGGGCGGCGGCGCTGGCGATCACCCTGGCGCGGGAATTATCCGGCGAATCCCAGCTCGACCGCGCCCGGGAACAGGTCTGTGCCTGCACGGCGGCCAGCGATGCCAAGCTCTACGTGCAGGTCACGGAAGCACGGTTTAACGGCGTCAAACGCTGCTGTTAATATCATGAAACTGGGACTTTACGGCGGTTCTTTCAATCCGGTGCACCTCGGTCACCTGCTGGTGGCGCAGGCTGCCATGGAGGAACTGGGCCTCGACCGCATCCTCTTCATTCCCGCAGCCCAATCCCCCTTCAAGCTGGACAGCCAGCATGCCCCGGCGGCCGCTCGCCTGCAATGGCTCCGGCTGGCCCTCGCCGGCCGGCCTTGCTATGCCGTGGACGATCAGGAGATCCAGCGCGGCGGCGTTTCCTATTCCATCGATACTCTGCGCGAGTATTCCCGGCGCTTTCCCGACGCTGAGCTCTTTTACCTTATCGGCGCGGACAATGTGGCGAAGCTCAACGAATGGCGTGAACCCGCTGAACTCGCCCGCCGGGCGGAATTTGTGGTGGTTCCGCGCCCGGGCGGGGAACCAGCCCAATTCCCCGCGCCGTTCCGGGGCCGGACGCTGACCGGATTCCCGCTGGGGCTGTCCTCCTCGCAAATCCGCGCCCGGGTTCAGGCCGGCCATTCGATTGAGTTCTTGGTGCCGGCGGCGGTCGCGGAAGCCATTAAAAATTCTGGTATTTACCGTTAACCCCGGCACCTTGTCCGGGAAATTGCCCCAAAAATTAGCCCAGTGACCCCGGTCGCGGCCCCTGGTCATTAAAAAAACCGCTAAATCCCTGTAAATCTGCCGGCTTTGTGCTAAAATGCGTCCTGAAAACTATGGATTCAAAAAAGCTGGCCCAGTTCTGCCGCGATTATGCAGACAATAAAAAGGCCGAAAAACTCGCGGTTCTGGACGTTCGCAAAATCTCCTCCGTGGCGGATTATTATGTGATTGCCTCGGGCAGCAGCGAGCCGCATGTGCGGGCGATTGTGGAGGAAATCACCAACAAATTACGGGAGGACCATGACATCCGCCCCCGCGCGGTGGATGGCACCCGGCAGGGATCCTGGATCGTGCTCGACTTTTTTTACGTCATCGTCCACGTGATGCGCCAGGATACCCGGGAGCATTACGACTTGGAAGGTTTGTGGAGCGATGCTGCGCGGGTCAAGGTCGTCAAAGCCAAGGCGGTGCGGGCTTCCAACGCCAAGCCGCGGGTCAAGAAGGTCAAAGCGGTCGCTGAATAAAGCGACCGGGCCGGCGGCCGGGCGGCGGTCCGACTAACTCGATTTTTCCGGGATTTCGTGGGAGGCCTGAACCATGGCATCCAAGAGTTGCTTGAATTCCTCCAGTCCGGTGGCGGGGATGATAATGGTATCCCGCCGGCCCCCCACATCTTCCGTGATGCGTAAAAAGCGGCCCCGGGGGTTTTCCTTCAGGGTGAAAATAAACGTCTTCCGCTCAATCTGAATTTCCCCGGAGTGCAGGGTGTCCTCGGCCACCGGCGGTTTGGGCTGGCTATGCGGGCTGCGGCCGTAAGGGGACGGGCGTTCGTTTGAAATCATAACATTTCCAATAAAACCCAGTTATCTCCGTTAAAAATCGTCCCAAACGCCATTTTGTCAAATGGTTTTTGCCATGATTGGGGTAGCAAAAAACCCCCCACCGCCTGGATTGCCCACGGCGGTGGGGGGCTGTAATTGGCCTGAGGCTCCCGGGCTTTACAGTATGTTCGCGGCCAGTTCGGCCAGTTCGGAACGCTCGCCTTTTTGCAATTCTATGTGCGCGGCAATCGCCTGGTCCCGGAAGCGGCTGACCACGTAGTTGAAGCCGTTCGAGGCGGAATCCACGTACGGGTTGTCAATCTGGTACGGGTCGCCAGTGAACACAATTTTAGTGCCACTGCCCACCCGGGTGACAATGGTTTTGGCTTCGAGCGGAGTGAGGTTTTGGGCCTCGTCCACAATCATGAACTGGTTGGCAATGCTCCGGCCCCGGATGTAGCTCAGCGCCTCCACCACAATGCTGCCGGAGCGCATCAAATCAGTGCTGCGCCGGTGATCGTGGCCCATGTTTAAATCACTGAGCAGTTCCAGGGCATCGTGGATGGGCTGCATCCAGGGGGCCAGTTTTTCATCGAGTGACCCCGGTAAAAAGCCGAGTTCCTTGCCCATGGAAATCGTGGGACGCGCCACCACCAGCCGGCGGAATTCCCGGTCGTTCACCACCTGCTTGAGGCCGGCGGCCATGGCGATGAGCGTCTTGCCGGTGCCCGCCTTGCCCATCAAGGTCACCAGCTTGATGCGGTCGTCCAGCAGGGCGTCCAGCGCGAAATGTTGTTCCCGGTTGCGAGGTTTGATGCCCCACACGCCCTCGCGGCAATCCAGGATGGGCACCAAATATTCGGCCGTGGCATCCACTTTCGTCAGCGCGGTGCGCTTGGGGTTCACCTCATCCACGAGGGTGCAATATTCACTGGGGAAAAACCGTTTGTCCGCCGGCACCTTTAACCGGCCCTCGGTGCGGAACTGGGCCATTTTTTCCGGCGAGACAGTCCAGTCCAGCATGCCGGTGTATAAATCAGTGATAAAAACGCGGTCGGTCTCGTAATCCTCCGCCTGCAACCCGAGGGCATCCGCTTTGATCCGCAGGTTGATGTCCTTGCTGACGAGAATCGCCGGGTTTTTGGGCTGGGCTTTCTGAATGCTCGCGGCCATGGCGAGGATGCGGTTGTCCACCGAATGATGATGGAAACCATTGGCGCCGTCACTGTTGGCCGCCTTGCCATTGGCGGTTTTTTTGGGGATGGCAATGCGCAGTTTGCCGCCGTTGGGCAGCGCGACCCCGGCGCTCAGGCTGCCGTCGCCGCGAAACCCGTCCAGCAACCGCGACACCGTCCGGGCATTCCGGCCCAGTTCGGTGGACTCGCGTTTGAAACGGTCGATCTCCTCAATGACCTCGATCGGCAGCAGGACCGAGTTTTCCTTAAAGTTCAGCAGCGAGTTGGGATCGTGGAGTAGAACGTTGGTATCAAGGATGTAATTTTTCACTTGGTCAGTTCGGCGAGTTTAAGCACGGCCAGCCGGCGGTGCCAGTTTTGGAGGTTAACCTGGGTCTGAGGGAGTTGATAATGTTTGGAAAACAACAGGTTCTCCAGCATTCCATACAACTCAAAATCGACAAAGCGCGGTTGCGCGCCCAGCAGGTAGGGCCTGGTTTGCAGCATCTGCTCGAACGGCACCAGGCTGGCGGTGAGCCGGGCCAGCAATTCATCCGCCGTTTGTCGCCAGTGATCCAGGCAGCCGCGGCCAAACTTGCGCTCCTTGTGGCGCACGTAAAACACCTGGTCCGCCTTGACCACAAATTCCCGGTAATGGGCGTCATTCAAGCGGAAGGTCAGATTCTCCACCTCGTTTTCAATATAGCGCCAGAGGATGGCTTGCAGGCCCTCCCATTCCGGCGGGAAGAGCCCGAGCCGCAACTTTTGATCAAGATATTTGGCGAGGTCCTGGGTGTCCTCGCCCGATTCAAACACCACCCGCCGGCCATCCTTGAGGAGGGGCACGCCGTAGGATTGTTCCTTGGTGAGGCGCCAGACCAGGGTGCGATCGCCGGTGCGGGGCAGGTTGGTGATTTTATAACGGACGCCGGAATATTCCAGAATTTGTCGCTGTACGAGGCCGTAAGGACTCCATGGAAATTGGATCAATTCAATCATGTAAAATGACACGGATCATTGACGCCGTCACATTAGGTTGGACAATTCCGCCTGACAAGTGGAATTCTGCGAAACCGCGAATAAAATTTCCGCATATAAATTCCGCTTGCATGAAATCCTGCCGGTGGTTGAATAGCTCCATGAAGACACCCATCCTGGCCAAAGTTTTTGCGCTGGCAACCGGACTGTGCGTGGTTTCCTTGCCGGGCTTGGCCCCGGCCAAAACCCCCGCGCTGCAATATCACTTCACTGTGGGCGAGACGAATGTTTATGCGGTGGAGATCACGGTGCAGGGGGAAAATGGCCAGCAAGTCACGAGTGGTAATATTTTTATTGCCACCTCCGAACTCAGTTCCAATGTGGCCACCCTCACCTGGCACAGCAACTTGCACACCGAAAACCGCCAGCCGTTTCAGCCGGGCATGGGGTATTATGGTGGTCCCTATATGGGTCCCATGAATGGCTTTCCCCGGAGCGCGCAAATCATGCTGGATACCCACGGTCAGGTCTTGCGCTCCAGTGGGGATTACAGCCTCACCGTGCCGCTCGGCGAGTTGGTAACCACCCTGTATCCGCCGTTGCCCCTCCAAGCCGGCAAGGCGGAAGAGGTCAGGGATGAGGCGCTCGTCATGGACTCCCCCCAACTGTTGGGTCCCATTCAAGCTCCCCCGAGCCCGTCCCCTTATGGCGGGGGGTTCTATATGGGCAATGAGTTCCGGAACCGGCCGGCCACTCTGGCGGTGGCTCGCGGGACCCGCTGGCAGGTGCTGTCCAACACCCCGGCGGCGCTCACGCTGGCAAAGCACACCACGCTGACAAGTTTGCTGGGCCATGGCACCCAGCCACGCCTCAGCGCCCAGGCGGAAGCACGGTTGGAGTTTAATCCAACCAGCGGGCGCTTCGAGAACCAGACCGGCACCGCCGGGCTGGTTTCCGTCACCGAAACCACGTCGCGCCAGTCTAAAATTCAATTCAAATTTCGCCGGCTCAGCGGCGACGAACTCGCCGCCGCCCTGGTTCCCCCGCCACCACCCGTGGTCAAACCTCTGACGGAGGCCGAGATACAGAAGCTGGTCACCGACTTGAAAGCCGACGACGATGCCACCCGGCGGGACGCGATGAGCCGGCTAAACGGGGCGACGGTAACCAACGCGCCCGCTGAATTGCTGAATCTGCTGGCCGGCGCCACGTCCGAAACAGACTCCTTTACCCGCATGTGCGCCATGAATTTTCTGGCCAGCCATGCGACTACCGAACAGGTGCCCACGCTGCTTAAATTGCTCCGGGACTCCGATATGAGCATCCGGCAAAATGTCGTCAAAGCCCTCGCCCGGTTGCACGATCCCCGGGCCATCGAACCGTTGGTGGACCTGGTGGCGCGCGGCGGTTCGTTTAACCAGGAAGCCATTAACGCCCTCGGCGGCCAGGGCGCCGCCGCGGAAAAAGCCGTGCTCACCCTCTTCAGTGAACGGGCCACGGAAACTCGCCAGCATGCCTGCGAAATCCTCCAGAAAATTGGCACGCATGACAGCCTGGAAACCCTCCAAAAACAAATGGCCGATCCGGACCAGTCCCTGAGCCAGGCAGCCGTGGAGGCGGTGCGGGCGATCAACGCCCGGCAGTAAGTCGGTTTTTATCGGCCGCCACCCCTTCGCGCCGCATGACTTCGAGGCGGCCGCTGATGCCCATGATGATCATCCACATCATCAAATTACGCGGCTGGACCAGCACGCGTTCGAGCGTGCTTTGCTCATAGTTAAGCGCGCACCCAAACATGATGCCCAGGGCCAGGCATCTGCGAAAGCCATGGCCGAAATACCAGGCGGCCCGGAAATTGCGCCACAGCCCTACGAAAATCAGGAGCAGCCAGCTATTGAGCCCCACATACCCGGTTTCCGCGAGCATCAGGTAATAATGGCTTTCCACCACAGAGTTGAGCGCGGATTCATCCGGCTTCTGGCCCATGCCCCGAATCCAGTCATAGTAAATTTCGGCGTATCGATATGGCGGATTCACCACCAGGGCGTAATTATTCCAGCCAATGCCCAGTGGATTGTCACTGACCATCGCCCGGCAGGCATTCTTCATGACCTCGCGCAATTCACCGCTGGCCTGGTTGCCTTTGTCGTTAAAGCGGGCGATGAGGCTGTCCAGTGCGAGCGTGAGTCCGATGCCCCCCAAAATCGCCAGTGCGGAGGTGGTGAGCACCCGGCGTTTGGTGATTTTATCCAGCAGGCTGGCACCCACCACCACCACGGTGCCCGCGCCGAACATAACGAGGGCGCCCCGGGAGAGGGTGCATTCCACAATCACCCCGCAGAACATGAAGGCGAACATGATGAAATTTGACCATTTGAACACCGGCCCCAGGCCGGTGGCCAGAAAGATCATGCCCATCAGCACGGAATACATGGCCAGCGGATTTTGATGCTCAAAGGTGCCGTGCACCTGGTACGCCCCCTCCAGGTATTTCATTTTGAGACAGACGAACAGTTGCCAGGCCATGGTCACCGCCATCACCCGCACGAAGTGTTGGAAATCCTCATCCGTGCGCAGGGTGTTGAACGTGGCGATCATTAGCAGCGAGGCGAAGATGCTTTTGTGCGCGGCCATCAAGCCATAATTCAGATTGGGCGCATGAATCAGCGAGAGCATCGACATGGCGCAGTAAAACAGGTAAAAGCCCATCCCCGGGGGGATCAGGCGGAACGATCGGGGATCCTCCCGCCACTTCGCCACAATCAGCGCGATGGCCAGGGCGTGGTTGAAATAAAAGTGATAACCCTTGGTGTGGCCCCGGTAGGTCTCAATGGAGGCCAGGGTGAGCCCCCAATTGCCCGGGGCCAGCAAGCCGTTGATGGTCATGAAGCACATGATCCCGAAGACGGCGCGTTGCGCGCCCGGCTTGCCCTGGATCATAAAACCAATCAACGGGCCGAGAATAAAAAATATCGGTCCGATTCCCGCCAGTTTGATGTAGTCCAGGCTGGTCAACCCCCGCAGCCTAAACCACGCCGGGCGGGCAATAAAGCGGCAAGTGCGATTTTAGGGGCCGGAAAGTACCCCCCCTTCCGGGCCATCGATCCGAACAATATTTTGCCACGCACTGGTGGTTTCCAGACTTGGTTTTTTCCGGGTGATGTGGTATCCCCTCCGGGTGGTGACGCCTGTTTCGCAAAAATTAGCAGTGAATCGCCGTGATCCGATTGCCATCCTGGGGGTGCCATTCGACAATGTGACGACCCCGGAAACACTCGAGATCATTGCGGAAATGATTGCCTCGGGGCAGCCGCATTGCGCGGCGACCGCCAATGTGGATTTTATTGTCCAAGCCCTTGAGGACGTGGAGTTGCGCCGTATCCTGTTCGACATGCACCTCATCCTGGCCGATGGCATGCCGATTGTTTGGGCTTCCAAGTTTCTGGGCAATCCCCTGCCGGAACGGGTGACGGGCTCCGGTTTGATTCCCTTGCTCCTGGCGGCGGCGGAAGCGCGCGGCTGGCGCGTGTTTTTTCTGGGCGGCACCAATGAAAGTGTGGCCGAGGCGGCGGCCAAAACGCGGGCCAAACATCCCAATTTGCAACTGGTCGGGGCCTATTCGCCGCCCTTCAAACCGCTGCTGGAAATGGACCATGAGGACATTCTGCGGCGCATCCGCGAAGCCAGCCCGGATATTTTGCTCGTGGCGTTTGGTTGTCCCAAGCAGGAGAAGTGGATCAACATGCATTACCGGCAGTCAGGGGTGCCCTTCAGCGTGGGCGTGGGCGCCACCATCGACTTTCTGGCCGGCACCTTCAAGCGCGCCCCCCTCTGGATGCAGCAGACGGGCACGGAATGGATATTCCGCATGTTGCAGGAGCCCCAGCGCCTGATCAAACGGTACGGCAAGGATTTGTGGGTGTTCGGCCGGGTGATCTGGCAGCAATGGTGGCATTTGCGCCAGCGCAAGCAATCCGGCACCCCCGCCCCCCGGCCGGCGGTGAGCCCGGATTTGCCCGGCGTGGTGGTTATCAAATTGCCGCCCTCCCTGAGCGCCGCGGAGGTGCAGGCCCACCGCGCGGAATGGCTCCAGGCGGTGGAGCAGCACGATGTGATCTTTGATCTGGCCGGCACCAAAATGACGGACAGCACCGGTGTGGGGCTCCTGATCCGTTTGCGCAAACGCTCGCGGGAACTGGGCCGGACGATGGTGCTGGTCGCCGTCGGTCCGCAACTCCAGGGCGCGCTGGCGCTCATGAAACTGACCGATTTCTTTGCCCTCGAACCCGACCTCACATCGGCGCGGGTGCGGGTGCAAAACGAGATGAGTGGCGCCCAGCTGTCCGTCCGCAGCCTCAGCGACAACATGATCATCCGCTGGCAGGGCGAAATCACCTCGGAAACCACCTTGGAACTAGCCCGGCGGACTGACGCGCAAATCAAGAAATTGAAGCCCGAGCAACGAGTGGTGATCGACCTGGCAGGGGTGGGTTTTGTGGACAGCACCGGGGTGGGACTTATGGTCCGGTTACGGAAAAGCTCCCTGCGGAGCGGGTTCAAACTCACCTTTGAAGCCCCCAATGAGAATGTGTTAAACGTGCTGCGCCTCCTCAAAATTGAGGCATTCCTGCTCCAACCTCCCTCCCCATGAAAATTGGCTTTTCCACCTCGGTGATCCAGCGCGGCAAAACCGGTGTGGCCCAGTATGTCTTTGCGTTGTTGCGCGCCCTCCTGCCCCATGCCCGGCAGCATCAGTTTTATTTGTTTGTGCTGGAGGAGGACCGGCCCCTGTTTGAATTCGCCCGGGAGGCCATGCAGATCGTGGGGGTGCCGGAACAATTCCGGCCGGCCGGCCGGAATGTGCTCTGGCACCAGACCCACCTGCCGGGCCTGGTCCGTTCCCTGGGACTGGACGTGCTCCATGTTCCGAGTTACCGCCGGCTGCTCTGGCGCAAGCCCTGCGCGCTGGTCGCCACCATTCACGATCTCGCGCCGTTTCACATCACTGGCAAGTATGACTGGAAGCGCATGATATATGGCCGGGTGATTGTCAAGCGCCTGTCGGCGCGCCAGGATGAAATCATCGCCGTGAGCGAAAACACCGCCCGGGACCTGGGTACTTATTTTGGGCGGGGCCGCGACCACGTCTCGGTTGTGTGGAATGGCATTGATCACCAGCGCTTTCAGCCAGGGGATGCCGTCGCCGCCAAGGCGGAGGCCGCCCGGCGCTGGCAACTGGACCGGCCCTTTTTTCTGTATGTCTCGCGGCTGGAACATCCGGGTAAAAACCATGTGCGGTTGATCGAGGCTTTTAACCGTTTCAAGGCGGCCACCGGGTCGGACTGGCTGCTGGCCTTTGGCGGCAGTGACTGGCACGGGGCCGGGGCCATTCATGCGGCGGCCCAGGCCTCGCCCTTTGCGGCGGACATCCGGGCCCTGGGCTTCGTGGATGACCCCAGTTTGCCCTTGCTGTACCGGGCCACGGATGTATTTGTATATCCCTCGCTGTTTGAGGGGTTTGGCTTTCCGCCGATTGAGGCGATGGCCTGCGGTTGTCCCGTCATCAGCAGCACGCGGGGCTCGCTGCGGGAAGTGGTGGCCGACGCGGCCCTCACCATTGATCCGGAAAATATTACCGAACTGGCCGCCGCCCTCACCCGTTTGGCCACCGATGGCACCGCGCGGGATGCCTGGCGCGCCGCCGGCTTTCGCAACGCCCGGCGGTTTGACTGGGCGCAAAATGCGGCGCAGACGCTGGCGCTTTATGAACGCGCGGTAAAGCGCAGAAAAAGCTGACCGCCCGGCCACCGCGTGGTAATTTGACGTGATGGATTCCTCGAACACCAAGACAACGCCACCGAACCCTGCCCCGGGCACTGCTCCGGGGGCGGCCCCGGCCGCTGAGGCGGGCGTGAGCCTGCCTTTTGACCCAGTGCGCCTGATTGCCGCGCTGATTCGCGGCTGGTATTGGCTGTTGATCAGTGGGGTGCTGATGGGGGGCGGGCTGTTTGCGTTGGGCTATTACAAGCTGGAAACCAGCTACTCCGTCACCGTTGAACTCATCCGCCGCGAGGCCAACACCATCATTCGTGCCTCCGTGCTCGGGGACGCCTTCAAGCCCCATCAGGTCACGGTCCAAACCATTGTCAATGTCATGCAGTCGCCCAAATTGCTGGACCGGGTGGGCAGCATGGCCACGCCGCCCATCAGCGGGATGGCGCTCGGCAAGCTCCTGACCATCAAACCGGAAAAGGAAACCGACCTGATTTCCGTCACCTTAAAATCCAAGCTCGGGGTGCAGGGCACGGCCAATTTGGTGAATCTCTATGCCCGCGAAGTGGTGGCGCTCACCGCCCAAATGCAGTCCGACGAGGCTGCGGAACTGGACAAGTTTTTACGCGAGCAAATCTCCAAGATTGACGGCACCCTCGATGACATTAACAAGGAGTTGCTGGAGTTCAGCAAGGAAAGCGAGTTTTACGGGAATGACCGCGAACTGGAGGCCTATCTGCGCGAATCCGGCGAAACCGAAATGCAGATTGAAACCGCCAAAACCCAGCTGGAAACCGTGGAGTTTCGCATCAGCAGCGTGGAGCGCGAACTCGCCTCGCAGGATCCCCAAGCCATTCAACTCAACCTGGCCCGCGCCCAGTTGAAAACCTTGAAAGCGGCGTATGCGGAGACCAGTCCCCTGGTCAAAAGCGCGGCGGACCATGTGGCCGAGATCGAGCAGCAGATCGCCGCCAGTGGCGGTTTGAAAACCAATTTTGACAGCAATTTTCAGTACAGTGAGAACACCATGGCCAACGATTTGTACATGCAACTCGTTTCGCTGCGCGGCCAGCAGGAGGGTTTGATCAAGCAAATGGCGCAGCTAAGGACGTTCTTTACCAACACTCAGGAAAAACTCCGCGGTGTTCCGGCCAAAACGCAGCATCAAGCGGCCATTGTGGCCCGGCAGCAATCCTTGCAGGCCACCCGCGACCTGTTTAGCGGCCGCCAGCATGAGGCCCAGATGTACGAGGAAAACTCCCCGGGCCTGTACCGCCTGTTTGCGCCTGCCTCGGAGGATAGCGTGGAGGTGAGCAACCGCACCGTGAAGATGATTCTGGCCGCCGTGGTCGGGGTGGTGCTGGGCCTGGTGCTGGCCACCGGAGTGGTGCTCGGCCGTGAATTACTCGATTTGCGGGTCATTTCTGCCGGGGATTTACGCCGGTCCACCGGCGTGCCCATCCTCGCCCGCCTGCCGGTCCTCAGCACCCTGTCCGAGGTGCAACTCGCCCAGTGGCGGTTTCGCACCTGGGCGCAACTGGTGCGCAAGCTCAAGTTGCAAAATGCCACCCGCCTCACCCTGGCGTTTACCTCCACCCAGCCCGGGGAGGGTAAATCCACCTTTATTCAGGAGCTGCACATCGCCGCCCTGGACCGGCGCTTTCCCGTGGTGCTGGTGACCAACGCCCCGCCCGGGGCGGGCAAAGTTCGCCGCGTTCCGCTCGAGGAAGCCCTGAACCGGCCCGAGCTCGTTCTGGAGCATGTGAACAGCAGCCCGGACGTGGTGGTGCAATTACATTTTGAAAGTGACTGGAAATGGACCCTCGAAAACCGCAATCGCTGGTCCCGGGCCAATCTGGTCTGGCAGCAATTGCCCACCCTCGCGCTGTTTGTGGAACTGCCACCCATGGTGGATCTCGATGCCGTGCTCACGGCCGAGCTCATGCCCATGACCCTGTGGGTGACCACCAGCGGCCGGTTGGAACAACGTGAACTGGCCGAGGCCCTGGAATTGGTCGAGGCCGGTGAGGTTCGTCTGGTGGGCGCCGCGCTGGATTTTGAATCGCCCGCGCTGGCCCGGCTGTCCTTTTTGGGCAAACTGGGCCTCCCGGTTTAAGCTGGCGGGCCGCCCGTTGCACGCCGGCATTGGCGAGGCTTGGCGCAAAGAAAGTGTCGGGGCGGAAACAAAAGGAGAATGGCGGGAGTTCAAAAGGAGAACGGCGTTTGGCCCATGAATGCCGGCCCTTGGTCGAGGGGTTGAGGAGTCCGA
>CAIZWI010000119.1 GCA_903936645.1 uncultured Verrucomicrobia subdivision 3 bacterium
CCAGCATTAGTTGCCAAGCCCCCATCCCCCAGCCAGCTGGATGGATTGCCGCCCGCAATGGTCAAAATATTTGGAATATTTGTTCCATTATGTCTCCATTGATACGTAAAAGGCCCCGGGCCTGATGCGATAACGCCAATAGTCAGATTTGTTCCCAGGGTTCCAACCAAATTGGATGTCTGCACGCTTAGCAAAGGTGGAGCGGCGAGTACAAGGGTAGCCGTACTGCTTGTAACGCTTCCAAACGGACATGAAACCAGTGCCTGATAATTCCCCGCAAGGAGGGTATTGACATTTGTCAGATAAAGCGTGGAAGAGTTTGCGCCCGGCAAATTTGTGCCATTAAACTGCCAAGCGTACGAAATCGAAACAGCCCCCGAAGCCGTGACCGAAAAAAAGGTATTGCTGCCCGGGGTCACCAGTTGATTTGTTGGTTGATTGTTGATGGCCAAGGTCGTCACTCCCAGGAAAGCAATACTACTGGTCACACTCCCATAGGTGTTGGTGATTATAAGCGTATAATTTCCAGAAGCACCAGGCGAAACATTTGTGAGATTCAGCACTGAGGAATTGGCTTTGGGAATACTAACGCTATTAAATTGCCATTGAAAACCCAAGGGTCCGCCTCCATTGACCAAAGTGGTGAACGTGACATTTGTTCCCTCAGGCACCTGTTGGCTTAATGGTTGCAGGGTTATCATGGGCAAGTTTGTTGAAACTGGCAGAGAGCCGCGTAAAATACCAGCGGGCCCGACGGCGACAAAACAGCCGCTGCCGTAGGCAAGTCCGTAAAAGCCAGAGCCCTCGCTACCCGCATAAGCTTGCGACCAATTATTCGTCCCAGTCGTGGACGTAAAAATTTCTCCGCCGGCGGCACTTTCGCCTGCAACCACAAATTGATTATTGCCAAATGCCACTGCATGAGGAGTTCCTTGAGAAGTTGGAATTAAAAATCCCACGGACCATGTAATTCCATCCAGTGACCAAGCACACTCGCCAAGACCATCGATGGCAACAAAAACGCCGTTACCAAAAGCAACGCTGTAAAGGCCATGCCCATTACCCTGATTGACCCAGGCAACTCCGTCTTGTGAAGTGAAGAGATTCCCTCCGACCGCCACATAATGTCCATTTCCGTAAGCGATGGCAGAAACTGTGTTGCCAATGGTTAGGGCTGTCCAACTTGCCCCATCTGGCGAAGTCAGTAAGGTTGAAGTGGAGTTTAAGGCAGTGCCGGAAACAAAAAACAATCCGTTTACATAACTAGCGGCCGTAAGCGTACTTAAGTTTAAATATGTTGGATTTGAAAAATTTGTCCCATTAAATGAAGTGGAAGCTATGTAACGATTGGTGTTGTTTTGATTCGTCGAGCCGACGTTTAAAAATAAGCCCCCTCCGTAGACTATTACCGGCAGAGACTGTTCTGGCTGAGTGCAAGAGGCTTGAGTCCAGGCAGTTGCGCTATTATCTGAGACGAACAGCCTGGAACCCAAGCTACTATTTCCACTTGTAGTAGAAGCAATATATTTGCTATTTCCATAGTTTACCGTGGTTGCCCAGCCATTTGTAGCGCTTAAAACTTTCTGCCAGATTAGGCTGTTTTGGCTCTTTGCTGAGAAACAACCGGCCAATAAAATCAAACATGAAATTTGGAAAAGTTTTTTCATTTTCGTCCCTTTATGGAAAAACCGCTTTTATCTGACATTTCCCATATGCTTTAATGCCCGCTAACGGCGTGTTTTTTTGAGTTTATGTCTGCTCCCTCAACTTGCAAGTCATTTTTTCCAGTGTGTCGTGTAGTTTTCAAAAGTGGAATTTTGTGTGCGAACAAAAGTGGACTGGGTTAACAGACCGGGCAATGAAGCAGGACGATGGGTTTGGTATTGGGCTTGGGAGGCTGGCGGAGGTAATAGATGTCGCCATCTGGACGCAAGCAGCGGATGACCGTTGATCGTGGCGGGGCGTCAATGACTTGCCGGTGGGCACCGACCGGGACTTTGCCATCGTCCCCGACGCGGATTCGATTTTGCTGACTCCAGACAAAAGGCCACCAGGGACAAGCGGGGGCCGGCCGCAGGACGGAACGTTTGTCGGTGAGCGCTTGCTGCCAGGCAGCGTGGGGGGTGGTGCCCAGTTCGCGATGGATTTCGTGCTGATTGACATGTGGTAGCAGTTGATCGAGCAAACGGTTGGCACCTTCGAGCTCGAGCATGCGATCGGCGGCCAGCAGCGGGGGAAGGCGCTTTTGCCAATAGTCATGCCGACGTTCGATTTTACCTTTGGCCTGGGGGGTGAGGGCATAGCGCAGTGCGATGCCATAGCAGTGCAAGGCCGCGCCAAGCTGGGTAAAGGCATCGGGCGTGTGGGTGAAGAAAAAAGAGTGAAAATCCACGTACAGTGCCAGTGGCAGGCCGTGGGCTTGGAAAGTCCGGGGTGGAAAGTCCAGATGGGCCAGCAGGGTTTCCGCCGGGTAGAGGCGCGCGCCAGTGTTGTAGCGCGTGGCATCGTCGAGGAGATCGAGCAGGGCTTGTTTGTCTGGATTGTCGGGTAGCCAGGCATGGGGACTGGCGTCGTATTGCCAGAGGGCCCCCAGATCGCGCGCCTGCCAGCGTTTGACTGGTTTAGGCGGGGCTTTGTAGCGGGTGTCCGGTGCCAGATTGTGTGTGAGCGCCCAACGGCGGACGCTGGCACGATCGGTTTTGAAATCGAGTCGGCGATGCAGTTCGCTGGCGCAGGAACTGTAGGAGGCGGGTGGTTTGGCGGCGAGCAGCTTTTTGAGCAGGTCCTCGGCGGTGACCGGCCAGACGGGCTGATGATCGCCACCGGAGACGCCCGGCGACCAGGTTTGGGCCTGACCGCAGGCACAAGCCCGGAGGTACTGGCTGTAGAGCTTATAGAAGCCGGAATGGCCCAAGCCAAGTTCTTGAGCGGCGGCTTGCGCCACCAACCGCCCCTGCCGATGGTCATCGAGAATGTGCCGGATGAAAGGGGCCGAGAGTCGTTTGATCAGTTGCCGTTTTTCATGGCCGGGAGGATGTCGGAGGCCGATGGATTTTGCGCTTAAGAACTGGCACCGGCAGGGCGTGCCGGGTCGCCGCAAAGCAACCCGGCCTGCCGTTTGCCAGACTTCAGGCGGCGCTCGGGTTGCGTCCCCGCAGAGCCCTATGCTCCGCTGAAGCAACCACGGAGATTATCAGCCCATCATCGAATGGCAAGGGGACCAGCCGATTATTCCACTTTTGCTCGCACGGGCCGGTCCACTTTTGTTCGCACCACGACACCCATAACACAGTTCGTTTTTTCTTTGTTTCCTTGCTGGCCTGTCTGACTTTGGGACCGGGGCGGCCGATGGCTTCATCCCTTCGTGGAACCGGGGTCATAATTCCTCAGAATGGGCATCGTCTACCCCTCCCAAATGATGTCCGCTTGGGCTTCCGCCCTTTCAATTTTGGGCAATTTAATGATTTTTCATGCTATTTCTTGGATTTTGCGCAACCAAGATGTCCATGCTATTGGCGATGGGGTTAAGGGGCTTCGGGCGGTGGCCTCCCGAGCCGCCAGCGATTCGGCGGTCCGGATTTGCCGTGCTGCCACTGGATCCGGCTGCGGGTCAAATCGGGGCTCAGCACCAGCCTCTGAAATGGCAAAGACGCCAGGCGTTGGAGCGGTCGCGTGCGTTCAGGCAATGAATGGGGGACCCTCACTCAAGCCAGCCGTTACCGGCTAAAACTGGATGAATTGCCGGCCATCCAAGCGTTTGGATAAATCAATGGGATCGCCCACGGAGACTTGCCGCGGATTTACCTGATAGGCCCAGACTTGAAAGCTAGTGAGGGTGGCGGAGCCGTAAATGGTGGCAAACGCGCCGTCCACGGCATCCGCCCCGTGGGCGACTTTGACGCGGCCGATGCGCTGGGTATTGAAGCGAGCGTCGAAGGTCAGCCATTCCCGGCCCAGGTACACCTCGCAATAGGCATGGAAATCCATGGGGGTGCCGGGGTCAATAAAGCCAATGTCCGGGAGATGGCCGGTCACATAGCGGGCCGGGAGGTTGAACGTGCGGCACAGGGCGATCATAGCATGGGCAAAGTCGCGGCAGACCCCGTAACGCCGTTCAATGACCTCGGAGGCGGACAAGTCGGGGCGGCCCGACAGATAACGATACTCAATGTTATTATGCACCCAGTCGCAGATGGCCTGCACCCGCGGCAGGCCATGGGGGACCTGGCCGAACTGGTTCCAGGCAAAATTGAGGAGCTTGTCGGAATCGCAATAGCGGCTGGGGAGGGTGTAGCGCAACAATTCGTAGGGCAATTGCCCGACGGACAGGAGCGGACCATTGATTTCCCGGCTGTCCGGAAGGGAGGAAATGGCAACGAGGGCATCGTGGCGGATTTCATTGCGACCGGGCATGAACATGGAGCGGTAAGTGATATTCCCATGCGAGTCCTGAAATTCATACGCCGGCAAACCGATGCCGAAGGAGAGCTTTTCCTGCATCACGAGCACATTGCCTTCGAGGCGGGGCTTGAGCACGAAGAGCACAGCGGTAGGCACGGTTGTTTCGTAGGCCAGGTGGCAGCCCACGCGCACAGTGAGATTCAGCGGTGTCCAGTTCATAATCGTTGGTTGGTTTCCTTGCGACCGGCACCTGCCAGCCTGCTCAGAGTACATGGGCACGCCGCAAGGTCGCATTGAATTCGCTTTATTTATTGCGCCCCATGCCAGTGATTAAACTAGCGGGCAGGGAAAAGTGAGGCTATGGGGTAAAACCCGGCCTGGTGGAGCGAAAACCCAGGTTCAGCGCAGATGGAAACCACCCTGGAACACAACCTCAGCGGCGGTGACGATGAAAAACACCGCGCTGACCAGGGCATTCAGGCGGAAAAAGGCGAGGTTGATCCAGTTCAGGCTGCGGCGGCGGGCGACCCAATGCTCCAGCAGCAGACAGGCCACGATGATCAGCCAGCCAATGGTGTAGGCGAAATGAAAGCCGCAGAGCAGCCCAAAGGCAAATAACACCCCGCACATGATCATGTGCGCGAGGAAGGCGGCTTGCAGGGCGTTCTTGGGTCCCCAGGCCACGACGAGTGAATGCAGGCCATGCGACTTGTCGAACTCATAATCCTGCAGGGCGTAGATGATATCAAAGCCGATCAGCCACAGGACCACCGCCACCGAAAGCACGCCCATTTGGAGCATTTCCAAGCTGGATACATTCGCCCCCTTCACCGCCAGCCAGGCACCCACCGGGGCCAGGGCCAGGGCGATGCCGAGAAACACATGGGTATAATCGGTAAACCGTTTGGTCAGGGAATAAAAGCAAATGACCACCAAGGCCACCGGCGACAGGTAAAAGCACAAGGGATTTAAATAATAGCTGGCGGCCAGCAAGCCGGCCGCCGCGAGGCCGCATAAACCACAGGCGCCGGCCAGCGAGACCTGGCCAGCCGGCAGATGGCGCTGGGCAGTGCGCGGGTTCAGTGCGTCAAATTTCCGGTCTACAATCCGGTTGAACGCCATGGCGCAGGTGCGGGCGCAGACCATGGCGACCAAGATGAGGGCAAACGTGCGCCCGCCGGGCCAGCCCCGGTGGTCGCGGGCGGCCACGCACATGGCCGCCAGGGCAAACGGCAGCGCAAAGAC
>CAIZWI010000120.1 GCA_903936645.1 uncultured Verrucomicrobia subdivision 3 bacterium
CGCCCATAACGAGACGGCCGCGCCCTTTGAATGGACAAAAGTAAAAGTTCACCCCAAAACCCTCTCCAGTAAATACGCTAGTCTTTGCAAGTAGATACTAGTTCGTGATGCTCACCCGCTATAAAGACCCTGACCACTGCTTCAAGGCCTTGCCCTCCGCACGAGTGGGTAATTGCTTAAGCGCACGCCACGCGCCGAACTCCTGGCGGTCGTGAAAGATGTTTATGCCAGCGGTTCCCCCCATGAGCAGCAACATCGCCCGCAAAATCGTCCAGTCATTCAGGCCCCCGCCTGCCTCCCCAGCGCTACCAGCACCGTCATAAAACAACGCAAATAAGGTCAATTTTATAATATTTGCGGGAATTTAGTAACTTTTACGCAAAACCGTTTGGCGGGTTGGCTCCCACGTTTCCGGGGAAAGGGATTCCGGCACTCCATTTGACAAAACTCCCCTGCCGAGCGATACTCGTCATAAGAACTGTTTTATAAACCTTCCGCCCCAACCAGGTGAGCGCTTGGTGCCGCGTCGATTTTCCGGTTAAACAGCTGCCTGCCTGCCATCAAAAGTACGCTTTACCCGGCCAAGTGTGCCGTGCCAACGCCTCCGGCTAGTGCGTTGGTCGCAAAGCCAGCTCCTTGCCCTCCCCAAACAGACAAGTTAAAAATGCGCCACCATCCGGTAGCGGCTCAGACCTGTAAACGTGCCCTCTCGGCCGAGTCTCCTGACCCGGCACAGGTAGTTTAGCCAGCTAAATTGCATCGAATATTAACTATTCGTACTTTTGCCAGGTTCTGACATTCAACCTTACAAATTGGACACCGGACTTTTTTGATCTGGTAGCGATTTTTCTCTCACCCACAGCAGTCCAAGCAGGCGGCTAAAAAATTTGCCACTCCTTCGGAAATATGGCACTCTATTGGCATCGTAAACAGCAATCTTTACATATTATGAGCAAACCTAAAATTATCGCCTATTTGAAACCTTCCTGCGGGTGGAGTCAGGGCGTCCGCGCGGTATTGCGCAAATACGACCTGCCGTTTGAAGATCGCGACATCATCAACAATCCCTTGCAACGCCAGGAAATGATTGAAAAAACCGGCCAAATGCTGAGTCCTTGCGTGGAAATTAACGGCCACATGCTGCCGGATATTAGCGGCGAGGAAGTCGAAGCCTGGATGCTGGCCAACCAGGTGGTCACCCCCAATGACCGGGTGCCGGACGCGCCGATTAACCAGCCCTGCGCCCATGAAATGCCGCAGAGTTCCCCCCTGAACTTCCTGCGCCGGTAATCCCGGCTCGTTTGCGCCTTTTACCGCCGCTGCGTGGCCATGGCCACGCGGCGGCTTTTTGTTTGGTTTGCCAGCCTTTCACGGGTAACTTGGCCCGTAATGAAAATCGTATCTTCCGTGACGGCCATGCAACGCCTGGCTTTAAAATGGCGGCGGGCAGGCACCCGGGTGGCACTGGTGCCCACCATGGGTTACCTCCACGCCGGGCATTTGAGCCTGGTCAAACGTGCCCGCCAGGCGGTTGGCCCGAAAGGGTTGGTGGTTGCCAGCATTTATGTCAACCCCACCCAATTTGGTCCGCGCGAGGATCTTGCCAAATACCCGCGCGACTTGCGCCGCGATACCCAGCTTTGCCGGACCGCCGGGGTGGATGTCCTGTTTACCCCGGATGATGCCGGGATGTACCCCGGCAAGGCCGAGGGGGCTTACAGCACTTTTGTGGTGGAAGAAAGTCTGGCCCAAGGCATGGAGGGGGCCTCGCGCCCCACTCATTTTTGTGGGGTGACCACCGTGGTAGCCAAGTTATTCAACCTCGTGCTCCCGGAGGTTGCCGTGTTTGGCCAGAAAGATTACCAGCAAGCAGCCGTCTTGCAGCGGATGACGGACGACCTGAATTTCCCCATCAAACTGATCATTGCCCCCACCTTGCGTGCCGAAGACGGGCTGGCCCTGAGTTCCCGGAATCAATATTTGAATGCGGAGGAACGCGCCCAAGCCACCATCTTGTTTCATGCCTTGGAAGCTTCAAAACTGGCGGTTAAAAGCAAACCCGTGACCGCCGCGCGTTTGAAAGCAGATCTCCAAGAATTCCTCACGGCCGCGCCCCTGGCCCGCTTGGATTATCTGGAGTTTTTTGATCCCATCACCCTGCAGCCCGTGACCAAGGTGCAACGCGGACACCAAATGGCCCTCGCGGTGTTTTTTGGCAAAACCCGGTTGATTGACAATGCACGGCTCTAATTTTCAGCCGGATGAAATATTAGGTCTTTTTGATTTTTCAAGCCACATGTGGGATCCTTTCAGGCAAGATGAAACAGTTTGATTATCTCGTGCTGGGCAGTGGCATTGCGGGCCTGACCTTTGCTCTCAAGGTCGCCCAGCACGGACGGGTGGCCATCGTCACCAAAAAAGACCGCGCGGAATCGAACACCAATTATGCCCAAGGCGGCATCGCCTCAGTCACCAGCCGGGAAGACTCCTTCGAGCTGCATGTGCGTGACACACTGGTGGCTGGCGCGGGTTTGTGCCACGAAAGTGTCGTGCGCACCATCGTCGAGGAAGGCCCGGCCCGGATTGAGGAATTGATCGAACTGGGCATGCGGTTCACCGAGCGGGAAATACCCAGTACGCCGGGCGGCTGGGAACTGGACCTGGGCCGCGAGGGCGGCCATTCCAAACGCCGCATCCTCCATGCCAAGGACGTCACCGGCCGGGAAATCGAGCACGCCCTGCTGGCGGCCGTGGCCGCCCAGCCCAACATTCGCATTTTTGAGGATCATGTGGCCATTGACCTCGTTACCAGCCAGAAGCTGGGTTACGTCGGGGAAAACCGTTGCCTGGGCGCGCATGTCCTGGACAAGCGAAAAAACCGCGTGGAAACCTTTACCGCTCCGGTAACGCTGCTGGCCACGGGCGGTTGTGGCAAAGTTTACCTCTACACGACCAATCCTGACATTGCCACTGGGGACGGCGTGGCCATGGCCTACCGCGCGGGCGCGGCGGTGGCCAACATGGAGTTTGTCCAGTTTCACCCCACCTGCCTGTATCACCCCAAGGCCAAATCCTTCCTCATAAGCGAGGCGGTGCGGGGGGAAGGTGGCGTGCTCAAGACCCTGGATGGCCGGGCATTTATGGACGGCCAGCATCCACTCAAATCCCTCGCCCCACGGGATATCGTGGCCCGGGCGATTGACAGTGAAATGAAAAAAAGCGGGGTGGATCACGTACTTCTGGACATCACGCACAAACCCGCGCGTTTCATCATCGACCATTTTCCCAATATTTATAAAACCTGCCTGCTGCACGGCATTGACATCACCAAGGAAGCCATCCCGGTGGTGCCCGCCGCGCATTATCAATGTGGTGGCGTGGTCACTAACATGGATGGCAAAACCGAAATTGCCGGCCTTTATGCCGTGGGCGAGGCTGCCTGCACTGGGTTGCACGGGGCCAACCGCCTGGCCAGCAATTCCCTGCTGGAGGCCCTGGTCTGTGCCCACCGCGCGGCCCAAAAAGTCCTGGCGCAGCCCGAACCGACGGTCGACTACCCAATCCCCATGTGGCAGGCGGGCAGCGCCACCGACGCGGACGAACTGGTGGTCGTGTCGCACAACTGGGATGAAATTCGCCGGCTCATGTGGGATTATGTGGGCATTGTGCGCACGAATAAACGCCTGCTGCGCGCCCAATCGCGGCTGTTGAATCTCCAGCAGGAAATCCATGAATACTACTGGAATTTCAAGGTTACCAGCGATCTTCTGGAGTTGCGCAACATCGCCACAGTCGCCGAGTTGATCGTCCGTTGCGCCCTGATGCGGCCCGAAAGCCGCGGTTTGAATTACAACCTGGATTTTCCAAATCCCAACCCCGATTGGGCACAACGGGATTCCGTGCTGCGCAACAGTCCTTAAACAAGTGGTCTGGGCAAGCTCCGCCAGGGGCAGTGAAATTTTCTCGCCCGGCAGGCCGTTTCGCGGTTTAATATCCGCCGCATGAAACAAAAAGCCTACGCCGCCGCCGGCGTCGATATTGATTTGGGTAACAAGGTCAAAGCCACGTTACCGCAATTGCTCGCCTCCACCCACCGCCGTGAGGTGCTTGGCAAGGTCGGTGGCTTCGGGGGCTTGTTTGCGCTTGATGTCAAAAAATACCGCCAGCCCATTCTCGTTTCCTCGGTGGACGGCGTGGGCACCAAACTCAAGATCGCCTTCACCCTGGACCGCCACGACACCATTGGCGCGGATCTCGTGAATCATTGCGTGAATGACATCGCGGTGCTGGGCGCGGAACCATTGTTCTTTCTTGATTACCTGGGTACCGGCAAACTCGAACCACATGTTTTTACGGACATCATCAAAGGTTTCGCCCGCGCCTGTGCCGCGAATGGTTGCGCCCTGATCGGCGGTGAAACAGCCCAAATGCCCGGCTTTTACCAGCCCGGGGAATATGATGTGAGCGGCACCATTGTCGGCGTCGTGGAAAAGAGCAAGATGCTCAATGGCCAGAAGACCGTGAAGCACGGGGATGTGGTCATTGGCATCGCCTCCAGCGGCCTGCATACGAATGGCTATTCGCTCGGACGCAAAATATTCTTTGAACAGTTGGGGCTCCAACCCACCAGTCGCGTCCCCGGTTTGAAAGGAACGATCGGGCAGGAATTGCTGAAAGAGCACATCAGCTACGGCCCCGTGGTGCAAAAACTCCTCAAGAAATTCAACCGCACGGGCAGCCCGGATCAGGTGAAAGCCTTTGCCCACATTACCGGTGGCGGGTTTGTGGACAATATCCCGCGCGTGCTGCCGGCCAAGCTGGATGTGGTCGTCCGCAAAGGTTCCTGGTCCATGCTGCCAATTTTTCAAATCATCGCGGAAAAAAGCGGGGTGCCGGACGAGGAATTGTACCAGGTCTTCAACATGGGCATCGGCATGGTGGCCATTGTGGCAGCCGACCAGGCACCGGCGGTTCTGAAATTTATCCAAGCGCAGAAACATGACGCCTGGATCATCGGCGAAGTCGTCAAGGGCCGGGGCGAGGCCCGCGTGGTATAGGGCGCGTCCTTTTTAATTTCCAATTGCTCTTGGATCGGTACCTTGGGCGTCATACACATGACGCCTGTTCAATTGCTTTCGACCCTCAGCCTGGCTCTGACCCTGACGGCCGCCAGTCTAGCCGAGCCACTCACCGTCAAGATCACCACACCACCGCCGGCCACCACGGGCTATTTCAAGCTGGGCTCGACTCGCAACCCCGCCGGGGATGAAATTGGGGTGAACAGTCGCAGCCTCCTTTTCAATGGGCAGCCAGTGTTTCCGGTCATGGGCGAATTTCATTACTCCCGCTGTCCCGCCGCCGAGTGGCGGGAGGAACTAATCAAAATGAAGGCCGGTGGGGTGGACATCGTGGCTACCTACGTTTTCTGGATTCACCACGAAGAGGTGGCCGGAGAGTTCGACTGGACCGGCCAGCGCAATTTGCATCAGTTTCTCCAGACCTGCGGGGAACTCGGTTTGCAGGTCGTGGTCCGTTGCGGACCGTGGTGCCACGGCGAGGTGCGCAATGGTGGACTGCCCGATTGGGTGCAGGCACACCATGACTGGAAACTGCGCTCCACCGACCCCAATTTTCTGGCCGCCGTGCGCCGGCTTTACGGCCAGATCGGCCAGCAACTCGCGGGGGAACTCTGGAAGGAAGGCGGGCCCGTTATCGGCGTGCAGGTGGACAATGAATTTGGCGGCGCGCCGGAGTACTTGCTGGCGTTAAAAAAACTGGCGGTGGACTCCGGAATTGACGTGCCGCTATATATCAAAACCGGCTGGCCTGCCATGCGCCGGCCCGTGCCATTGGGAGAATTACTCCCCTTGTTTGGCGCCTACGCGGATGGCTTTTGGGAGAATAGTCTCCAGCCCATGGCCAAAGGTAACTGGGAAAACTTCACCTTCAAAATCACCCGCACCGACACCGGCATTGGCAGTGACACCTTAAAACCGGGTGTGGCAGGCGACACGGGCGGCACCGAAAAATATCCTCACCTTACCTGTGAAGTAGGCGGCGGCATGCCCGCCTCCTATCACCGCCGCATGAATTACGATCCGCGCGATGTGGAGGCCGTCGTCCTGACTCAACTGGGCGGCGGCAGCAGTCTATTGGGGTATTACATGTACCACGGTGGCCAGAACCCCGAGGGCAAATTATCCACCCTCCAGGAATCCCGGGCCACCGGTTACCCCAACGATTTGCCGGTGAAAAGCTACGACTTCAACGCGCCCATCGGCGAGTTCGGCCAGCTGAACCCCCAATATTTCTGGCTGCGCCGCCTGCATTTGTTCCTGCACGACTTTGGCACTGCACTCGCACCGATGCCCCCTGCCCTGCCCGAGACGCGCCCCGCCGACAAAAATGATTTCACCACGCTGCGCTGGGATGTGCGCTCCAATGGCACAAACGGGTTTGTCTTCGTGAATAATTACCAGCGCCTCCAGTCTCTGCCAGCCAAACCTGCTGTGCAGTTCCAACTACAGCTCCCCGGTGGCGACCTGATTTTCCCGCAGGAGCCGCTAACGGTCCCCGCAGACTCATTTTTCTTCTGGCCCTTTAATCTTGAGCTCGCGGGAGCCAGGTTAATTTACGCCACTGCCCAGCCCGTTTGCCAGGTTTCCAATGCCGCCGGGCTTACGGTTTATTTTGCGGCCGTACCGGGGATTGCCGCCGAGTTCGCGTTTGATCCTGCCAGTCTGGCCGGGGCCGCCTCCCCGGTCGCTGTTTTTCAGAAAGTGAAACCGAGTCGAAATATCGCGGTAACGGTCCAAAGCCGGACGGGGGCCGAAGTGCGCCTCGTGGTGTTGAGTGAGGCGGATTCCCTGGCCGTGCGGAAAAATCCGGATGGCAGCGGAGTTAATTTTGAATCGCCGCCCCAGCCATCGGTTCTGGCGGTGAAATTAATCCCGCTCCAACCCGCCGGCCTCGCGCGCGACTTTGCCCCAGATATCCGCAAACCAGTCGCTCCCGCGGAAGCGGATTTTACCAACGCCGCCATCTGGCGGCTCACCCTGCCCGCCGGACTTGACCTCCACCAAAACCCCCTCCTGCGCCTGCATTACACCGGTGATGTGGCCCGCCTGACGCTGAATGGCCGGTTGATCGAGGACAATTTTTACAGCGGCCGCACCTTTGATTTGGGTCTCCAACGTTACGCTCCCGAAATTTTGACCGGTGATTTGCAGTTGCAAATCCTGCCCTTACGACGGGACACCCCCATTTACCTGACGGATGAGGCCCGGACTGCCCTTGGAAGTGTGCCTTCGGTGGCCGCCCTGCAAAGTGCGGAAATCCTCCAGCCCTAGGTCGCAAAAACCGGGGCATCCAGACGCGAGTGCGTTTATTTCAACGCCAAATGCAGAAATACGCCGGTGACAACCAGGAGTCGTGGTTTAATTTGATAATATCCAATACTTTGATTTTATCCGATTTCAGCTTAATCCGCATGCCCATAAGCCTGCCCGCTGGCTGGGCGGTGCCTAAATCAATTACCAGCGTATGAATTTCCTGTTCGGCCGCGCCCTCCTGCTCGGTGTGCCCCTGCTTTGCCTAACCACGATTCCCACCGCTGCCAACGTTCCCGGCGGTGTCATCAGCACCACCACGCCCGTCACCGTGACCGATGGCGGCAGCACCGTGACCCTGGCCAATGGAATTTTATCCATCCTCTGCACCAAAGTGGGCGCGACTATTAACCAAATCAATTACACCTTCAACAACGGCGGCGGCAGCCAAACCCAGCAGGTTCTCAGTGGGGGCTACAATGGCGGACAGCTCTATTGGGAAAGTGGCGGCTTCGGCACCGGCTCGTTTACCTATTCGCTGGCGGCGAATACCGGCAGCTATGCGGAAATTGACCTGGTCAGCACTTCGGCCACCAACGGGGTTCTGGACATTCATTTTTCCATGCTCAAAGGTTCCCCGGGCTTTTATGTCACACCCATTTGGATCCATCGGGCGGTGGATGGCACCATGGGATTGGGAGAGACCCGGGATAACATCTACGCGGGTTCCACCTTCAACTGGATGTGCGTGGATGACACTCGCAACCGGCTTATGGAAGTTTCCGGCGGCCTGGCCATCGGCGTGCTGAACGCCCCGGTGGAGGTGTCCCTTTGGACGAACGGAATTTATCAGGGCCAGTATGAGGATAAGTACAAGTACAGCGCTGATCTGGGAGTACAACGGGCCTGGGGATGGTGCAGTGTGGGGCCAGGGGCTAAAAACATTGGTCTGTGGAATATCTCCGCCACGTCGGAATATTACAATGGCGGCCCGCTGAAGCGCGAACTCATGGAGCATATCGGCACCACCATTCTCAACATGCTGAACGGCGGCCATTACGGCGGCGGCCACGACGGTTCCTGGAATGCCGGGGAAATATGGACCAAAGTGTACGGCCCCTACTTCATCTACTGCAACAATGTCACCAATACCCTCACCGGCATGACCCCGGCGGCCAGCGCCCTCCGTGCCGACGCCCTGGCCCAAGCCGCCGCCGAACAGACCGCCTGGCCCTACAGCTGGTTCACCAATGCAAATTATACCCCGGCGGCCGGCCGCGGAACCATCACCGGCCAGATGAAAATTGCCGACAGCGGGAACCCCAACGCCTCCCCCGCCAATCTCTATGTGGGAGCGATGATCCAGCCCTCGACGACCGATGCCAATTATGATTTTCAGCAATGGGTGAAGCCCTATCAGTATTGGGTTAAAAGCGACAGCAACGGCAATTTTACCATTCCCAATGTCATCGCCGGCGGCAATTATACCCTCTACGCGTTCGGACCCGGCGCGGCTGGCACTTTCCAATCCCAAAATCAAACCGGCGGTAATGCGCCTAACTCATGGGACATTCCATCCATCCCCTTCAGCATCACCGTCTCGGCCGGTGCGACCAATAACCTGGGAACGGCCACCTGGACCCCAACCCGCGTGGGCCCCACCGTATTTGAAATCGGCTATCCCGACCGGACGGGTGGTAAATTTCGTCACGGGGATGATTATTGGGTTAGTGATATTGGCCCAGCCGCAACCGCGCCGAGCCCCATCTGGAGCAAACATCTCGAATATCCCTTCGATTTTCCCACTGAACCGAATTACGTCGTCGGGCAAAGCCGCTGGACAACCGATTGGAATTACGTCCAGCCCGTACTGGTGGATGGGGCGGGAAATTTTGATGGCACCACCTCCACTATTAATTTCACCCTTGCCACCGCTCCCACTGTCGGGGCCCAGGCATCGTTCTATATTGCCCTGTGCTCAGATTATCAAGGACCGCTGCAAATCGCCGTCAATGGCACACAAATTGCCGGGAGCACGGGCTATTTTCCCGCCTACAGCAACTCGGGCAGTGGTAGCGACACCACCATCCGCCAGGGCTTGCACGGCATATTCTCCGATAACCGGCTCAATTTCGCCGGCAGCCTCCTCCAAGCCGGGCCCAATAGCATCACCATCAACATGCGCAAAGGCGGCTATTTTGCCAATCACGCGATGTATGATTACCTGCGTCTGGAATTAACCGGCTATGTGCCACCCGCCCCCGCCACCATCACTGCCTACCCCGGCAACAATTGTAATCTGGTCACTTGGCCCGTCACCCCGGGGGCCACCAGTTACAACCTCTACCGCTCCACCGCCGGTGCCGGACTGACCAGCATTACCAATGGCGTGCCGGGTCCCGTTTGTGGCTCGGGCGCCAATAACGCCACCTGGCTCGACATCTCCGCCCAGAATGGCACGACCTATAATTATGCCGTGCAGGCGGTCAACTCCGCTGGGGCCAGCGCCAGTTCCCTGCCAGGCAACTCCTGCACCCCCTCCGGCAACCTCAGCAGCAATGCTCCACCCGCCCCCACAGGAGTGACGGCCTCGCCCGCCGCCTCGCTGACCAGCCCCGGACTCGGCCAGGTCGCCTTGAACTGGAAGGCCTCGCCCGGGGCAAATTTCTATTCTATTCAGCGCTCCACGGTGGTCAATAATGGCGATGGCACTAATGTCATCCTGGGCACTATTCTGTTGAACAATACCAATACGACCACCAGTTATGTGGATGCGACCCCAACCTGCGGGAGCATGTACCTTTACGCCGTCAGTGCGACCAGTGCCGGAGGCACCAGCGCTCTGTCCGGATCCGTCCTCGCCAAGCCCTTACCCCCAGCACCCACCACGTCCCCGGCAGGACTCATGGCCAGCTTTGTCGCCACCACCAATGGCTATTTGACGTGGGCACCCGTAACCGGAAGCATTGGCTATCTGGTCCAGCGCTCCACCTCCAGCACCAATTCGTATGTGCTGTTAGCCAGCATCACTGAGACCAACTACACCGACTATGGCCTGGGCACGAACACCACCTATTATTACAAAATCACCCCGGTCAACGCGGGCGGCACTGGCCCTGGAGCGGTGACCAGTCTGAATGGCCCACCCCCCGCCCCCGCAAGCCTCACCGCCGTGGCCGGCTACCAGCAAGTTCTCCTGAGCTGGCCGGTCGTCACTGGGGCCACCAGCTATACTCTGAAACGCGGCACCACCAGCGCTAACGAACTCACCACCGTGGTCACCGCGTACACCGGCAATAGTTATACCAACACCAGCTTGTTCAATGGCACCACCTATTACTTTGTGGTCACCGCGACCAACAGTCACGGCACCAGCCCAAATTCTCTGGAGGCCAGCGCCACTCCTTTCAATGGCGCCCATCCCCAGTTTGTATTTGCCGGCCCTGCCAGCGGAAATTGGCTGGTCAGTGGCACCGGCGGCCTGGCCAATGTCAATTACTACCTATTGACCACCACCAACCTCAACCAGCCCACTAGCAACTGGCTTCGCCAGGTGACCAATGTCTTCGACAGCCGCGGGGCCTTCAATGTCACCAATCCGATTAATCCGGCGGAAGGACAGCGCTTCTATCGCCTCCAAGTGCCCTGAACCCAGGCGCCGATTTCGCCCCAATAATTTATTTTTAAAGTGCCCGGTTCCGCGTAAGCTTCGGCTACCTTTTGCATGAACATACTTGTCATCGGTTCGGGCGGACGTGAACACGCCCTGGTCTGGAAGCTGGCCCAATCGCCCCACGCCAAACGGATTTGGTGCGCGCCCGGCAATGCTGGCATCGCCGGTGAACGCCTCGCTGCCAATGGCTCAGCCGTGGCCTGCCTCCCGCTCGGAGCCGAAAACTTACCCGGCCTGCTCGCCTTTGCCCAAGCCCAGGCCATCGACCTCACCGTGGTGGGTCCGGATAATCCGCTGGCCCTGGGCATCGTGGACCAGTTTCAAGCCGCGGGTCTGCGCATTTGGGGCGTAAACCAAAAAGCCGCCCAGTTCGAATCGTCCAAGGTCTTCTCCCAGAAGTTCATGGAGAAATATGGCATCCCCACGGCTGCCGCCGGCACTTTTGATGACCCGGCCGCTGCCAAACGTTTCGCGGCCAGCCTGGATGGACGTTGCGTGGTCAAAGCCGATGGCCTGGCGCTTGGCAAAGGCGTTTTAATGTGCACCAACCTGGCCGCGGCCGAGCGTGCCGTCGATGAAATCATGGTGGGCAAAGCCTTTGGCGCCGCGGGTGCGCAGACCGTCATTCAAGAATATTTGGAGGGCATGGAGGTTTCCCTGCACGCCCTGTGTGATGGCCGCACCGCCAAACTCTTTCCCACCTCCCAGGATCACAAACGCGCGCTGGATGGCGACCTCGGCTTGAATACGGGTGGCATGGGAACTTATTCCCCAACCCCCTTTCTCAGCGATGCCGAGCTAGCTTCGGTCTCCCAAAAAATATTGGAACCCTTCATGCGCGGCTGCCGTGCTGAGGGGATTGATTATCGCGGAATATTATATCCCGGCGTGATGCTGACGAAAACCGGCCCCAAGGTGCTGGAATTCAACGCCCGCTTCGGCGATCCCGAAACCCAGGTTTATCTCACCCGGCTGGAAAACGACTTGGTGGAATTACTGGAAGCCAGCGTGAACGGCACCCTGGATAAAGTTGCATTAACTTGGAATTCCCGTGCGGCCGTATGTGTCATTATGGCCAGCGGGGGGTACCCGGGCAATTATCCCAAAGGTCAGGTGATCTCCGGTCTCACTGCTGCCGATGGCCTCCCAGGCACCAAAGTCTTCCATGCCGGCACCGCCCTGAAAGACGGCCAGATCGTCACCAACGGTGGTCGGGTGCTGGGGGTAACCGCTCTGGGGCCGGATTTAAAAGCCGCCCGCATTGCCGCCTACGCGGCTGTTGAACAAATTCAATTTGAAGGCGCCCACTTCCGCCGGGACATTGCAGCGAAAGCGTTAAGCTCAGTTTAAGCAGCCGAATGGGACGGTTGCTTCTTGGGCAATGAGGCCATGGTAAAATGCCTGCTTGGCCACCTGTAAAATTTAGCCGAAGCCCTCACCATGCGGAGCAAGGGCACCGGACCAAAACTCTTCCACGGAACATGCTGCCCCGGGGAGACATGGCCCAGGGGCCGGGTTCGGAACCTTCTCGGACAGCCTAAATCACCGTGCCATGCGGGATAATCCCGTTCTTGGGAATAATGACAATGCCATCACGGATAAAGTACAGGGCATGATCCACATTCTCCGGCTTGCCCGCCGGTGAAATAGTCACGTTATTGCCAATACGCGCGTTCTTATCTATAATAGCATTCTCAATTTTACAGTGCGCGCCAATCCCGATCCGAGGCAACCCGTCACGCTCATGCTGGGCTACTGACTCTGCCGACTCATAATAGTCGCCCCCTAGAATAATGCAGCGGTTCAGCTCTGTGCCTTGGCCCACTGTGGTGCGCAGCCCCACGATGGTATTACTGATGCGGGCGTAATTGATGATGCAGCCATCGGTTACCAACGCGTGATCAATCTGAGCCCCATTAATTTTCGAACCCGGCAGAAACCGGGGACGGCTGAAAACCGGCGCTTCCATGTCAAAGAAATTAAATCGCGGCAGTTCGGAGACCAGGTCCAGATTGGCCTCAAAAAAGGAACGGATGGTCCCAATATCCTCCCAGTAGCCTTGGAAAATATGCGAGTAGACCCGGTGGGATTTGATCGCATGGGGAATGATGTCCTTGCCAAAGTCGGAGAGTGGATTATCGAGCATTTCGCTCACCAGTTTGCGGTTGAAGACATAGATGCCCATGGATGCCAGATAGGATTCCCCTTCCGGGACCATGCCCAGGCTGGCTTGCAAGGCCGCCGGAATGCGCAACGGTTGCAGCACACTCTCATCCTTGGGTTTTTCCACAAAGTTGGTAATCCGCTGGTCAGCGGCGATTTGCATCAGTCCCAGGGAACTCGCCTCTTTCCGCCCCACCGGCAGGGTGGCAATGGTAATGTCCGCCTGGTTTTCAATATGTTCCGTGATCACTTTCCGGAAATCCATCCGGTACAACTGGTCACCACTCAGAATCAACAAATAATCGAAGTCGTGATTGAGAAAATGCACCAGGTTTTTGCGGACGGCATCTGCCGTGCCCTCGTACCAGGAAGTGTTGGTGAACGTCTGCTGCGCCGCGAGAATCTCCACAAACCCGCTCGAAAACTGGTCAAACTTGTAGGTGCGCGAAATGTGCCCGTGCAGCGAGGTCGAGTTGAACTGCGTCAGCACATAAATACGGCGGAAACCGGAGTTGATGCAATTGGAAATCGGAATATCCACCAACCGGTATTTGCCCGCCAGCGGCACGGCCGGCTTGGCCCGCTCCTTGGTCAGGGGAAACAGCCGTGTCCCTTGCCCGCCACCCATGATGACGCAGAGAACTTTGCTGATATTAATGGATTGACGTCCGGTTTGTGACATAAAGATTTATGGTTGAATGACGGGGCAACCTTAACGCTGTTGCCCAAGTGGAATCAAGCCACAGATTGGAAAAAATTTCTAGGCCGGTTCAACCTCAAACGCCGCAAACTCTTCCCGCAGATGAGGCGGGATGCGCACCTTGAACCGTGCCGTTTTGCTTCCGTAACGGCTCGCCACCACCTGGCCCACGGCATGAATGCGCGCGATCACCGCCGCCTGCTCCTGCGGCACTTTTAAATCCAGCACCTCGCGAATCGGCCGGAGTTGCGTGCCGATTTCCGCCAGCAACTGCGGCACCCCGTCCCCCGTCCGGGCCGAGATCGCCACCGCCGCGGGAAAATGCTCGCGCAACGCCGCCGGCACCCCCTCGGCTAACCGGTCCACTTTGTTGAACACCATCAGGGTTGGCTTGCCCACCGCCCCGATTTCGGTGAGGACCGCGTTCACCGCCAGAATTTGTTCCTCTGCCAGCGGATGACTCACATCCACCACGTGCAGCAGCAGGTCCGCCTGCACCACTTCCTCCAGCGTCGCCTTGAAGGCCTCGACCAGCCCGTGCGGCAGTTTCTTGATGAATCCCACCGTATCCGTTAGTAATACATTTTGATTCGTCGGCAGGCGCAGCCGCCGGGTGGTGGGATCCAGGGTGGCAAATAATTTGTCCATGGCCAGCACTTCCGCGCCGGTCAGGTGGTTCAGCAGTGTGGATTTGCCCGCGTTCGTGTAGCCCACAATCGAGGCCAGCGGCCAGTTGCTCCGCTGCCGCCCCACCCGCTGGGTCTCCCGCTGCCGCCGGACCGAGTCCAGATCCCGCTCAATCCGGTCAATCCGTTCGGACACCTTTCGACGGTCCGCCTCCAACTGGGATTCCCCCTCGCCCCCGCGCATCCCGATCCCGCCGGATTGCCGCGACAAATGGCCCCAAAACCGGGTCAGGCGTGGCAGCAAATGCTGGAGTTGCGCCAGTTCGATTTGCAACTTGCCCTCCCGCGTCCGCGCCCGTTGGGCGAAGATGTCCAAAATCAGCGCCGTCCGGTCCAGAATCTTGCACTCAAAAATCTTCTCCAGGTTGCGGCTCTGGGCCGGCGACAGTTCATCATCGAAAATCACCGTGTCCACATGGTTCTGCTTGCAGAAACCCGCATACTCATCTGCCTTGCCCTTGCCAATGTAGGTGGCCGGGGAGGGTGAATCCATCTTTTGCGTGCCATGGCTGATAATCTCCGCGCCCGCCGTGGCCGCCAATTCGCCCAACTCTTCCAGCGATTCCCGGACTTCCGTGGCATCGCTGGCCTTGAGTTCCACGCCCACAAGGAAAACCCGTTCCGAGCGGCTGTTTCTGGTTTCGATCAGTGCTTTCAAATGTTGTTGCTGTCCATCCTACCACAACCCGCCCCTAAAAATCCACCTGCTTCCCACCGTCATAACGTGCCTTGGCATGGCCCGGCTTGCAGTTTCCCTGCTTATAAGAGCTTGGCTTTTGCCGATTCCACGGGCCTTGAGGCGGGGCTTTGGGGCGCTGCCACATATGGCAATTCCGCAATAAACCACCCCTCCACCTTCTCCCGCGCCCATGGATTCTTCCGCAAAAAGGTCAGGCTGGACTTGATCGTGGGATTGAACATGAAACAGCGAATCTGAATGCGATGCGCCATTTCCTTCCAGCCATGTTTCTGCACCAGGTGGTTCAAAATGGCCTCGAGGGTGATGCCATGCAGCGGATCCCGGGGATGGGCAATGGGTGTGGTCATATTCGTTTGTCAGCATCATCATCCGCCATGACCCCGCACAATTCCAGCCCTATTCGACCCCAACTCCGAATTCACCCCATTCCCCCCCGGGATTACTCTTCCGTGCCGCGCTGAATTCACCTGGGCAAAATGAACCATAGCGGTGCATATTAAATAACCTCCAATCAACGATCAACTTGATCGAATATTGACCGTTTAAATTCAATGCCGCTGTCAAAATTGGCCCGACGAGCTTTTTCTGCCCCTCGCTCCTGATTTCTTGCCGCCCCGCATCATTTTTGGCACACTGGATTAACTGATGCGTGAAAAATTCCGGGTCTGGGCCGAAAGTCTTGAAACCTTTTTCCTCGAAGTTATATTCGGGGACCGGCATGACTATAAAGCCCGACTGACACGCGCCACCCTCTTTGGTGGCTCCAAAATTTTCCAGGTAGCCATAAAAATCCGGCGCTGGCTCTATGACGTCCGCATTCTCCGGGACAAAACCCTGGGCGTTCAAGTAATTGCCATTGGCAATCTCACCGTCGGCGGCACCGGCAAAACCCCGGTGGTGGAAAAATTCGCCCGCGAATTACGCGACGCCGGGCGCAATGTCGCAATTCTCTCCCGCGGCTACCGTTCCAAACCCCGGCCGGTCCACCAAATGTTGCTCAACAAACTCCTCTTCCGTGAGGACCAGACCCCGCCCCGCGTCGTCTCCGATGGCAAATCTCTGCTCCTGGACTCCGACATGGCCGGCGACGAACCCTACATGCTCGCGTCCAACCTCAAGGATGTCGTGGTGCTCGTCGACAAGGATCGCGTGAAAAGCGGGCGCTACGCCATCGAAAAATTTGGGTGCGACACCCTGCTCCTTGACGACGGTTTCCAATATTGGAACCTCCGCGGCCGCCGGCATGACGTGGTGCTGATCGACCGGCAGCAACCTTTCGGCAACGAGTATATGCTGCCGCGCGGCACCCTCCGTGAACCTCCCTCCCACCTGGCCCGCGCCCACACCATCTTCATCACCAAAAGCGACGGCAACACCGCCGAACTTCGCCACCGCATCGCCCGCCTGAACAGCACCGCCGCCGTGATTGAATGCGTGCACAGCCCCCTCTATCTGGAGGATGTGTTCACCGGCGAGCGCAAGAATCTCGACTTCCTCCGCGGTCACAAAGTTGCCTCGCTCAGCGGCATCGCCCAGCCGGAGAGTTTCGAGCAGAGCCTCGTAAAACTTGGCGCGGAACTGGTCTACGCCAAACGCTTTGCCGACCACCACCGGTTCACCCAGCAGGAAATTCTTAACACCATCAACCGCAGCAAGAAGCGCCAGGCGGACACCATCATCACCACCCAAAAGGATGCCGTGCGTTTCCCCAAAATCGACCGGCGTGACCTGCCCTTTTATTTTATGCGCGTGGAAATCCGCATCGTGAGCGGTGCGAATGATTTTCAGGACTGCGTGCGCAAAATCTGTTTTCGCTGAGCATGAACACCTTGATTTACTGGCTCGGCAAAGCCTTCGTCACCTTCATTTCCTGGTTGCCGCTCACCCTGGTCGCCTGGGTGGGGCGTCGGGTGGGCGCCCTCATTTATTTCACCGACCGGCGCCACCGCCAGGTGGCGCTGGACAACCTGACCATGTGCTTTGGCCAGGAGAAATCAGCGGCGGAAATTGAGGCCATTGCCCGGGAAAACTTCCGCCGGCTCGGCGAAAATTATGCCTGCACCATCAAGACCTACATGATGCCGTGGGCTCAATTGCAAAAGCGCATCGAATTGGTCGGCATGAATTTGGTAGTCCCCCGCGAAATGGGTCCCCAAGCCCAGAGTCGCATCCTGGCCCTCGGCCACTTTGGGTTGTTTGAGCTCTGCTCCCATTACACCCATTTCGTGCCCTCCTTCAAACTGGCCTCCACCTACCGCGCCCTGCGCCAGCCGGGCTTGAACCGCCTCATGGTGGAACTCCGCAACCGCTCCGGCTGCAATTTCTATGAACGTCGCTTTGGTGGTGCCGAACTCCTCGCCATGATGACCCGCACCGGCTCCATGCTGGGTCTGTTGTGCGATCAACATGCTGGAAGCAAAGGCCTGCGCCTGCCCTTTTTAGGCCATGAATGCTCCGTTTCCACCGCCCCGGCTGTCTTCGCCCTGCGCTATCGCTGCCCTTTGCATGTGGCCATTTGTTACCGCGTGGGACTGGGCCAGTGGCGGATTGAAAACAGCCCCCCGATTCTCACGGTGGTCAACGGCCGCCGCCGGCCCATCGAGGACGTCACCCGCGAGGTAAATCTCGCGTTTGAAACCGCCGTGCGCCGCGATCCGGCCAACTGGTTCTGGGTGCATAAACGTTGGAAACCCGCCGAGGCCAAAGCCCCGGCCGAACCCCCAGGTGACCCCGGTGTCTGACCCCGCTCACGGACGGATCTTGGTGCGCGGTGTCAATTGGCTCGGCGATGCCGTCATGACCACGCCCGCGCTCCTGCGCCTGCGGGAGGCTTGCCCCGCCGCCCACATCACCCTGCTCACCCCGGCAAAACTCGCCGGCCTCTGGGCCAACCATCCGGCCGTGGACGACGTCATGACCATCCGTGCCCGGTCCTCGGTCTTTACCGTCAGCCGCCAATTGCGGGAACGGCAATTTACGCACGCCTTGGTGCTGCCCAATTCCCCCCGCTCGGCTCTCGAAGTGTTTCTGGCGGGCGTGCCCGAGCGTCTCGGTTACGCCCGGCCCTGGCGCAACTGGTTGCTCACCCAAGCCCTGCCCGCCCGGGCGGAAGCTGTCCCCATGCACAAGCGGACGGTCGCGGAAATCCAGCAACTCATCGCCCAACCGTCCGCCGCGTTACCGGCCGGCCTACAACTCCCCACCCGGGCGCATCAAATTCACGAATACCTGCATCTCGTGGCCGCTTGGGGTGCCAGCCCCCGCCCCCTGCCTCCCATTCTATCCGCGTTGCCCTTTGCCGACACCGGTCTGGCCCGGCATTTCCCGCCGGATAGCCAGCGCGCCAGCTGCCTCATCGGCCTGAATCCTGGTGCCGAATATGGTCCGGCCAAGCGCTGGCCCATCGAATCGTTCGCCGCCACCGCCAACGAACTCTACCGGCAGCTCGACTGTGAATTTATGATCTTCGGCGGCATCGGTGACGTGGCCCTGGCTGAAAATTTACGCGCCCGGCTCACCGCTCCCCTCGCCCACGGTCACGTAACCTCTCTGGCCGGTAAAACCCGCCTGGGCGAACTGATGTCCGCCCTGAAACACTGCCAGGTGCTGCTGACCAATGACACGGGCCCCATGCACGTCGCCGCGGCCCTCGGCACCCCTGTGGTCGTTCCGTTCGGCAGTACCTCCCCCGAACTCACCGGCCCCGGCCTGCCGGGCGACCGCCGCCACCACCTGCTCAAGTCCCCCGTCCCCTGCGCCCCCTGCTTCCTGCGCCAATGCCCCATCGACTTCCGCTGCCTCAACGGCATCGGCGTCCAACCGGTCACGGCTGCTGTTCTGGAGAGCCTGCGCCCAAAATTCTAGTGGCCTTATATTGGCATTTTCCGAATAAACGGCCCCCGTCCTGGCAGATTGTTCACTAAAAGTGCGAGGCCGGTGGTAGCAGCGCGACCGGTGCTGTGTTTTCCCGCTCCGCGAATGAAGGGGCCCACATGCTAGCCGGAGTTATCCAGCGTGTTTAAAAATCTACGGTAATTATTCCCGAATCGAGTATCCCTTCAACAATGTTGATTGATTGATAAAAAACCTGAAGCACTTTCGCGGCCGGAACAAACTGTCAGCACTGTTGGATTTGGCTAAAACTTTTATCCTAAAATGGCAGACGGCCATATTACATCCATGTTGGTTGAATGATGCCGTGCATTAGCGATTTTGCCGTATCTGGTAATCTGGGGCGTCTCTTCGGGTGTTGCAATGCTGAGGTTGCCATCTTTCTAAACCGTCATTCCCCCACTTCACGGTTGCCGCAACACCCGGTAATAGCGCTGCAAATAATTGGTCGCCTGCGGATCCAGCCAGTTGAAATAATTCGTCTGCGCCTGGTTGGTGCTGATCGCGGTCCACGTGGCCAGATTGGTGGAGGCTTGCAGCACATAGTTACTGCCCGGGACGCCTGCGAAACCCAGTTGGAACCCATTCTTGGCAAATCCCTGCGTGGTGAAACGCAGCGGTTCGATCAGAAACACCCCTTTCGCGGACACACTGTTGACGTAGCCCGTGCCATAAGCACTGGCCAGCACCGTGGCGCTGGTCAGCAGGGTAAAAGGTCCGGTGTACAAAACGGAATTGGTCGTGGGCAGCGAACCATCCAGGGTGTAATAAACCAGCCCATTGGTGCTGGCCGGCAACACGACCACGCCAGCCTGGCCGACAAAACTGCCCCCCGGCGGTAGCAGCGTGGGCGGCGGCAGGGCCGGGGTTCCGGGCAAACTGTTGATCCAATCGCTCAATACCTGCACCGCATTGGTATCAATCAGGTTGCGGGCCAGCGGCGGCATTTTGTAGGTGCCGTTGGTCGTGTTCATCCGCTGGTAATTCATTGAGCGCCAGATGTCCCCGGGCTTGATAATGCAGGCATTATCAAAACCCAAATTGAAAGCCGCCGCGTAATTGGTGATTTTCGCACTGGCCAGGGGCGTCTCGTAGCGCGCGTCAAAGGTGATGCCACTGCCGCCCGGCAAATGGCATTCCGCGCAATTGGCATCCAGATAAGACCGCACCCGTTCCTGCAGTGAAACGTTCAGATTGGTGAGTGCGGAAAGCTTCTCGAAATGAGTAATGCCCGCCTCGTCAAAGGCCGGGTTAAACAGCCCGAGCTGATTCAACGTGCGCAACTGATTGTCCGTCACGCCTGTCGCCAGGTACGTCTGACTGCCATTCAACTGCCGGGTGTTGAGCCCCAGCACATAGTTCGCCTGCGCCGTATGGCACGCCAGACAATCCGCCGGGCTCGGATAAGTCCACGCCTGCGTCCGGATTCCGGTGGCATTGGTGATCAGGATATTTTCGGTGAGCCGGCTCGCCAGCAAATCCGCATCGCTCCCATCGGACCGCCATTTGTAAGTGACACCATAGACCTGGCCATTGATGTCACGCACCAGCAGGCGGGTTTCCAGCCGGCGCGGCGGGACACTGGCATTGGTCTCATTGACCACCAGGTCGAAATTTTTTACAAACACACTGCCCGCCGGAAAGCTCCAGGAGTTCGTCGGACAAAAACCAATCTGCTGGCCGGGCGTGATGCCGCCCCTCTGGTTGGGAACCGCAAAATAACGGCTTTTCAAAGCACCATCGGACCATAACGGCGAGTTGGGCACATAGGCAATCAAACCGTTGCCAGGCACACGGTTGGGCGTGTCGCTAAACGCGCCCGTGCCCGATAGGAGGGATGGCAGCGGGCCGCTGGACGTCGTCGGCATGTTCAGAAATGCCGGCACGGCCGCCCGGCTGGTCAGCCCGTAAGGCTGGCCGGTGCCGGCCACCACCACGATGGCCACGGGCGCCGAGGTCGCGCTCAAACCGCTCCCGTCCGTGGCCACTGCCGTCAGACTGTAACCGCCCGCCGGCAGCCCGGTGGTGGTGAGGGTGTAGGGCGTGTTGCTCACACTGCCGAGATACGTGTTGCCGGCGTAAAAAGCCACTTGGCTGACCGGATTGTATTGGTCATCGGCGCTGGCCGTAATCGTCACACTGGCCGGGGCGGTAAAACGCGTGGCACTGCCGGCCGGAGCGGTGAGAACCACCGCCGGCGGCGGATTCGTTTGGGGATAGAGCTGCGTCTGCGGGATAATTGCCCACGGCGTGGAAGGACTGCTCCAGGCCAGCGCAACACTGGCATTGTTCGTCCGCTGATAATAATCCAGCTCCACATTATAATACTCCTGGGCCGCCAGCGGGACGCTGTTGCTGACGGTCGTAGCGCCGGCTTTATCCACCCAGTTGTCAATGATCAACTGGCCGTTCACGTACAACCGCACGCCATCATCCGCCGTGGTCGCGAATGTGTAGAGTTCAGAATATTGTGGCTGGCACGTGCCTGTCCACCGCACGCAGAAATTGGTTGCCCCCACAAGCGGAGCCGGTCCGGTGGTGCCCCAATTGAAATTAATGGTGGCATCCGTTCGGGTAAGGGTGGGCAGGCCGTTAAAGTTCAGGTTCGTAAAGACCGCACTGCTGGTTTTGGCCCAATACCGGCCAGTCAACCCCGTGCCCGTGCCCATGGCCGAACTATTCACGAAACTGGCGCTCGCCACGCCGCTGCTGGCCGCCCCCGGCTCGCCCGCGATCACGCTCAAGCTGGTGTTGTGCTGGAGCAGGATGGGTCCCGTGTAAATGAATGAGTTGGTGGTCGGCACGGTGCCGTCCAGGGTGTAATAGAGGGTGGCGTTGGGCGTGCTGTCACTGAGGGTCACCCATTGCGAGTTCGTGAACTGGCCGCCCGGCGGGGAAATCACCGGCGTGGCCAGGAACAAACTGTTGCCATAGATCGTCAATGCATACTCTCCGCCCACAAATACTTTCCCATTGGCCACCGTCGGGGTGGTCATGGTAATCGCCGCGCCAGCCTTGTCCCGGGCGGGATTCTGGTTGCTGTTGTAGAGTTCCACGGCCAGGTTGGTGGCGTTGTAGGCGTGCAGCACAGCAGGACCGCCGCTGCCGGCCGCGTCGGACTGAATCGTCCAGACAATCCCATTGTTCGTGCCATTGGCCGAAATGGAGGGGGTCCCGCCCAGCGCGCCAAAGTTGACCGTGGCCTGCGACGTGGGGGTGGGCACAATGACCCCATTGGTGATCAGGAACGCCTTCATCACGTCACCGGAGCCTTGATAATAGATGTGTTGGTTGAAGAACGCCGGGGTGCTCCAGGCGCCCGTGATGGCCCCGGGTACTTCCTGCACGATTTGATTATCATTCGCCGCATTGAAATGCCCCATCTGGTCGCGGTCTACCAGGCGCAGAATGCCATCCTTGCCACAGCCCACGATGAGGTGCGGATGCGCCGCACTGCCGGCGGAATCCGGCAATAAAAGGTCCCCGCCTGACCCCAGGTCCGTGTCGTTCGCTGACAAGTCCGCCTGGTTGTACGGCGTAAAATAATCCGCCACCGCCAGGCCATTGGTGGTGGCCAGTTTGACGAAACTGTCGCCGTAATCGCCGCCCCCGGTGTTCGCGGTAAAGCTGCCATTCGCCGTGATAAAATAAAGATTGTTACTCGCGTCTGCGCACAGGCCATTACCCCCCATCCACAGCGCCCCCTCCGCCGCGTTGGGACCAAAGGCCGCAATCGTGGCGTTCGGCGTGGTGCACATCACATTCCGTGCGGAGGTCTGGAGGTTGGTGGCGTTGAACCCAATCACCCACCCATGGTAAGGATCCGTGTCCGCATAACTGCCATAGCCCACATAGAGCATGCCGCCCGCCAGCGTAAGCCCCGGACGCTGGTTCTCCGTGACGGGATTGAAAACCACGATCCCATTCGTGCTGTCCCGCCCCGTTCCCGGCACGGAGTTCGTCACCGCCACCGGACTGTATGGTTGTTCATTGCCATTCGTGACGTTCAGAGCGTGGATGCGGTGGTAATAATTTGTCGTCGCCCCCACTTCGCGGGTGTGGACATTCACATATAGCGTGCCGGAAACCGGGTCAATCACCGGCGTGCCAGTGATGCCCACCACCGGGGTGATGTCCCCGTAATAGTTGCCCTGATACCGATTGCCAAATTCATTATTGAAGCTGGAGACCGCGATACCCAGATTGGCATGCCAGAGCACCCCGCCATTCGTCCCCGCATTGCTGTCCGCATCGAAGGCATAAACGCTGTCGTTCTCCGTCGCCACAAAAACCACATTGTGCGTGCCCTGCCCGGGAATGGCCAGGCCCGCCAAGTACAACGGCTGGGCGATAATCAGGCCATCCGTGGGGTATGTGATCAAGCGCCCAAACGTGGTTGCATTTACATTGGCCGGCGTCAGCAGCACCTCATTCGTGTAGGCTCCGCGTCGGGTGTTGTCATTATGATAGGTCAACACATTCAAAGCCGCCGGGTTGGGCGCGGGCAATACCGTCAATACCACCGCCGCGCTGTTGGTGAAACCATATTGATTGGAAGCGACCAGCGTGTAGGTGCCCGCCGCTCCGGGCGGCAGGCTGGCCAGCGCCAGGCTGCTGGCCGTCGCATTGAAAATATTGGTGCCATTGTGCTGCCATTGGCAGGCAATCGGCTGGGTGCCACTGACCGCCCCGGCCAGAGTCACCAAACTGCCCACGTAATTGGTGACCATGCCTGGCCCGGGTTGCCGGGTGAAAAACGGCGCACTCGGCGGGTTGACCGTCAACCTCAACCCCGCACTCGCGTTGGTGCCCGCGGCATTGCCCACCAGCACATCGTAATTGGCGGCATCAGCCGCCAAAATATTGGACAAAACCAGCGTGGCTGAAGTCGCCCCGGGCAGGTTCGTGCCGTTTTTTTGCCATTGATATTGCAGCGGCGGCAGGCCAACCACCGGCACCGTGAGGGTCACCACCGTTCCCCCATAAACCGAGTTGGTTGGCGACGCCACGGGCATCCCCGGTTGCGGGGCGGCCGCATAGGAATTTTTCACCGCCACCACTTGCTGGGCGGTAAATTCGGTGTTGTACAACTTAACCTCGTCGATTGTGCCATTCAGAAATCCCCCGCCCACCCCGGTCTGGATGCTGCCGATGCGCAGGCTGGGCGGAGCCGCGCGCGCGCCGGTGGGGCCGGTGCCCCTGGCGCTTAACACCCCGTCCACATAAACATTCATCGCCCCGCTGAGCAGGTTCCAGGTCCCCGCCACGTGATGCCAGTTGCCGTCATTGATCGCATTGGTGGAAGTCACCGTGGTGTCCGGCTGGCCCACCCCCAGGGCAAAATTCCCCCCCACCAGCGCCGTGCCGAAATCAGTCGTCATCCCGCCCACCTCCCCATCCACCAACCCCTCGCCCGAATACCAGTTCGGCCCGCCCCCCGTGTCCGTCGTCTTGACCCACATGGCAATCGTAAAACCCGTGCCGTTCAGACCAATCGACTTCGGAATGGTCACATAACTACTCCCGTTAAAAACCGCCGCCGCCGTGCTCACATAAGCCGGGGCGGCAAACGTGACTCCGGTGTTCCCACCATCGTTACTGTTGCCACTGTGGTCCAGCACATCAGCGTCCAGCGGATAATAGGCTGTCGGCGCGGGCAATGGCGACACCGTCAAGTTGGCGCTTGTCCCGGTGATCCCGTTGACCGTGGCACTCACCGTGGCGCTCCCCGCACCCAATGCCGTGATCAATCCACTGCTGTTCACCGAAAGCACACCCGGGTTGCTGCTGATCCAATTCGTAGCGCTCGAGGTTGCCGGATAATTGGCCACTTGCACCAGGTTTGCCGTCACCGTGGCTTGCTGGGTTTGCCCCGCCTGCATAGTGGTATTGGTTACCAGGATGTTCACCGCCAACGGAATTGCGTTCGTGATCGGCGTCACCCGCACCGCCAGCACTGGACTGGTATTGGTGCCGTAAGAATTCACCAGCACCGCGTCATAGTTACCCGCATCCGCTGCCTGCACGTTGGTCAGCCCCAGCGTCGCCGCCGTGGCCAGGAAAATATTCGTCCCGTTCTTCTGCCATTGATACTGAAACGGCGCTGCCCCGGTC